>NZ_CM002917.1:1209366-1525819 GCF_000154705.2 Hoeflea phototrophica DFL-43 | reverse complement strand
ATGACGCGCTCAAGGAGTTCAACATCGGCGTAAATATGGGCTTTCTCGCCAAGGCGAAGAAATACACCTACTTCCGGCCGAAATTCATCTACTACGCGACGTATCTGTCGGAAAAGATCGGCTATGCCCGCTACATCACCATCTACCGGCACCTGGAGAAGCATCCTGACAAGCGCTTCCATCCGATCTTCAAATGGTTCCAGGAATGGTGCAATGACGAGTTCCGTCATGGCGAGGCCTTCTCGCTGATCATGCGGTCGGACCCGAAGCTGCTTTCGGGCGCCAATGTCTACTGGATCAAGTTCTTCCTGCTTGCTGTGTTCGCAACCATGTATGTGCGCGACCATGCCCGTCCGGCGTTCCACAAGGCGCTTGATGTGGACATCGAAGACTACGACATGAAGGTCTTCCGTCTGACAAGCGAGATCACCAAGCAGGTGTTCCCGATCACGCTCGATCTGGATCATCCGGCCTTCATCGCCTGTGTGCGCAAGCTCAACCGGATCAATGATCAGGTCAATGCCGCCCAGGAACGCGGCGGGATCTTCGGCAAGGTCGCCAAGGCCTTTCACATGGGCCGTGCCGGTCTGACCTTTGCCCGGCTCTACATGATCCCGACCAAGAGCAACACAATCCCGGTCAAAAGCCGGCTTCAGCCGGTCTGGTAGGAGCGAACATGGCCTTCCTGTCCGCAATCGCTGTCGCAAGCATCGCCTGGTGGGTCGCCACCGGGCTGGTGCTGGCGCTGGCGCGGGCAGGAAGCCGGCATCTCGGTGCCGTGATGGCGCTTGCCACCGGCGTCGCCCTGGCAGGCATTGCGGGGCTTGTGGCCACGCATGACCAAACCACGGTGTCCTCGGCCTATGTCGCCTTCTTCTCCGCACTGGCGCTGTGGGCCTGGCACGAAACCACATTCCTGATCGGACTGCTGACCGGACCGCGGCGGATCGAGGCCGGTCAGGCGCCGGTCGAAACATCGCGGTTCCGCGCAGCCTTTCTGACCGTTCGCGATCACGAGCTGGCGCTGGCAGCCACGGTGATTGCGCTGATCTGGTTCATGGCAGGTGCGGACAACACCACCGGGCTTCTGACCTTCATGCTGATGTGGGTGATGCGGATCTCGACCAAGCTCAACATCTATCTGGGCGCGCGGCACGCCATCAGCGACATGCTGCCCGACCGGCTGTCCTATCTCAAAAGCTATTTCCGCACCGACAGGACCAGCGGCTGGTTCTATGTTTCGCTGTCGGCCAGCGCGGTGCTTCTGGGCTGGTTGTCGAATGCCGCAGCAAATGCCGGCACCGAACACGACGCCGCCAAGTGGACGTTGCTGGCCTGTTTCGCAGCGCTGGCGCTGCTTGAGCATCTCTTTCTGGTGCTGCCCATTCGCGATTCCGCGCTCTGGGCCTGGGCCATGGAACGCAAGACCAAAAAACAATCACCGCCAACCCGGGACAATTCGGGCGCAAATCTCTCAAAATCGGATCCAAAAACATCCCGCGCAGCAGCGCGGGCATGACGCTAGGGGGACCTCATCAGATGGATTTCAACACCTACTTCCAAGAGCAGCTCGATACCCTGCACAAGGCCGGAAACTATCGGGTCTTTGCAGAGCTTGAGCGTCATGCCGGCGGGTTTCCCAAGGCCACGCGCCATCGCAGCGACGGCAGCGTGCATGATGTTACGGTCTGGTGCTCGAACGACTATCTCGGGATGGGGCAGAACCCGAAAGTGATTGAAGCGATGCACGGCGCCATTGACCAGTGCGGCGCCGGTGCCGGCGGCACCCGCAACATTTCAGGCACCAATCATGCCCATGTGATGCTGGAGCGGGAACTTGCAGACCTCCACGGCAAGGAATCGGCACTGATCTTCTCTTCGGGCTATGTCTCGAACTGGGCAGCGCTCGGCACTCTGGGGGCCAAGATCCCCGGCCTGATCATCTATTCCGATGCGCTCAACCACGCATCGATGATCGAGGGCATCCGCCACAGCCGCGCCGAAAAGCGGTTGTTCAAGCACAATGATCCCAGGCACCTGGCCGAAATGATGGCTGCTGATGATCCTGCGGCGCCGAAACTGGTGGCCTTTGAAAGCGTCTATTCGATGGATGGTGACATGGCCCCGATCGAGGAGATCCTCGACGTGGCCGAGCGCTTCGGTGCCATGACCTATCTCGATGAGGTGCATGCAGTCGGCATGTACGGACCGCGCGGTGGCGGGGTTGCCGAGCGCGACGGTCTGATGGACCGGGTCACCATCATCGAAGGCACGCTGGGCAAGGCCTTCGGCGTGATGGGCGGATACATCACTGGCTCCACGGCCGTGTGCGATTTCATCCGCAGCTTCTCTTCGGGCTTCATCTTCACCACCGCGATCCCGCCAGCGATTGCGAAGGGTGCCACGGCGTCCATCCGGCACTTGAAAGCCAGCCAGACCGAACGTGCCGGGCATAAGGCCAATGTTGCGCGGTTGCGCGCGGCACTCGACGCCAAGGGCATCCCGCACATGCAAAACCCCAGCCACATCGTTCCGGTGATGGTGGGTGACGCCAAGAAGTGCAAATGGATCTCCGACATCCTGCTCGACAATTACGGTGTCTATGTGCAGCCGATCAATTACCCGACCGTGCCGGTGGGCACCGAGCGGCTGCGGTTCACGCCAACACCGATGCACAGCGAAGACGACATCCGCCATCTGGTGGAATCTTTGTGTGATCTGTGGTCCCAATGCGCGCTTTCGCGGGCGGTTGCCTAAAAGGCCGACCACCAGGCCAAGCGCTGGCGGTTTTCGTCAAGCATGCCCTGCCCCAGTGGCGGGGCTTGTGCATGTAATCTGGAAGGAGGCCGTCCGGTGGCGGTGGTGACGTTTTCGCTTTTCGGGTTTTCCTCACTGCGCCAACGCCTCTGGGCGTTTTCGCAGATGGGTCTGGCGAAGCCGTCTTTGCGCAAGACACCGGATCTGGGCTTCTTCAAGCTGATGGGCACGGGGTCGGGCGCAGGGTTTTCCACCCGGCCGAATTTTGGGGTCTACACGCTGCTGGCGGAATGGCCGTCGCTTGCGATCGCACGCGAGCGGATCAAAACAGCGCAATCCCTGAAGGGCTACCGCGGCACCGCCGACCGCATGGCCACGCTGTATCTCGAACCCGTTTCATCGCGCGGCCAGTGGGATGGGCATCATTTCGAAACTGGCCCTGACGCGCCGGAACAGCGCATGCCGCTTGTTGCGATGACCCGTGCCTCGATCCGGCCGTCAAAGCTGATCCGTTTCTGGAGCCGGGTTCCGGCCATATCCGATGCGGTTGTGCGCGAGCCAACCCGGCGGTTCATGATCGGCACCGGCGAAGTTCCCTGGCTGCACCAGGTCACGTTTTCACTGTGGCATTCGGTCGAAGAAATGGAGCGTTTCGCACGCACAAGCGCGACCCATGGTGAGGCCGTGCGGTGCGCCTATCAGGACAACTGGTTTTCCGAATACTGCTTTACACGCTTCAACCTTCTCGCCATGGATGGCCATTGGGAGGGGTTGACCGACACGACAGTACGGGCTGAAACGCCCGTGAACGAACTGCAAGACAAACGGGCCCATGCGGCCCGCCTGGCCGCAGCACGCTGAAACAGGACATTGCCATGAACGCGCATCCAATCATCATTCCTGCCATCGCCGAAGACGGCTCGCTTTATCCGGTGGAGAAGCTCAAGGCGCATGAGGACGGGCTGTTTCATCTGGCCATCTCGATTTTCGTGTTCGATGGCGAGCATCTGCTGATCCAGAAACGCGCGGCGTCCAAGTATCATTGCGGCGGCCTGTGGGCCAATACCTGCTGTTCGCATCCCTATTGGGATGAGCCGAGCGACAGCTGTGCCCGCCGGCGTCTGAATGAGGAGCTGGGCTTCAACGTGCCGCTGTCGCGCCGCAGGGTGGTGGAGTATTCCGCCGATGTCGGCGGCGGTCTGCACGAGCACGAAAAGGTCACCATGTATGTCGGCAGCGCCGACAGGGCGACGCTCGAGGTCAAGCCCAATCCGCTTGAGGTCGATGAGGTTCGCTGGGTCACTCCTGCAGATCTGGCCACGGAGATCGCCGAGCATCCGGAGCGGTTCACGCCCTGGTTCCGAATCTATGCGGAGCGCTATCCGGACCTGCACGTCTGACTGTCACAGCGCCCGGCCGCCAGTCTCCAATTTCATTTCCTGATCCGTAGTAACACCCCCGGCCAACGCGCCGGGGGTGTCTGTTGGTGACCGGATGATCCGTGACCGTGGCTTTTGAGTCGACGGCAGACTGGCCCGTTCGGCCCCATGCGTGCGGTCCGCGTCAAACCGGATTGCTGTTTCAGGATCGGGTTGCAAAAGCATAAAGAGCCGGAGATCCGTTGGGATCTCCGGCCCTTGGTGCGCAAGCCCTGCTGAGGGAAAGCACGACTTGCGGCAGGGCTCAATCGGCGGAGGCCAGAGCCGTTGCTTCGGTGCCGGTGTCGGCAGGGGTGAGCGCCGACGTGTTCGTCGTGCCCATCACCTGGGTTTCACCGGGTTTGTAGGTTGTGTAGTCAGGCACATCGGTGTTGGTTCTTGTGCCGAGTGAGTCCACGAACTCCTTGAGCATTGAGACGCCGTAGAGCGGCTTCTGAACGCCGTTGTGGCAGGTTGCGCAGGAGACCTTGAGCACATCGCCCTCGGGCCCCTTGCGGTTGTCCGGGAACACCGGAGCAAGACCCGTCATGTAGGTCTGGTTGATCTCGCGCGCCATGCGGATGCCGTGCCAGGCAGTCACGCGCTGCGGCGGGCTCTGGTCCCAGTCGTTGAACGCACGGGAATTGTGACAGGTCATGCAGTTTGCCCCGAGGCTTTCCGACATGTGCATCATCAGAGCCCAGGTTTCCTCTGTCTCCTTGGTGGTGGTCGGGTTTTCGCCATTGGGCAGAGCCGTGAGCGAATGCACACGGATCTCCTTGTCGTCGAGCAGATAGCTCTCCAGCGCGTTGGTCGGAAGCGAAGTGTTGCCCACCTGCTCGCCAACAACATTCTGCCCGTCACGCCATCCCAGCGCCCTGCCCTTCTTGCCGGGGCCAAGATCCGTGGCCCAGACATTGGCCGGAACCGCCTGGCCGCGGTGGCAGGTGTAGCAGGTGGCGCCAACCTCGCCGACATGAGCCTGCCAGTCCACATTGATGGTCTGGGTCATCTGAATCATGCGGCGGGCAACGACCTTGGTGTAGACCTCGTCGGAAGCCAGGTTTTCCTCATTGTGGCAATAGGCACAGCCCTGTTCGGGCGACACCCATTCGGTGATCGAGGCCATGAACAGGTTGAACTGATCATCGGAAAGATCACCAAGAACCTGGACGTTCTCATAGACATCGCCGGCACGGTCACCTTCCGGATCCGCTTCATAGAGCGGTTCGGGGACGACATTGGCGAGGCGGAGGTCTGCCTGTTTTTCCCGGTCCTTGGTCAGGAACATGCCTGTGCCGCGGAAGCCGATCTGCTCGGTATCGACAGGAGGTGTATCCCAGTCGGCGCCAAAGAGGATGGCCGCGCCGACAAACACGCCGGCTGCTGTGGCAAATGGTATCCAGAGTTTCATGGTGTTAACCCCCTATGGCCGGATCGACGACGGCTGGCCAAAGATCGGGCAATGGCGCGACGATGCCGTGCTTGATGCCCCAGAGGTACCAGTTGTCGACAACTGTGCCGGTCAGCAGGATGCCGATGCCGCCAGTGATCGGTGTGAGAACCGCGAACCACCAGGCCCAGCGGTGGATGGATTCCATCGAGGCGTTGAAGCCCATGGTCCATCTCCAGAACAGGGCCGCACGTTCGGACGCCGTGCCACGGTCGGTAATCTGCTCGAGCTCGCGCTCGCCGCCGTAACGGGTGACGGCGAGAATGGTCGCGCCATGCATGGCGAACAGCAGCACCGAGCCGTAGAGGAAGACGATCGAGAGGCAATGGAACGGATTGTAGTAGAGATTGCCGTAACGGATCGAAAACGCCGCGGTCCAGTCAAGGTGCGGGAAGATGCCGTAGGGAACCGCTTCCGCCCAGTTGCCCATCAGCAGCGGCCGGAACAGGCCGAGCACCAGAAACAGCCAGATGGCCGCGCCAAAGGCCCAGAAGATGTGGGTGCCGAGACCGAGCGCGCGCGCCCTGACATAGATCCTCGCCCACCACAACAGCACCGAGGCCAGCAGGAAGACGCTGGAGATGATGTACCAGCCACCATCATTGAGCGGCGGAATCGACAGGCCGTATTTCGCCGGCGGCGGCTCAAGCGCCAGCCAGAACAGCTGCCGGATTAACTGGAACGGATCCCAGCCGACCGAGGCCAGCATGTTGAAGCCGACGGTGACAAACCAGATGGCTCCGCAGATCAGCGAGGCCGTGCCCAGAAAGCCGAGATAGATCGGACCGATCTGGGCGTTGCCCAGCCAGCCGGCAAGCCAGTTGTAGAAGGGGCGGCCGATGCGTTCATCGTCGCCGCGCGGGAGCGGGATACCGGCCTCAACCGGACCCCGGACCTGCACTTGGGTAAAGATGTTTTGATATTCCATGGTCAGGTCCCTTTCAGCTCCAGATCGGCAGATCGAGCCACCAATTCCACCATTGCGGCCAGCCCTGGTTCCAGAGCGGACCGGAGATGACGATGCACACCGCGCTCCAGAAACCTGCGTTCAACGCCAAGATCAGGCCCAGCCGGTGAATGCCGAGCGTACCGACCGAATAGCCGATGATGTCGCGGAAGAATGTGTCTTCATATTCAGGCGTCTTGACCTCCATCGGCTTGTTCTCAAGTGTCCCGTCACGGCCCGGATTGGCGGCAGACAGGATCAGGCCGCCATGCAGCGACAGCGCCAGCGTGGTGGTGAAGAACAAACTCACGGCCAGCATGTGGGCCGGGTTGTAGTGGAAGTGCAGATACTGATATCCGACGTTGGACACCCAATCGAGATGACTGAAGATGCCGTATGGGAAGCCGTGGCCCCAGGCGCCAAGCAGCATCGGGCGGATCACCACGAGCGTCACATAGGCGAAAATCGCCACCGAAAAGGCAAAGGGCACGTGATAGCCGATGCCCAGCTTGCGGCAGATTTCCACTTCCCGCAGCGCCCAGGACGCGAAGGCCCCGATCGCGCAGATGGTGATGATCTGCCAGAGCCCGCCTTCCGCCAGCGGCGCGAGGCCGAGCCCGTAGCTCAGGTCCGGTGGGGCGATCGAAATGCGCCAGATGTTCCAGGTCGGCCCGATGGCCGCACCATAGAGGATCAGAGCAGTTCCCACCGCCGAAAAGAACGCCGTGGTCAGGCCGAAGAACCCGACATAGAAGGGTCCGACCCAGAAATCGAACAGGTCACCGCCCAACAGGGTACCACCGCGAACGCGGTATTTTCTTTCAAAACTCAGCAGCGCCATGGCTCATCTCCATCCCCGCAGACCGTTGCGGACATCTCTCAGTCTCATTCCCGGTTTTCGACCGCGGGCGGAGGGCCGAAGTCCATGTTCCGCCCGCAGTCATTGTTGTCAGCGTTCAGCCGATCATCGTGGGGATAAGCCCCAGGATGGTCGCCGGATCGAGCGCGCCGGTCACAACCGGGGCTCCCTCGAACCAGTTGAAGCGTGTCGTGCTGAGCAGGACGAGATGAATCATCACAGCCAGCGCGAACAGGAAGACGCCTTGGACGACCAGCGTTTTGCGCGGGTCGAAAATCATCCAGATTCTCCACATTTCGCTTCTCCTTTACGCGAGCATTGGCAGGAGTGAAGTCACGGTCTGGCCAACGCCTTCGAGCGAAGCGTAGCCATCCGGACCCGGGATCCACGGACGCCAAAACCACACGAGAAGATGTGCAACGACGGCTATCGCCACGAATGCAATCATCCCCTGGAGGTAGTACGAGTGGAACTCCTGTGCTTCGCCTTCGGTCATTCCCGAAAGCGAAACGGTGTTTGGACTGGACATTGAAGTACCTCCTAGTCACAAGCGCTGCGGTGCCCCGCAGCCGGGTGCCTCGATCCGCCGGCAAACCGGAGGCCTTGGCGGGTTTTGCCGGGTTTGGACACCGGCAAACTGGTCTGGCTAGGCGATGAACGCGTAACCGGCGGTGGCATGGGCCGAAGCCCGCGCCTCCGCAAAAATGGACTGGCCATGGGTCTTCACCGGATGACCGCGAAACGCTGAAAGCGCGCGCGATGCCGCCACCATGACGAAACAGATGACGAAGGCGAGCGCTACCAGAAGCCGGTACTCGATACGATCGGTCCGGGATTGCCCGCGGGCTGCCTGCCGTTCTCTATGATGCACTGTCATTGTCATCGCACTTCTCCTTGGTTGCCGGATCTCAGCCGGCGTTTCATGCGGCCCGCCCGCGCTTGAGCGCGCGCGAAGCCTGATCCACATCGTCTTGAATGACCTGTTCGGCACCACGCGCCCGGGCTTCCGCCTCGGATGCATCGCGAAGCCGTTTGGCCGCGGAAATTCTGATCAGCACCGGCTCGAGACCGATTTCATGATCGAGCTTGGCTTTGGCTTCCGGTGCCCAGGGGAGCTCACCACGCAATATTGCCGGCGTCGCCTCGACCTGATCCATGTCCGTGGCAAGCGGAAGGATCGAGAACAGCGCGTCAAAGAGCGCGTTGCAGACCTCCTGGATCAGCCAGGACGCGCCCGAATAGCCCATCACCGGCGTGCCGGTGTGGCGGCGGATGATCGCGCCGGGGAACGACACCGGGACGTAGATCGCCCTGCTGCCGGCTTCGGCGAGATACATGCGCTCATTGTAGGAGCCGAACATCACCAGAGGCGGTTTCTCCTTGATCAGATCACGGATCGCCTGGTTGTCGGTTTTCTTGCCGGCAATGCGCTGGACCGAAAAAGAACAGGGCATGCCCATCTCTTCGGTGAGGAAATTGCGGATGCCGCGCTCGTAGGTTTCACCGGCCACGATGGCGTAGCTCGCAGTGGCGAAAAAGTCCTGGGTGACGGAGCGCCACAGGTCCCACATCGGCTTCAAGGTGGTGTGCTTTTCGCGCTCGATGAACGGCTCGGGATCAAGCCCGAGAATTTCGCCCAGCGAACGCAGGAATGCGGTCGTCGAGTGGATGCCGATCGGGGCCTGCAGATAGGGCCGGTCGAGCGCTTC
The DNA here is from genome assembly GCF_000154705.2 of Hoeflea phototrophica DFL-43. Classification (NCBI taxonomy): domain Bacteria; kingdom Pseudomonadati; phylum Pseudomonadota; class Alphaproteobacteria; order Hyphomicrobiales; family Rhizobiaceae; genus Parahoeflea; species Parahoeflea phototrophica. The sequence continues at coordinate 1,516,677 of NZ_CM002917.1, read as the reverse complement.
GCAGAGCAATCTGCCGAACTCACGGTGCAGGCAGACATTGGCCTCCGCATCAGCAAGCTTGCCGACATCGGCGAGATGGCTGCCCAATGGGAAGGTCATGTTGACTTCGGCGCCGATGCCTTCGATCAGGCGGCGGATTTCGGCCAGATCCGAGGGCTGGTTGAAGGTGCCGTAAATCGCGCCAACGATGTTGACCTTGGGCTTTTCGCCTTCCTTGCGCGGTTTCACGTCACGGACCTTGCCCTTTTTCGGGCCGTATTCGGTCCACAGCCATTTGAGCGCCCGGTCGGCGGATTGCCACTGGTCCTCATCGATGGTGCGGGGCAGGAATCGCTGGATGTTCATGCCCTCCGGCGTCACCCCGCCGCCGATCATCTCGGCGATGGAACCGGTGACGACGACTGCCGGCAGATTGGGATCGAGCACGGCGCGGGCGCGCTTCATCGCGGCTTCGGTGCCGTGCTGGCCGAGCTCTTCCTCGCCCAGGCCGGTGACGACGATGGGCAATTCATGCGGCGGCAGCGCATCGGTGTAATGCAGCACCGAGGTGACCGGCAGGTTCTCGCAGCCCACCGGACCGTCGATGATCACCTGCATGCCCTTGATCGCGGTGAAGACATAGACCGAGCCCCAATAGCCCCCTGCCCTGTCATGATCTATGATCAGAGTCATGTGCCCACAGCCTCCCCGGAATCGACCGCATTTTTCGATGCGGCAGCCTTGGCGGCGAATTTCTTGCGGAAAGCCGGACGGTCGACCGGCGTGTCTTCCCAGACACCGGCATTGTCGCCCTGGCCGACCCCTTCGAAGAAGTCCTTCATCCGGTCAAAGCGCGGTTTGTTGTCGATGGCCGCGTTGACCACGGCAGCCAGCGAGCCGGCTCCCGCCGGCCCCATCAAGGGGCGGGCCGAGATCAGGTTGGTGAAGTAAAGCGCAGGCGTGGCCTGCTCCTTGGCCTTCTGCACAACCGGCGTGGTGCCGATGGCCAGATCGGGCTTGAACTCGGCCATGGCGGCCAGGTCCTGCTCGAGCGATGCGCGGTATTCGACATGAACACCGTGGGCCTGGAGCCAGTCGGCATCCAATGCCGAGAACTCGGTTTTCGGGCAGGCTGTCCCGACATATTTGAGGTCTGCGCCGCTTTCGACCAGAAGCCGGGCAACGATCAGCTCGGAGCCTTCATAGCCCGACAGCGTGATGCGGCCCTTGATGCGGTTTTCCGACAGCGCGCCACGGATCGCTCCGCCAAAGGCGTTGCGGGCGGCGTCAATCCGGGCTTGCGAGACGTTGCAGCTTTCGCCGATCGCCTGCAGCCAGGAATCGGTGCCTTCGAAGCCAACCGGCGCGGAGCCGATCACCTTGCGCCCGGCGGCGCGGAAGGCGCGGACCGAAGCGGTGTAGAAGGGATGGATGGCGGCCACGGCGGCGCAATCGAGCGCGGCATAGAGCTCACGCCATTCCCGCACCGGGACAACCGGACCGGCGGCAAGTCCCATCGGTTCCAGCATGGCTGCAATCATCATCGGATCGGCGGGGAACATCTCACCCAGAAGCGTGACTGAGGGACGTTCCTCGACACCGGTGCGCGGTGCCTGAACCGGGCCGCTCTCGGCCTCCTCGTGGGCATAGGTCAGCATCGCCGAGGACAAGACATCCTTGGCTTCCGCATGGGTCGGCACGCCGAAGCCCGGAACATCGATGCCGACAATGCGCACACCGTTGATCTGCTTGGGAAGCATCTGCAGCGGAACGCCCGAAGCCGTCGGTACGCACAGGCTTGTCACCACGATGGCGTCATAGGCCTCCGGATCGGCCATTTCGTGGACCGCGTCGCGGATGTCCTCGTAAAGCTTGCCGGTCACCAGCGATTCCGAGTTGAACGGCACATAGCCGACCGAGCGCTTGGCGCCATAGAAATGCGACGTGAAGGTCAGGCCGTAGACGCAGCAGGCCGAGCCCGACAGGATCGTGCCGACGCGGCGCATGCGCAGCCCCACTCTGAGCGAACCAAAGGCCGGACACATGGATTGCGGCTGATCATGCGGACCTTTCGGATAGTCCGCCTCAAGCCGTTCCATCAGCTCCGATTTACCCGAGGCCATGGCCTGGGCCTTCATCTTTTCGGCGCCGGAGGCACAGGACATGCCTTCAGCGGGCGTATCATCAACCGATACGGGTGCGACCTCTTCTCGTGTTGGGGAAAGATCGTCCATCATCACACCGTGTCGTAGACGACTTCGAGGGACGGCCGCGCCAGGGCCGAGGCCGGACACATGTCTTCAGGCAGCGCCGGGACCAGAACGTAATCGCCGCCGGTGTCGCTGGAGTCGAACAGGTTGATCAGGCCGTCCTGGTCAAGCGGCTCAGGCAGAACCGGCGGGGCAATGCCGAGATTGATGGCAAGCGTCTGGAACAGCGGGCCCCAGCGGTTGTCGGGATGACCGATGATCTGGTAGTTGGCGCTCTTCTTGCGGATGTCGTCATCCTGCGGAATCGCCGCCAGAACAGGGATGCCGACAGCCTTGGCGAAGGCAGCTGCCTCACCCGAACCGTCATCCTTGTTGATGACCATGCCGGCGACACCGACATTACCGCCGAGCTTGCGGAAATACTGAACTGCGGAGCAGACATTATTGGCGACATAGAGCGATTGCAGGTCGTTCGAACCAACAACAACCACCTTCTGGCACATGTCGCGGGCAATCGGCAGGCCGAAGCCGCCGCAGACCACGTCGCCCAAGAAATCGAGCAGCACATAGTCGAAGTCCCAGTCGTGGAAGCCGAGCTTCTCAAGCGTTTCAAAGCCGTGAATAATGCCACGTCCGCCGCAACCGCGGCCAACCTCGGGGCCGCCAAGCTCCATGGCGAAAACGCCGTCGCGCTTGAAGCAGACGTCGGAAATGGTGATTTCGGCGCCGGCGGCCTTCATGGCCGACGAGGTCTCGATGATGGTCGGACAGGCGCGGCCGCCAAACAGCAGCGAGGTGGTGTCGCTCTTGGGATCGCAGCCGATCAGCAGCACCTTCTTGCCGAGCTGGGCCAGCATGCAGGACAGGTTTGCCAGCGTGAAGGATTTGCCGATGCCGCCCTTGCCGTAGATGGCAATGATCTGGGTGTCTTTCTTGACCGGCCCGGTGTGTGGCTGATCCGGTTCGATGGCCGCCTCTTCTCTCAAGAGATCATGGATCCTGTCTGTTGCGTTTCCGCCGAAGCCTTCAGTCATTGAGGTTCCCTCCAATCAATGATCATTTTCAGACACTCCGGATCGCCGAAGGCGGTCCGGTACGCAGCCTCGGCATCGGCCGGGCTTGAGCTGTGGGTAATCAGGCCATCGAGCGACAGCCGGCCGGCGGCCAGCAGTTCGAGGACCGCGTGGACATCGCCAGGCTTGAATTCAGCGGCGATGCGGAATTGGGCTTCGCGCATGAAGGCAGGCGTGAAGCGAAAGCTCATGGTCTCGCTGTAGAAGCCGGCAAGAATGATTTCGCCACCGCGATCAAGCACGGCAATGGCCTTGTCGAGAATGTCAGGATCGCCGGAGGCGTCGATCACCGAGGCGAAGGTCTGGCCCTTGCAGGCTTCAGACGTGGTGACTTCATAACCGTCCGCACCATGCTTGCGAGCGGGATTGATTTCCCAGACCGTTGGCGCCCTGTGTCCCATGGCAATGATGAGGCGCGCCGTCAGACGGCCGACGATGCCGTGACCGATCACCAGATCAGGCGTTTTCATGCCGGGCAGTGTGAGCGCGTGATAAGCGGTGGCTGCGAGAGAAAGAAGTGTTCCGGTCTGCGCCAGATCCTCGGAGATTGGGATCACCCGGTCTGCAGGTGCAACAAGATCTGCGGCGGAAGCGCCGAACAGGGCGGCAGCATCGCGGTAACCGCGCGCACCGGGCACAAAGACGAGGCTGCCCTCGAGACCTGACGGCGCGTCACGCCCTGCGGAAACGACCCGCCCGACAGTCTCGTAGCCAGGCACCAGCGGATAGCCCATTCCCGGAAACGCCGGCATGCGGCCTTCGAACAGGAGCTTTTCGGTGCCGGCGCTGATCCCACTCCAGGCCGAATGAACAACCACATCGCCGTCGCCGGGCTCGGCAACGTGAAGCGCCTGCAGTCCGATGCGCTCCGGTTGTTCAAAAACGATTGCCTGTGTCTGCATGATCTTTGGCCTGCCCCTTGAGGACGAGACTCTGCCTCCTGAGTGTAATATCAATTTTACGCCAATATATGTCAACTATATTTTACATTGCCGGCGACGATTGTCAGGGAAACACGACAACGATTGTTGCCATCAGCGGCGAACGGCAGGGACGGATGTCAAAACGGGAGAAGCCGGCCTGCTTTGCCAGCGCACCGATCTCGTCAGGCGTCCGGCAGCGGCCAGATCCCATCGCCATGACGTAGACACCGAAATAGGCGGTGGCGTAGCGCTGGCCGCGTGAATCGTTGCCGGCCATCGGCTCGGCGATTACCAGCGTCTGCCCGGGCTCCATGGCGGCGCGGACATTGCGCAGAAGCCGCAATACGACCGCATCCTCGTGATCGAACAGAACCCGCACCAGCGAGACGCAGTCATGGCCGCGGGGCAGCGTGTCGTCGAGGAAACTGCCGCCATAGCAGCGCGGGCATTGGCCCAGCGGGTGAGCGGCAAACCTGTCCCGCGCGCGTTTGGCCACCGGTGGCAGATCAAACAGTGACATCCGCAGACCGGAGTAGCGTTTGGCGACAGCCGTCAGGAAAGCGCCCTCGCCGCCGCCAATGTCGATCAGGCTTGTGTGCCTGCCAAAATCATATGCGTCGAGAATCTCGTCCGACAGCATCGACTGGCTGGCCGCCATCAGCGCCGAATAGGCAGCCGCGTCTTCGGGCTCAACAGCGCTTTCGCGGCCCGAACCGGCATAGGACCAGAGCCGTCGCATCTCGGTGTCGGTGTATGAACCGTCAAACAGCGCCACCGGATCGTTGAGATCCCGGTAGAGCAACGCATGATGATTGATCATCGCGCGCAGACCCTCATCACTGCAGATGATGGCACCATGATCGCCCAGCGTTACAAAGCCATCCTGACCTGTGGCAACCAGCCCGACCGATTGCGCGGCCTGAACAAGCCGGTCGAGGCGATCCTGAGGAAAACCTGTGCGGGATGCCAGCTCGGCCATGGTCACAGGCCCATCTGCAAGCGCATCGATGAGACCTGTCTTCAGGCTGGTGAAAAGAATCTGGCTTTGCACAAAGCCGCTCACCAGAGCGAAAAGATCGTTTTCGCGGGCGCGCGCATAGGAACTGGACAAGGGAAGCCGCTGGGCCAGACGGCGAAACCCCGGCCGCGCGACCAGCCGCGCACGCCAAGCCTGCAGCCGGGAACGCCAGTCTGGTCGTGGCTGGTGTTCGGGCTGGGGGGCGAGACCGTGGCGGCCGTGGCGTGCGACCGGGACGGTGGACGCCATGGTCTCAGGCAGCCACGGTGGCGAGGCTCTTTGGAACCAGCCGCTTGGCTTCACCCAGAATCAATTGCTTGAGCATGTCGGAGCCGCGGCAATCGGGAATCGAGGCGGCCGCCTGGCCGACCAGGTCCTGAAGCCTCTGCACCGCGCCACCCAGGCCCAGTTCATGCACCGCATTGGGCCGGTCATGGGCTGCGTCCTGGCCGCAGGGCTTGCCTATTTCCTCGGGGCTTGAAGCAAAGTCACGCAGGTCATCGGCGACCTGGAACGCATCGCCCAGCGCTTCGCCAAGCCGATACCAGTTTTGCGGATCCGCTCCGGCGGCAATGGCGCCGGCGGTGGTCGAGCCGATGAACAGCGATGAGGTCTTGGCGCGGTGGTAGACCTTGAGATCGATGCTTTTCTCGCTCTCCCAGGCCTGACCGGCAATGATGCCATGGGGCATGCCGACGGCGCGGCCGATAACGCCGATCAATGGCGCAATCCGGTCCGGTGTGGCCAGGCATTCGCGTGCAATGGTCTCAAAAGCCAGCACGATCAACGCGTCACCAGCGAGCACGGCCGTGGTTTCGCCGAAAGCGGTATGGACACTCGGCTTGCCACGGCGCGTGGCGGCATCATCGAAACAGGGCAGATCATCATGCACCAGCGAGGCGCAATGGAGCAGCTCAATCGCCGTAGCCGCGGCATTGGAAGCGCTCGGAGCCTCGTCGCCTTCTGCAAGCGCCACCGCGAGACACAAGCGCGGACGGATGCGGGCACCACCGGGGAACACCGAATAACGCAGCGCGTCACAGATGATTGACGGGTTGCCGCCAGCCGTTGCGAAGGTAATGGCCTGTTCCAGGTTGCGGTCAATGCGTTTTTGCAGATCCATCTGGGCTCTCCCTCCAGCGCCAATTCCGAATGTCACTTTTAAATGACATTCATATGTGTAAAGTAATCCTGACATAACTGGATGGATTGTCAACGCTGTTTGCCACCACAACCAAAGGAGAGTGACATCAACAGGACGCCGCGCCAGAAGGTGATCATCGTGGGAGCGGGAGCCGGAGGGCTTTCCGCCGCCATTTCGGCGGCATCGCGCGGCATGGATGTCACCGTTCTCGACCGCGCCGCAACACCGGGCGGCAAGATGCGCAGGCTCGGCGTGGGCGGCAGGCAGGTGGATGCGGGTCCCACGGTGCTGACCATGCGCTGGGTTTTCGAGCGGCTGTTTGAAATGGCAGGCACCTCGCTTGAGGCGCGGATCCGGTTGAACCAGGCGCGTGTGCTCGCCCGCCATGGCTGGTCCGACGGTGCGCAACTGGATCTGTTTGCGGATGTCGAAGAAAGCGCGCGGGCCATCGAGGCCTTTTCCAACCGGGCGAATGCGCAAGGCTATCGCCGGTTCGCGGCTCAGAGTGCGGCGATGTTCGCCACGCTGAAGCCAAGCTACATAGATGCACAACGGCCCGGCCCGCTGTCGCTGATCGCGCGGATCGGTCCGCTCAATCTCAAGCAGCAATGGGCGCTCAAGCCATTTTCAACCCTGTGGTCGGCGCTTGGCGAGCATTTTTCCGATCCGCGGCTGAGGCAATTGTTCGGCCGCTACGCCACCTATTGCGGATCCTCACCATTTCAGGCCCCCGCGACGCTGATGCTGGTTGCCCATGCCGAACAGGATGGCGTTTGGCTGGCGCAAGGCGGCATGCATGGGCTTGCCAAGAGCATGGAGACGCTGGCGCGCGAAATGGGTGTCGAATTCCGCTATGGCGCAGATGTTTCAGCGATTGGAAGCGGCAGGCAGGGCGTGACCGGACTGACACTTGCTTCCGGTGAGCAGCTTTTGGCTGACCGGATCATCTTCAATGGCGACATCTCGGCGCTCAAGGGCCTTGTGGATGGTACGGACACAGGCGTCGCGCCGACCCCGCGGCCGAAGCGGTCCTTTTCGGCGCTGACCTTCGCCATGACGGCGCGCACATCAGGCTTTCCGCTGGCCCATCACACTGTGTTCTTCTCCGATGACTACCGGGCGGAATTCGAAACCATGTCAAAACGGCGGGCGATTCCATCAAGCCCGACCACCTATATCTGCGCCCAGGACCGCGACGATGCAGGCAAGCTCAACGATGCGGACGAGCGCGAGCGGATGCTGTTCATCCTCAACGCCCCGGCAGATGGCGACCAGACAGAATTTAGCGACAAGGAAACCGCAACATGTCTCGATCAGGCACTCGCACTGCTTTCGGCCTCGGGGCTGGAGATAGAGAAAAGCGGGATGGATTGCGTCCCCACGACCCCGGCACAGTTTCATCAGCTGTTTCCGGCGACGGGGGGGGCGCTCTACGGCCGGGCCTCGCACGGATGGACAGCCTCGTTCCGGAGACCGGGGTCGCGGACGCGGATTCCGGGGCTCTATCTGGCGGGGGGCAGCGCCCATCCGGGTCCGGGCGTGCCGATGGCGACGCTTTCCGGAATGCTGGCGGCGGAGAGCCTGGCCGAGGACCTCGCTTCGATGCGCCTGTCCCGCCCGGCGGTTATCTCTGGTGGTATGTCGACGGCCTGAGCGATTGCGGCCAATACGGACTGTCCGTGATCTCTTTTGTCGGTTCGGTGTTCTCACCCTATTACCACTGGGCAGGCCGGCGCGACCCCGAGGATCATGTCTGCATCAACGTCGCTCTCTACCGGCCCGGCGGCAACCGCTGGAGCATGACCGAGCGCGGACGCGGCTCGATGCGCCGTGACGCAACCTCGTTTCAGGTCGGGCCAAGCGGGATCCGCCGCGATGGTTCCGACATCATCGTCGATTTTGACGAGATCTCGGTTCCCCGTCCGCCGGCGCACTTGCTGCCCAGACGGATCAAGGGAACCATCCGGTTTTCCCCTGACGCCGTGACCCCGCAGGTTTTCGATATCGATCAGGACGGCCGGCACCGCTGGTGGCCGGTCTCGCCCATCGGCCGGATCAGGCTTGAAATGGAGACCGGGGCTGAAGGGTGGTCCGGCCATGGCTACATGGACAGCAACTGGGGCACCGAACCGCTGGAGGAAGGCTTCAAGCTCTGGGACTGGGCGCGTGGCTTAACGCCCGATGGCGATGCGGTGATCCTCTATGACGCGATCCGCAAGGATGGCGGGCATGGCCAGATCGCACTGCGGATCAGCCGCGACGGGGCCGTACACCCGTTCGAGATGCCGGAGAAGACGGCGCTTTCCAAGGGTTTCTGGGGCGTGCCGCGCTCAGGCCATCACGATCAGGGTTCCGAAGCCACGGCCCGGGTTGTGCGGACGCTTGAGGACGGGCCGTTCTACACCCGCTCGATCATGGCCACCCGGCTGCTGGGTGAAGACATCGAGTTGATGCATGAAAGCCTTTCAGGCGACCGTTTCGCCTCGCCGGTCGTCAAGGCGATGCTGCCATTCCGGATGCCGCGCAGACGGTGAGGAAAGCGCGGTTGACTGCCTAATTCTGAGGACCTTGCTCACGCTCGCGGGCCTCGCGTTCCTCTCGCGCACGCATGTCACGTTTGAGAGTGCGCATCTGCCAGATGATGAACAGCAGAAAACCGCCGAAGGTGAGTGCGATTTCGATCAGGCCTGCATATTTCATGGCAACACACGGCCTTTGAGCACATCAGACATTGAAACTGGCGGTGCGCCGGCGGTCTTCGGAGCGGGCCATCAGTTCGATCATGCGGCCGGCCTTGGCGTCGACGCCGCGCGGGGCCTGGCTGCGGCCTGCAGCGGCCGCCTCGACCAGAAACCGCACCTCCGGGTGGGCCGGTTCTGTCGACACCGGCTGGAAAAGGAACGGTGTCGAGGCCGCCTGGGCGATCAGCTCGAGCTTGCGCCGGGTCGAGGTGTGGGCGCGCAGGGTGATGCTGTCATGTCCGGATTTCTCGATCTCGCGGCCGATTTCGCGGTAGATCAGCGCCGCACTCCGGATCGCCATGCGGCAGGTCAATGGCAGGCCGGCGATGCCGGTCATGGCGCGGGCATAAAGGCTCTGGGCGGTATTGAGCAGACGTTCGGTGGTGGCGCGCATCGCCGGACACGCTTCGGGGTTGGCAAGAAACGCTTCGCGATCGATGCCCGCCTCTTCAAGCCAGTCGAGCGGCAGGTAGATGCGGCCGCGGCGCGCGTCTTCTCCGACATCGCGGGCGATGTTGGTCAGTTGCATGGCAAGGCCGAGATCGGCGGCCCGGGCCAGCACCGCGCGGTCACACACCCCCATGATCAGCGTCATCATCACGCCAACGGTGGAGGCGACGCGGGCCGAATAGGCGCACAGCTCGTTGCAGTCACGGTAGGTTCGGTTGCCGACATCCCATTCAAACCCCTCGACCAGTGCATCGGGCAGCGCGCGTGGCAGGGCGTAATGCTCAACCACGGCCACGAAGGCGCGGTCGGCCGGATGATCGCGCGGCGTTCCACGGTAAATCGCATCAAGCCGGGCGCGGATTTCCGCCAGTCCTTCGGCCGGATCGGCGCTTTCATCGACCAGATCGTCGGTTGCGCGGCAAAAGGCATAGAGCGCCCGCGCTGCCATCCGGGTTGAGCCGGGCAACAGCATCGAGGCTGCGAGGAAAGACTTCGAGCCAGCACGAATCGCCTCCTCGCATTCACGGCGGAGCACTGGATCAAGGGCAAAGCTTTCAGTTGACGGTTCTGGCATGGGGCACGACCTTGTCGAGGATCTTGGCGGAGGACACGACGCCGGGAAGCCCGGCGCCCGGATGGGTGCCTGCGCCGACGATGAACAGGTTTTCGACTTCCTCGGAGATATTGTGCGGGCGGAACCAGGCCAGTTGGGTGATCACCGGTTCGATGCCGAAGGCGGCGCCCTTGATCGAGAGCAGCCGGTCGCGGAAATCAATCGGGGTCATCAGTTTCGAGGTGACCACATGATCCTTGAGACCAGGCAGCACGGTGGCCTCGAGATGGGCCTCGATCTTGCGCCGGTAGGGTTCGGCGGTCTTCGCCCAATCGATGTCGGCATCGAGATTGGGCACCGGCGAGAGCACATAGAAGCTGTCGCAGCCTTCCGGCGCCATCGAATCGTCGCTGGCCGACGGCCGGTAGAGATAGAGGCTGAAATCATCGGCCAGGTGCTTGGCGTCGAAAATATCATGCAGGAGGCCGCCAAAGCGCGGTCCCATCATCACCGTATGGTGGGGCACGTGGTCATATTTCCGGTTCACGCCGAAATACCAGACGAACAGGCTCATGGAGTATTTTGCCCTGCCGATCTTGGCGTCGGTCCAGCGCTTGCGCGGATGTTTGGCAAGCAGTTTCGAATAGGTCCAGCCGGCATCGGCATTGGAAACCACGATGGAAGCCGCAATGACCTGCCCGCCTTGAAGCCAGACACCAGTGGCGCGGCCATTCTCGACAGTGATTTCGGCCACTTCCGCATTGGTGCGGATCGTGCCCCCCTGCCCGGCGATCAGCCCGGCCAGTCCCTTGACCAGCGAATGGGTGCCGCCCTTGGCGTAATGCACCCCATATTCCCGCTCGAGATAGGAAATCAGGCTGAGCACGCCCGAGGAGCGCATCGGGTTGCCGCCGATGAACAGCGGGTGGAAGCTCAGCGCCTGGCGCAGTTGCTCGTTCCTGATGTATTTCGACACCAGCTTGTAAACCGAGCGTTCGGCGCGGCGCATGATGAGGCCTGGCATCGATCGGGCCATTGCGCCCAGCGTGGCGTAGGATTTGTCGATCATGCCGAGAAAGCCAGTCCGGAAGCAGCGCTCGCTCTCCTCAAGATAACGGCGATAGCCGTCGACATCGCCCGGGGAGAATCTGGCGATCTCCGCTTCCATCGCGGCATCATTGGCCGAAGCGCGAAACTCGCGGCCATCATCGAAACGCACGGTGTAGAAGGGATCGAGCGAGACCAGCGAGACATCGTCAGAGAGCTTGCGGCCGCACAACGCCCACAATTCCTCAAAGACGAAAGGCGCGGTGATGATGGTTGGTCCTGCGTCGAAGGTGAAACCATCCTGGCGGAACTGCGATGCGCGGCCGCCGGGCTGTTCGAGCTTTTCGAGCACGGTGACGCGGTATCCGCGCGCGCCGAGCCTGACAGCGGCGGCGAGCCCACCGAATCCGGCGCCAATCACGATGGCATGAGGCCGGGCGTCGGCGGACTGGCCGCCTGCGAGCAAGGTGTCATGAACGGTCATCATGGCCGTGTGTCCTTCGGGCTTGAGGGTGCGGTTCTGCGCAACACAAACATCTCAAGCCACCGATCTTTTGGCCGGTTGGGCGGAGGGTGAATTGACGATCAGGGAAAAGACCTGATCAGGCGCCACCTCGTGGAAAAGGTGGCCGCCATAGGGGAGAATTTCGAGCCCGCAGCCAGGGATGCGCTGGGCTGCCTGACGCGACACGCGATCCGGTACCATCGGATCGTCTGCGGCGGCAATCAGCGTCACCGGCACTGAAATCTGTCCGAGGCGGGCGATCAGCGGATCGAGGTTCCAGTTGGCCATCATGCCCAGCGCGCCGCTGACATGAGCAGGCTGGCGCAGCAACATGGCGTAGCAATCGCGCCCCTTGCCATCGATCCGCGAACCGGTGGCGCGCAGCACATGGCCCGCCATATCCACCATCCGCGCCTGGAACGAGACAAAACGCGAGGTCAGCGGATTGGCGAACAACAGCTTGGCGAGTGGCGACAGCAGCGCATTGCCGCGGATCGGTTCAAGCGCGCCGTTGAGGCCGACAATGCGCCCGGGCGCAAAGGATTGCGACAATGCCATTTCGAGCAACACCGCAACGCCTGCGGAATGGCCAATGGCGATGGCAGGGTTGAGGTCGAGTTTGACGAGTAGTCCGGAGAGTGCGCGCGCCATTCCCGGCAGCGTCAGATCGCGCGCGCCTGCGCCGCGTGTGAAACCGTGACCGGGCAGATCGATCGCGATGACGTGATGGTTTTTTGACAGCAATGGCATGAGACCGCGAAAAGAATGGCCAGCAGCGCCGGCGCCGTGCACCAGCAGCGCGACCGGTGCTCCCTTCCTGACGGTCAGCTCCTGCACATGCCAGTCCATCCCTCCCGATGCGACCAAACGGCTGTGGTCGCGAAACGGCCAGTTGCGGCCTTCGATGTCGAGATCGGGTGGGCGGGCAGACAGGCTCATGGCCCGGCGGCCTTTTGCAGTTCTGCGCTGACGATGGCATTGACCGCACTGGCTGACACATTGGGCAGCTGGCAATATTGCGCCTGCATGGAGCGGGCGAGATCGCGGGTCGCCTCGCGCGGGCGGCGCGATATGTCGATCAGGATTGAGCGGTAGCCAAGAGCTGCGCCCTGGCGGGCGAGCATCTGGGCATCATCGCGGGCACGGGCGCGGTCTGCGCCGCCATCAAGCGCAATGTTGCCGCTGCCATCGGTGAGATAGACAATCAACGGTGACTGGCCGCGGCGCTGAACCATGCCTGCGATTTCGAGCGAGCGGCGAATGGCACCGGCAAGCGGCGTCGGGCCGCCTCCGGGCATGCCGGTCAACGAACGCTTGGCGCGGACCAGCGAGCGTGTCGGCTCCAACAGTGTCTCAGCGGCTCGCCCGCGAAAGGTAATCAGCGCAACATGGTCGCGGCGGACATAGCAATCGCCCAACAGCAGTTCGATCGCGCCCTTGGCCTCGGCCAAGCGCTCCATGGCCGTCGAGCCCGAGGCATCGACGGCGAAGATCGCGGTGGATTCGGTGCGGTGACGGAACCGGATGTAACGGAAGTCCGATGGCAGGATCTTGAGCGACGGCGCGACGCCTTCCGACGTCAGGGCAAAATCCGGATTGCGCAGGCGCTGCCAGGGAATGGCTGCGCGCAATGTCGAAACAATATCGGGCCGCGCCTCGGCATAGGGCGGACGCGAGACGATACCGGCGGGTCGGCCGCGGCGGGACCCTGATTTGAAGCCCCCGGATTTTCCGCTGCGAGCCGATTTCGACGCTGTGGAGCGGTCCGGCCGGTCGAGTTCGGCAAGCACAGCACGGGAGGCTGCGGCTGCGGCAACCAGCATGTCCTCCTCGCTTATCTCTGTCTCGGCCTCGGAGGGTTCCTGCTCGGGATCACTGTCCTCGGGGGTATCGGGCTGCTCCGGCTGGTCAGCCTGCATCTGTTCGGGCTCGGCAGGTTGGGTCTCCTCCTGGGCTTGCTCTTGCTCGGGCTGAGATTGTTCATTGGCATTCAGCGACAGGCCGAGACAAAGCCGGACGGCCACGGCCAGATGTTCGCCATCAACCGTTTCGCTGTGCTCCAGGCTTGCCAGAATTCTGGCCACACGCAGAAGATCGAGACCGCGGCGCAAGGGGCTGGCAGGCAGCGCCAGCGAGATAGCCGCGGCGGCCTCACGCAAACCATCATCGATCTGCGCGGCTGCACAGACGTCGGCATCGGACAAATTTTCGCCCATCTCGCGGGCCAGATCGAGATCGAGCTCCGCATCGTGAATGGAAAGCCCTTCAAGCCGCACATCCAGGGTCAAACGGTCAGCGAGAGCTGCGGGGACGTCCTCGTCCTCATCCACGGATTCATCAAGCGCGATCACCGAGAACCGCGCCGGCTGCTTACGTCCCGAGCCGCCACTGGCAACACCGTCATCAAGCGTGCGGCCGATTATGGCTGCACTGCTGCCGCTCAGCCGTTCGGCCATGCCGAGGATGATCACGCCGCCATCGGCACGTGCGAGAAGGCCCTTCTCATGCACCGGGCGCCCGGCGGTGAGTGTGGCCGTGATGTCAATGCCGCCGGTCAGGCGTCCGGCGGCGGACGAGGCAGGAATGCGGATCCATGGCCGTTTGCCGCCCGCTCTTGCGTCCATCATCGCGCGGGCCATCTCCAGCCAGCGGTCGCGGACCGGCCCTGCACCGGCGCGCAGGCGAACGCCGCCAATCAACCCGGCACCAGCCGCGAGAACCTGAGCAGCGAGCAAGGCGTCACTCCAGCGCTGCCGGGGCCAGCTTTGATCAGGCGAGCACTGGTCCTTCGGTGACTGTGGGTGCGGCCCGGGTGCAAGCCCGGGGTGCTGCTTGGGACCAGCACTGGCGTCCTGATCAGGCATTTCCAACTGGCGCCCCCGCAATTTCGCTGATGGCGCGGTCAACCCGAACCTTGGACCCGGCTTCATCGAGCGGATCGCGGCGGAGCCGGTGGCTCAGTGCCATCGGCGCGACCGCAAGCACATCCTCAACCGTCGCCTTCGAGCGTTTGGACAAGGCAGCCTTGGCGCGGGTGGCGCGCATCAATGTCAGTTCCCCTCGCAGCCCATCGACCCCCAGCTGCATGCACAGATGCGCCATCATGGTCATCAGGCGCTCGGACAATTCGACCGTTCCGACCGTCTTGCGGCCGGCAACAATGCGCCGGGCAAGCTTCTGCTCGTCCTTCTCCCACAAAGCGTGAAACGCATCAGGATCCTGTTCATAGGCGTCACGGCGCTTGAGCACCTCGATGCGCGAGGCGATCTCGCGTGGAGACGCCACATCAACAGACAGGCCGAAGCGGTCAAGCAATTGCGGGCGCAACTCGCCCTCTTCCGGGTTGCCGCTGCCGACCAGCACGAAACGGGCGGGATGGCGCACACTGAGGCCTTCGCGCTCGACCACATTGACCCCTGAGGCCGCAACGTCGAGCAGAAGATCGACCAGATGGTCCTCGAGCAGATTGACCTCATCCACATAAAGAAAGCCGCGGTGGGCCTTGGCGAGCAGGCCCGGCTCGAAGGCGCGTTCGCCCGAGACGAGCGCCTTCTCGATGTCGAGAGCTCCGCAGACACGGTCTTCGGTGGCGCCCAGGGGCAGATCCACCATCGGCGCGCGACGCTTGATTCGGTCCGATCTGGGCGCGGCGGCACAGACCGGGCACGGTTCGGCGGGCGTGGCGGGATCGCAATTGTAACGGCAGCCTTTGGTCGAAACGAGTTCAGGGGTGAGTTCCGCAAGGGCCCGCACGGCCGTGGACTTGCCGGTGCCGCGATCGCCAAACACCAGAACTCCGCCCAGCGAAGGCTCCACCGCGGCCATCAAGAGCGCGTCTTTCATCTCATCCTGACCGACAATGGCGCTAAAGGGATAGGGCTTGGCCATGGCTGAAACCACCTTTCATTCCGCTTGCGCCCTCATCCGGCCTGATCCGTAAGCTTGGCTGACGGCGCGGGACAATTCTCATAAAACGCGAGTGTCCACATAATTAGACATATCAACGTAAAGCAGAATATACACTCCAGCGTCTTTTGCAATCGGCCTTTGACAATCCCATTGTTTGGCCCCGCAGAAGGCTGAAGACTCACCGGGTGACGGTCTTACGCATCATTGTGTCAATTTTGACTGACATTTATTTTGTATAATTTTGTTTACATTTATTCCCAATCCGGCAAATATGAAGATGGTCCGGAATCTCGTTCTTGATCCCGGCCCTTCCGGCACAGTGCCGGACCAATTGGGAGGCCTGACTATGGGGATCGCGACCAAACCGGAACATTCAACGCCGATACTCGATCGGATCAAGAGCCCCGAGGCATTGCGTCAGATGAGCGACGCAGACCTCGTTCGTCTGGCTGACGAACTGCGCCGCGACACGATTGCCAAAGTGGCGGCGACCGGCGGGCATTTGGGTTCGACACTGGGCGTCGTCGAACTGACGGTCGCCATCCATGCAGTCTTCGACACGCCGCGCGACAAGCTGATCTGGGATGTCGGCCATCAGGCCTATGCCCACAAGATCCTGACCGGCCGGCGCGAAGCGATGGCAACCCTGCGTCAGGACGGCGGCCTTTCGGGCTTCACCAAACGCGCCGAGAGTGAATACGATCCATTCGGGGCCGCACATTCCTCGACCTCGATTTCCGCAGGGCTGGGATTTGCCACTGCGCGCTCCTTCGGCTTTGGCGATGGCGACGCCATCGCTGTCATCGGCGACGGAGCCATGTCGGCGGGCATGGCCTATGAAGCCATGAACAATGCCGGCACCATGGGCAAGCGCCTGTTTGTCATCCTCAATGACAATGAGATGTCGATCTCGCCTTCGGTCGGCGCATTTTCCAAACATCTTTCGGCGCTCTGCACGCAAGCACCGGCAATCGGCATGGACGTGATGATGCGCAAGGCGGCTTCCATGCTGCCCGAGCCGTTCAAGACCGGTGCGGCGCGGGCGCGCCAGGCCGTTGGGGCTCTGGCGGGCACATCCAGCCTGTTTGAACATATGGGCTTTTCCTATATCGGGCCTGTGGATGGCCATGATCTGCCGCAGCTTCTGGCGATCCTTCGAACAGTGCGCAATGTCGCCGACGGCCCAGTGCTGATCCACGCGATCACCCGCAAGGGCGCGGGCTATGCGCCGGCGGAAAACAGCGCCGACAAGTATCACGGCGTCGGCAGCTTCGACGCCGAGACCGGGGCGCTGTCAAAATCCAAACCCAGTGCGCCGGCCTATACCAAGGTTTTCGCCAAAGCGCTTTGTGACGAGGCGGACCGGGATCCCGGCGTTGTCGCCATCACAGCCGCAATGGCCTCAGGCACCGGGCTTGATGTGTTTTCACAAGCGCATCCCGAGCGGATGTTTGATGTCGGCATCGCCGAGCAGCACGCGGTTACCTTTGCGGCCGGGCTGGCAGCCGCCGGGATGAAGCCATTCTGCGCGATCTATTCGACCTTCCTGCAACGCGCCTACGACCAGATCGTCCATGACGTGGCAATCCAGGGATTGCCGGTGCGCTTTGCCATCGACCGCGCAGGCCTTGTGGGGGCGGACGGACCCACTCATGCCGGGGCATTTGACGTCGCTTATCTTTCCAACCTTCCAGGCTTTACGGTGATGGCCGCCGCCGACGAGGCCGAGCTGGTGCATATGGTTGCCACTGCAACCGCCCATGACAGCGGACCGATCGCCTTCCGCTATCCGCGTGGCGAGGGAACCGGCGTTGCGCTTCCCGAGCGCGGCACTCCCATCCCGATCGGCAAGGGCCGGGTGATCCGTGAAGGCCGAGATATAGCGTTTCTCTCCTTCGGCACCCGTCTTGGCGAATGCGAGAAGGCAGCAGATATCCTTGCAGCGCGTGGCCTGTCGGCGACCGTGGCGGATGCCCGGTTTGCCAAGCCACTCGACATCGAGCTTATCGAGAGGCTGGCGAGCAGCCATGATGCGCTGATCACGGTGGAAGAAGGCGCGGGAGGAGGCTTTGGCGCCCGTGTGCTCGAACATCTTGCGGCGGCGGGGCGGCTCGACGGGTCGTTTGCCATTCGCACCCTGACCCTGCCGGATCATTTCGAGGCCCATGCAAGCCCCTCGGTGATGTATGAACGATCCGGGTTGGCCGCACCGCACCTTGCAGATGCAGCCATTGCCAGCCTTGAAGGCAACCAGATAGAGATCGGACACCCAAAAAGCCGGCTATTTGCGATTACATAACCCCTAATTTATTAGGGGTTTTTGTGCATAGCTGATCGCGTTCTTTTCGATTCGGGAATAAACCGCGTTGCAGTATGGCCGGATTTGGCCTCGTCTGTACACTCAATCCGTCTTACCCTTTTTTTAATGCGGGGCTGGATCCGCGGGAGGGGAAACGGATGTCTGGCAACAGCGAAGGCGGTAGTTTAAAGCAATTCACCACAACCGAGCGTGGTTCTCAAAGAATACCGACCAGCCCGCCGTCACGTGAACGGCCGGGTGACATTGGCCCCAAAACGGAGCCTCTTGGCTGGAAAGACCGCAGCAAACTTGAGCATGCGATCCGGCACCACCTGTTTCACCATGAAGATACGCCCGAGACCATTCTTGCCGAAGACATGCTCGGCGTCGACGGGACCATCCATTTCCGGCAGTTCCTGAGCGCACTGATGGAGCACGATCCGCGCTACTTCCGGGCAGCGCTCGAGCGTCTGCGCCAGGAAAATGTTCCATTGCTGGTTATTTGCGAGACGCTGATCGTGCCGATCGCCGAGGAATTGGGACGGATGTGGTGCGAGGATATCGAAAGCTTCGCCTCCATCACCGCAGCTTCCTCGCGCTTGCAATTGCTGCTGACCAGTCTGACCGATGCGGACGGCCCCTCGTTTTACGATGAGGACCGGCCACGCATTCTGCTCATGCGCATGCCTAGCAACGACCATACGCTGGGCCTGAGCGTTATTGCATCGGTGTTTCATGATGAAGGCTGGATGGTGGATGGCGGCCCCAGCCTTCCAAGCGGCAAGCGCGCCTACAGCATGGCTCGCAACGGCGGCTACAACATGATCGGCGTTTCGCTGGCTGTCGGCTCGACCACCCAGGATGTCGCTGCGGTGATCAAGAATATCCGCGCGGCATGCCCGGACACCAAGACCAAGATCCTGCTTGGCGGCCCCGCACTTGCCTGCCGCGAAGAGGAGCTCCATGCCGCAGGCGCGGACATTGTCGCCCTCGATGTCCGTCAGGCGATCCAGCGCGCCAACGAGATGCTCGCGCGGCCAGCCGACTGATAGGTGCTGGCCGGCAACCAACCGGCAGCGCGAGATCAAAGACCGGGTTCAACTCAATCGGTATGAATTGCCCGGCTGTCGTCAGGCGCTTCGGCGCGATCGTGCAGACCGTAGTCGCGCAACACATGCGCCACCCGCAAACGGTAATCCGAGAAGAGACCATCCCGCCCGTGTGACTGCGCTCCACGGTGGGCCGCCAGGGTCCGCCATTGCCGGACAGCTTCCTCGTCACGAAAGAACGACAGCGAGAGGAGCTTTCCCGGCTTGGTGAGGCTTTCAAAGCGCTCCACCGAGATGAACCCGTCAACCTCATCGAGCATCGCGCGCATGGTCGCGGCAATCTCGAGATACTCGACCCGGCGCCCGTCCGCGGGTTCAACTTCGAAAATCACTGCAATCATGAGCGCACCATCGAGCTGTGTGGCGTTGAAGCCAGTTTGAGAAAGGTCCGATCCTCGCGCAGCAGGAATTGTTCGCGCTGGGCAAACTGGTAGTTTTCCTGGCCCAGGGGATCGCCGGCAAGGCGCGCGCGATAGGCTTCGTAGGCTGCAAGACTCTCGACCGAGTAAACGCCATAGGCCAGCGTAGACGACCCTTCGTGAGGTGAGAAATATCCGATCAAGTCAGCTCCACAGCGCGGAATGGCCTGCCCCCAATTGCGGGCATATTCTTCAAACAACGCTTTCTTGTTGGGGTCAATGTGGTAACGGATAAAGCAGGTGATCATGGCAGCCTCCAGATGTCTCTGCACTGCCTATCGCACAGGACGACCTGCCCATGCTTCGACCAGGATCGAAGTATCCGAGAAGGCCCTGATCTTGATTGATCCGACACTCTGATTGGGGAGCCGGCACACGCGGACATTTTGACCGCGCTGAGAGCAAGTGAAATGGTGGCTGAAGCCGACGTCACCATCCCGGCAATAAGAATCCATCTCAAACAGCCTGAAGGCCAATGCCGGCATGGCAGGCGCGGATCGCGCCGCGTGTGCAGACCCGCAAGACGCCTTACGACGCTCTGAGGTCAGCAGCCGGCTTGTTGCTGCCCATCAGCAGCGGTGCGATCACGGCCAGAGCGGCGATCAGGAACAGGATCTCGAGCAGGTAGACGGCCAGATAGGGGGTTGCAGCGCCGAACCCGGTCTTCAGATCGAGAGCCAGCATGATGTCGCGCAGCACGCTGCCAAGCGCGATGCCGGCCCCCGCCGATGTGGCCTGAACAGCGCCCCAGGCTCCGAGTGCCAAGCCGGTCTGCTCGCGCGGCGCCATCCGCATGGTCGCAGTCAGCGTGCCGTGGCCGAAGAGGCCAGCACCAAAACCAACCAGCGTGGTGCCGGTGACAAACAGCAATGGCCAGTCGAGCGGCGCCGCAAGGCAGATGGCGGCAAATGCGGGAACACCCACCAGCGCGCCATAGCCGGCCATCAGCAACGGATCGAACCCGCGGCTCAAGACCCGCGAGGCGAGCGCGAAGCCGATCAGGCTGCCGCCGGCGAGCATCGCGGTCAGCTTGGTGGTGTCGGCGACGGAAAGCGCCAGAACCTGGCCGCCATAGGGTTCAAGCAGCACATCGGCCATGCCGAAACCCAATGTGCCCAGCGCCACCACGGCGAGACGGCGCATGGCATGGCTGCCGCGGACCAGTTTCTGCCAGGATTGGGCGAATTCCGGAGCGGGACCTGTGACATCCCGCGGACGGCGGTTTCGCGCCTCCATTTTCCACAATGCCAGCACATTGAGCACCAGCGTTGCGACCGCCGAGGCCTGAATTACCTGGATCAGACGGCCGGGGCTGAAGTTTTCAAGCGCCTTGCCGAAGAGAAGTGCGCTGACAATCATCCCGATCAGCAGCATCACATACATCAGGCCAACGACATTGGGCTGATCTTCCGGCGGCGCCAGATCGGTGGCAAGGGCGAGACCGACGGTCTGAACCATGTGCATGCCCGCACCGACCAGCAGGAACGCCGTGCCCGCGCCCAGATACCCGATCCAGACGGGTGCCGAGGCGGCTTGCCCCTGCCCGCTCAACACCAGCAGCGCGAAGGGCATGATGGCGAGGCCGCCAAATTGCAGCATGGTGCCGCGCCAGATGAACGGGACCCGGCGCCAACCCAGCGCCGAGGTGTGGACATCGGATTTGAACCCGATGATTGCGCGGAACGGCGCGAAAAGAATGGGCAGTGCAATCATGACACCGACAAGCGAAGCCGGCACGCCGAGTTCGACGATCATGACGCGGTTGAGCGTCCCGATCAGCAAGACCAGCGCCATGCCGACCGAAACCTGAAACAGCGACAGCCGAAGCAAGCGGCTGAGCGGCAGATCTTCGCTTGCCACGTCGGCAAACGGCAGGAACCTTGGACCAAGGCTGGCCCAGCTCTGTATCGCTTTCTGACTGATGCGGTTCATATCCCTCCCCGCCTCTCATCTGGTTTGTGGGCTGCCAGATCAGCCATTTGAGTCGCCGGGTGTGGCGCGAGCAACGCTTCGAAAAAGCGCGCTCGCAGCCATATGACCCTGCCAATGCCCGATCCGGGGTCCGTCGCGGACCCAAATCCGGGCTTGAATTCATTCCCTCAAGTTTCCAAAGACGGGACCCGCAGGCCCCGGCCTTGGCTTTCATCCCCTGCTTCACCGGAAGGCAAAGCCTGACATGTCCCACGCTATTTAAGCAGGGCAGTCTTGGTGCCATCGACGATTTGTGGCTCATCGAATACGACACGGGCCGTGCGGCCATCGGGCAGCACAACGACGCCCTGCTGGCCGGTACCGACCTGCTGGACACCGTCGAAGACAACGGTTGCGTTGCCGCCGGCCGGAACAATGCCCGGGGTGTGAATGGAGGCCTGCTCCATTGCGGCACCGCCGGACAGGAACTGAGGCAGCCAGGTTGTGTTTCGCAGGACGGACACATGGACTGCAAACGAGCCCACTGCCACTGCGGTGAGGAAGAGTGGAACACCGACGGTCGGCTTAACAACCAACCACATTTTTGCGTTGTTCATATCGTTCTCCCCTCACCCGAACCAAGGCGAATACACGTAGGCGAGAATATGCGCCAAAACCGCGATAAACCCGAATACACGTGTGCCGTCGATGATATGCCGGTGAAGCTCCTCAGCTTCCCCGATCGTCAGGCCGGATGGCCATACTTTGTCAGGATCATAGTTCATTGCGCCGTCTCCTTAAGGCGGTAGCATTACGATCCGCGTCATAAATCAGCGGATCCAACAGAGCAGCAACCTGGAGAATCGTGCATATGCGCAATCACCACAGGATGTCGCCACCGCCCAAATTGTCACAGGTTTTTGACAGTTTCAAGTGTCAACAACAATATACATTCGTTTTTGTCACAAATCAGCGTCATTCCCGTCATGCTAATATTTGAAGAACCGCGCCGATTCGGAAAGCCCGCATCTCCGGGCTTTTTGGCAAAATGTAAATTTTGCTAGACATATTAATATGTTAAATATTTGTGACGACTTGTGCTTGAATTGATCAAGTGATCGCTCTATCCTTACACTTATTGTTTCGGTGCCATCAGGCTTGGAGATATCATGACAACGCTCATTACGCGACTTTATGCCACCCAGCAGCTCGCCGATCAGGCAGTTGCAGCGCTCGCAGCCGATGGCTTTCGGGACAAGCATTACACCGTCATCGCCGCCCCATCGGGCAAGAAGGCGTCCAAGGCTGATCTCGGCAGCATTTCGGCGGCACTTTCCGCTGCGGGCGTGATTCCAAGATCAGCTGGGATTTACGCTCCGCTGATTGCAGAGGGCAATGTGCTTCTCACAGTGCGTGCCCCGGTCGGCGCCGCATTCCGGGCCAAAGACATTCTTGCACCGTTTGAGACGGTTGCGACAGACGCCCGCGATGAGGTTCATTTGCCGGCGGAAGTGTATCGCCCAATGCGCAAACACCGGCCCAGCGCCACATCACTCCTGGCGCGCGATGCGATGATCTTGTCAGGCAGGAAGTTCATGCCACCACTCACCTCATCATCGCGAACCATATCCGAGATGCTCGGCCTGCCGCTGCTTTCGAGGAAAGGCCCGCGCGCCAATCTGTCCTCATTCAGCATGTCAAGAATGTTTGGCCTGCCGCTGCTGAGCAAGCGCTGAAGCAAGTCACTTAAAGACCAAACGCCGCTAGCTTTGACGGGCTTGCGGCGTTTTGCATTTCAGCAGGCCTCTCATTCCGGCGCCAACCTGCCGCCGATGTCGATCGGCCATCGGACCTCCAAGGTCCGTTGCAATGGATCGGAGCGCCCGTGAAGGATTGAAACCCTTCAACTGCCCCGTTGCGGAGCCGCGCATCAACCAACATCGTTGGCCCTAGCACCTGACCACCAGACTTGGACGCCAGGGCTGATGCGGCGTGATAGCTGACGCGATTCTTGTACGCTATTACCCCTTCGCAGGGGCAGCCTCCGCTGCCATCTTGCGCGCAATTGCGGCTTGGGCCGCAGCAGTGGAATCGGTTTCTTCCCCGCCGCCGCCGCCGCCGCCTTGAACGTGAACGGTCGGGAACGGAATCTTGATCCCGTTCTCCTCGAACAAATGCTTGAGCCGGACGTAGGCTTTCCGGCGAATGGTGAACTGCTCGCCCGGTTTGGTCTTCATCTTCATCCGGAGTTCGATTCCGTAGTCACCGAAATTCTGAACGCCCTGCATTTTCATCGGCTCGATCACATGCGGGGCGAACTCCGGATCTTCCGCCAGTTCGATGCCCAGTTTCTTGATCAGCTTGCGAGCCTTGTCGATGTCGGTGTCGTAGCCGACGGTCACGCTGAACTTGTCGATCGCCCAGTCGCGGCTCATGTTCTGCACCGCGCCAAGTTCGCCAAAGGGAACGGTGGTCAGATAGCCTCTATGATGACGCAACTTTACAGAACGCAGGCTGAAACTCTCGACGGTGCCACGATAGGTCCCAGTTTCAACATATTCCCCGACACGAAAGGCATCATCGAATAGGTAAAACATGCCCGAGATCACATCCTTGACCAGCGTTTGGGCACCAAATCCGATTGCCACCCCGACCACGCCGGCACCTGCAATGAGCGGGCCAATTTCCACGCCGATGGCCGACAGGCTCATCAAAACCGCCATCACGATGATGACCGCCAGGAGAACGTTCTGGATGATCGGGAGCAATGTGCGCATACGTGACTGTTTGGGTGTCAAGGGAGCCGGCTGGCCATCGGGCAAAAGGGCTCTGCCTTCGTTGAGCCGGTTCTCGATAATGGCCCGGATAATTGCCCAACCAAAATCAGCGGCGAGAAGGATGACAACAGCGGTCAATCCACCACGCAACAGGCGCTGTTGCGTGTTTTCCCCCTGGGCAATTCCTGAAACATCGACACCCCAGATGTTGGCAAGGAAGTAGGCCGCCAATATGATGACCACACAACGGATGCCGCGGTCGATCACCGCAATAGTTACCGGCGTCAGGGAGGCGCTATCGTCCTCCGGTGCCCGGAAAAGGTAATCTACCGCATCGCTGGCGGCCATAACAATGACGGGGATCGCAACGATCGCGAGCAACAGCCAAAATGCGATGTTCGCACCGCTGACCCGCAAGGCCCACAACACGACAAAGAACACCGTCAGCAACCAGGAGATCGCAACTGGCCCAAGCAAAACACCACTGCCGCTTGTCTTAACCTGCTCTGGACGTCGCCACACCGCCGTCAGCAGCAGCAGCAGCTGAACCAATCCGACCACCCCTGCGATCAACATTCGCCCGGGTTCATCGAACCCGAAGGTCTTCAGAATGCCGATGGTCGCTCCGGTGAACAAGAAAAACGCGGTGTTGATGCCGACATACAGATACCAATGCCCGGCACGCGCGTCGCTCATCGGCAGCGCACGGTACTCCTGGGACGGGTGCAATCCGAGCATCGGCGGCACCAGAATGACCCGGGACATCATCAAAACGATCCAGGTGATCAGACCGACAGACAGATAAGTCAGGACAATCTCACGCATCAGCAACGGCCAATCAAAAATCAGGAAAACGCCCACACTGCCAGCAAAGAATGCGGCAATAAGGATCATGGCATACAAGAAACGGGCCGCCAGTCCTGCCAACCTGCCTCTGGGGTTCGTCGTCGGCAAGCTTTGCATCCAGCGCCGATACCCACCGGTCGCCATTCGCGCCAACCGATCAAACCCGAGACCCGCAACAGTCAACCCCAGAACCAATGCGATGATACTCAGAATACCCCGGTCCTCGAACTCGAGCATCAAGATGTTTCGGGCACGTTCAAATTGCGCCGGGATCGTGGGCAAGGCTTCTGTCAGCTCCTGCAAATGGGCCTTGATCGAATGGAGCCTCGTCGAAAGGGCAGCCCCTCCACCTGACTGCGCAGACTGGCCCGCAGACGAACCATTCTCCAATGCCCGTTGAGCAAGCCAGGATTGAATCACCGGATCCGAAAGCAAACCGATCAATTGATCGACCTTCTCGGCAGGGGGTGTCTCAGGAACGGCAGGGCTGGCTGTATTCGTCCCCACCACCCCTGGAACCAAGGATTGCGCGCCAGCAGTCTGCACAAGACTGAGCTGACTGGAGATCAACAGCAAAACACCAAGGACGCGAACACCACCCCAAAACAGTCTAATCAATTGCGCCCCCAAGGTCAGCTAAGACGCGCATTAACACCCAACTGCTTCGTCGATGTCAAATCATTATGGCCTCTGCCGAAGCAGTTGCTTCGATGAGAGCTCAGGGCTCAAGTATTGGGTCGCAAGAACTGCCAGAAACAGAGCAATTGTGCCGCCATCAGGCAAGCAGGATAGTTTCCGGGACAGTCGGGGAGGCTGCGACGTCCCGGACGCGATTCTACATGCCCGTCAGGCGGCCCCAGATTGCCGAAAGCGCGGCATTGATGGCGAGCGTGCGCTGGTGCTTGGCGCGGTCGCGCAATTGCAGAAAATCGGGTGTGCTGTCCGGCCAGACCATGTGATCGCGACCCTTGCCTCGTGCGGCTTTGGAATAATCGTTCATGCTCGTCTCCTTCGGGTGAGGCCGAAAACGATGCGGCCGGTGTAAAAACAGATGTATTCCTTTTTTTAGTCTTTATAATTAGCATTCATTGGCATTCACTCCGGACTATCAGTCATGAATAAGACATCCGCTTCCGATGAAATCGCGATCTTTGTGCGTGTGGTCGAGCGTGGCGGCTTTGCTGCGGCGGCCGAGGAGACCGGGCTTACACCGTCCGGCGTCTCCAAGGCGGTCACCCGGCTTGAGGACCGCCTCGGGGTCAAGCTGCTGCAGCGGACCACGCGGCGGCTGATGATGACAGCGGAGGGCGAACTGCTGCTGGCGCGTGGCCGCGACATCCTGGCGGCGATCGAATCCACCGAGGCCGAGGTGATGGCGGCGCGCGGAAAGCCACGCGGGACCATCAGGGTCAATGTCGGCACCGCCTATGCCAAACACCGTCTGGCCCCGGCGCTGCCGGAATTTCGCGAACGCTATCCCGAGATCGATCTGATCATCTCGGTGGCCGACCGCAGGGTGGACGTGATCGGCGAGCAGCTTGATGTGGCCATACGCACAGGGCCACTCACCGATTCGAGCCTGGTGGCGCGGCGGTTGGGCGAAGCGACACGGGTGATTGCCGCCAGCCCCGCCTATCTGGCGAAGTTCGGCGAACCCAAACAGGCGTCGGATCTCAAGCACCATATCTGCCTGACGGTGACCGGTTTCTCGCGGCTGTCGGAATGGCCGCTCAAGATCGACGGAAAGGTGACCCCGGTTGCGATCAAGACGGCCGTAAGCTGTGACAATGCCGATATCCTTGCCGAGATGGCGCTTGCGGGCATGGGCATCGTGCGGCTGGGCAGCTTCGTGATTGACGACGCGCTGTCTGATGGACGACTCAAGCCACTTCTGGTCGACTGCCATGTCTCTGAAACGGTGCCGATTACGGCATTGATGCCACCCGGGCGGCAACATCTGCCGCGGGTCAGGGCTTTCGTGGATTTCCTCGTCGAACAGACCCGAACATCAAATCCGGCAGAGCGGCCCGGCCCATGACGGTCAAATCGCGTCTGGAACAACCCGCGCAGAAAACAAAGCCAGGCACGGCTGAAGATGGAGATTTCGGTCTCTGATCCGAAAGGCCGCGTGACTCTATGCCAGCACCACATTCGAGCGGTCACCGACAGACTTGGTGGCGTTGCGGGTGTCGACAACCAGATCCATGGCTTTGACAATTGCGGCGTAATCGACACTGCTGTGATCGGTGCAGATGAGCCCCGCATCATAAGAGCCGAGCATGTCATCATCCAGGGCAACACTTTCGCGTCCGGCCAGTGCTGCATGCTCACGGGTGGGAGGGATGACGGGCACGAATGGATCATGGAAATCCACGGTCGCGCCGTGGCTCTCCAGCAATTCGATGAGCTTGAAAGCCGGACTTTCGCGCACGTCCTCCACGTCTTTCTTGTAGGCCAGGCCGAACAGCAAGATCCTGGCGCCCGAGATGGCCTTCGTCCGCCGCATCGACAGCGCCGACACAAGCTTCTCCACCACATGGTAAGGGGCTCGGGTGTTGATTTCGCCGGCAAGCTCGATGAAGCGCGTCGAGATGTCGTATTCGCGCGCTTTCCAGGTCAGATAAAACGGATCGATCGGAATGCAGTGTCCACCCAGTCCCGGTCCGGGATAGAATGGCATGAAGCCGAAGGGCTTGGTTTTCGCCGCCTCGATCACTTCCCAGATATCAATGCCCATCTCGCCGTAAATGACCTTGAGCTCGTTTACGAGCGCGATGTTGACGGCGCGGAAGATATTTTCCATCAGCTTAGATGCTTCGGCCACCTCACAGGAACTGACCGGGATGACCTTGTTGACGACCGCCCCATAGAGAGCGACCGCCAGTTCAGTCGAGAGCGGACCATCACCGCCAACGATCTTGGGAATGGTGGAGGTTTCAAAGTCCTTGTTGCCGGGATCCTCGCGCTCAGGTGAAAACGCCAGGAAGAAGTCTTCGCCCTGGCTGAGGCCGGTTTTCTCAAGAATTGGCTTCAACAGACCGGTGGTCGTCGTTGGATAGGTGGTCGATTCGAGAACGATGAGCTGGCCACGGCGGAGAATTCCGGCGATCATTTCCCCCGACTTGACCACATAGGAAAGGTCCGGCTCGTGGTGCTTGTTAAGCGGTGTGGGAACGCAGATCAGGATTGCGTCGCATGCTGCAAGCTCGGCGGCCTCGCCAGTGAGGGTCAAAGCCCCGTTGCCGGTGTAGGTGAGAACTTCCGACCCTGCGACCCGGCCGATCGTCGAATGACCAGATGCGAGCCGGTCGATATGGGCCACGTTGACATCATATCCGACCACACTGAGCCCGGATCTCAATGCCGCAATCGCCAGTGGCAGGCCGACATAGCCCAGACCAATGACGCCCACTTTGGCTTCGCGCGACTGGATCAAGCTCCGACAGTGTTCAAAATGCGTGTTTGTGCTCAACTTGGACTCTCCGACTAGGCTCCCGTCAATTAGATGGTTTTCAACGATTGGCAAATGGGTTTCGACAAGCTGGTCTCCGTTTGCAAATGAACCGCCGGCGTTTTTGCGCGCCCTGCGCCCGGGAAAGCCGGCTTCCTGCAGATCATGACTGACTGGTGATGGTAACGCCCTGACGAACGATCTTGTGATCGCCACCGGATAAACCGTGATTGATCTTGCCCCCTTTCAAAGATATGCATCCATCTGAAGGCTCCCGGGGAAATTCGGGTGTGCCAGATCCTCAAAGGGCGCCAAAACAAAGGCAATGCGGAATTGTAGCCCCCGTCAATTTCATCGGGCGGCAGTCATCACAGGACGGAGCTCTCCGTCCAAATTCAAGACAGATCGACGGGTTTTTCGCATTCCGGCGCCGGTCATTGAACAACGGATGAAACATGAGAATATCCATCGTTGGAGCCGGATATGTCGGACTGGTTTCCGGCGTGTGCCTGTCTTCATTCGGACACGACGTTACCTGCATTGATAACTCGTCCGAAAAAATCGACATGCTCAACTCGGGAAAGGTGCCGATCTATGAACCCGGCCTCGAAGAGCTCATGGCGGAAAATGTCGCTCTCGGCCGGCTTCACTTCACCTCGGACCTTCCCGCATCGGTCTCCAATGCCGATGCCATTTTCATTGCCGTGGGCACGCCCTCGCGCAATGGCGACGGACATGCGGATCTGCAATATGTCAATGCGGTCGTCGCCGATGTGGCGAAAGCGCTGAACGGCTACACGGTGATCATCACCAAATCGACCGTGCCGGTCGGAACCGGCGACGAGATCGAACGGATCGTGCAACAGGCCAATCCGGACGCGGATTTTTCCGTCGTCTCCAATCCCGAGTTCTTGCGCGAGGGAGCCGCGATCAGGGATTTCCTGGAACCGGACCGCGTGTTGATCGGCGCCGAGGATCCGCGCGCCATCGAGGTGGTGCAGGACATCTACAAGCCTCTGGACCCGGATCTCCACCCGCTTGTCATCACGTCCCGGCGCACCGCGGAGCTGACCAAATATGCTGCCAATGCTTTTCTGGCGGTCAAGCTCGCCTATATCAACGAGATTGCCGATTTGTGCGAGCAGGTGGGCGCGGATGTGCAGCATGTCTCGCTCGGGATCGGGCTCGACAGCCGAATTGGCAAGAAGTTTCTCAATGCAGGCCCCGGCTACGGCGGATCCTGTTTTCCGAAGGACACGCTGGCGCTGCTCAGGACCGCGCAGGATCATGATTCACCGATCCGGGTCATCGAAACCATTGTCGGGATCAATGAGACACGCAAACGGGCGATGGCGCGAAAAATCGAACGGGCCATCGGCGACGAGCTGAGAGGCAAGACGATCGGCATTCTTGGCCTCACCTTCAAGCCCAACACCGATGACATCCGCGAGTCGCCGGCACTGACGATCATTCAGGCTCTTCTGGACAAGGGCGCCATCGTCAAGGCCCATGACCCTGCAGGGATGGATGCCGCCCGTTCCGCGATGCCAGAAATCGAGTATTCGGATAGCATCCAGGCCACAGCAAGGGACAGCGATGCGCTGGTGATCATCACCGATTGGGACGATTTCAAGTCGCTCGACTTCGAGGACCTTCGTGAAGTGATGAAGTCGCCGGTTCTGGTGGATCTGAGAAATCTGTACAATCCGGCGCAGGTGCGCGAGCTCGGCTTCACCTACCACAGTATCGGGCGCAGCTGATCGCAACCAGGTGGCGACGGGCGGAAGAGAGTCTGGCCTAGGGTATTTTGGTGCTTAGGAAGGGTGTGCACTGGAATGGACATTGCATTTTACGCGCCGTTGAAATCGCCAAACCACCCCGTCACCTCGGGGGATCGGCTGATGGCGCGGATGCTGGTCAGGGCCCTTGAACACAAGGGGCACAAGGTCCGTGTCGTTTCCGAGTTCCGGAGTTTCTCTAAGGATCCAGGGACCGATGCCTGGAACGCGCTCAATGCGAGCACTCAAAGCGAGGTGTCTCGGATCTCGGCTCTTTGGGGTACAGATTCCCAACCGGATCTCTGGTTTTGCTATCACCCCTATTACAAGGCGCCCGATCTGATCGGGACCAAACTGGCTGATGCTTTTGGCCTGACTTATGTGACGGCGGAATCCTCCTATGCGGCCAAGCGCGATGGTGGACCGTGGGCACACTGGCAGGCTTGCGTGCGTGCTGGACTGGAGAAGGCCGCGGTCAACATCTGCTTCACCGAGCGGGACCGGGCGGGACTTCAAAGTGCGGTTTCAGATGCACAGACCGCCATGCTGAAGCCCTTCATTGATACAGAGCGGTTCGCCATCGGGCCTTACGGCCAGACGGAGCCCGGCACGAAGCTGATCAGCGTCGCGATGATGCGCGATGGTGACAAGTTCGACAGCTACACCATGCTTGCCAAGGCACTGGAGCGGCTTCCGGCTGACATGTCCTGGTCGCTTCAGGTGATCGGCGATGGCCCGAAGGCCGCCGAGACCAAGCTCCTGTTCTCCGGGTTGCCTGAAGACCGTATCGACTGGCTCGGCGCGAAGTCAGAGCAGGAGGTCGCCGATCTGTTGAAGCGTGCCTCGGCCTATGTCTGGCCCGGATGCGGCGAGGCCTATGGCCTGGCCTATCTGGAAGCACAGGCTGCCGGGCTGCCTGTTGTCGCCCAGAACATTGCCGGCGTTCCCGAGGTTGTTGTGGATGGCGTATCAGGGATGCTCACACCACCCGGTGATATCGACGCCTACAGCGCGGCGATTGCGCACTTGCTCGGCGATGATGACAGTCGCAAAACCCTTGGAATGGCGGCCCGGAATTTTGTCCTCAATCAACGCTCGTTTGAACGTGCGGCTGACACCTTGGACCGGATTCTCACCCAAGCTCTGGATTTGAAATCATGAACAGCAAACAGCCCTGGCGGCTCCTCAAAGACGAACTTGACCGGTGGCAGGCCCATGGCCGCACCGCCAGGTTCTGGCTGCGCGACGATGATGCGGTCATGCCGACAGATCTTCTGGAACAGCTGGTCGGACTGACCGCCCTCCAGAACGTCCCCCTCACCCTGGCCGTAATCCCGCAAGACACCGGCGCTGCACTTGCGAAGACGATTGCCAAGGCCGGCCACGTGTCGATTGCTGTGCATGGCTGGTCCCACCAAAACCATGCCGATGCATCTGACAAAAAGCAGGAACTCGGGCTCCATCGCCCCAAGGCCATCGTCCTTGATGAACTCTCAAAGGGGTTCGGCAAGCTGGCAGAGCTTTACGGGCAACAGTTCAATGCCATGCTGGTCCCGCCATGGAACCGGATCGACGCGGATCTTCTGCCCGAACTCGCGTCGCTGGGATACCGTTCCGTCTCTGTGTTTGGTGCGGAGAAACCGGCTCCGATCCGGAAGATCAATACCCATGTCGACCTGATTGACTGGCACGGCAGCCGTGGTGGACGGGATCCAGAGGCCCTGATCGCCGAGATTGTTGCGCGTCTGCGCGTCATGTTCGACCAGTCAGGGCACATGGGGTTCCTCACACATCACCTTGTCCATGACGACGCTGCGTGGAACTTCCTGGCCTCCCTGTTCGAGCGCAGCACTGCCCACCCGGCCTGCCAATGGGTGGACGCGGCTGACTTGTAAAAGCCCTTTGATAGCGTGGGCTAAGCCTGCATGGACTGGCGAACAGTGTGACCGGCGAGCGCACGGAATTCGCTGGAGTTCAGATCTCGATCGTCTGGCCTTCGTAGGCGCAGAACGCACCCTCAAAGCGTTTTGCGGCCATCTCACCTATCTCGGAGAGTTCCGCATCCGTGCGCGTCGGCGAGTGATGCATGAAGCCGACACGCTTGGCTCCCGCGGCCTGGGCAAGCTTGACTGCTTGCTCCCAGGTGGAATGACCATAACCGCGATAGGTCTCGATCTCGTCTTCCAGATAGGTCGTGTCATACAGGAACAGGTCAACATCGCTGATGAGATCCATGACGACCGGATCAAGTTCGCCCGGTGTATGTTCGGTATCGGTAATCATGGCGAATGATCGCCCGCCCCATTCGACCCGGTAGCCGATCGCCCCGCCCGGGTGGACCAATGCACCAGTCTTGATGGAAAGGTTTGGGAATGGCTCAAGCACATCACCGGCCTTGAAATCGACAGTGCTCATGCTGGCTCTGCAGATGTCGGGGGCGACCGGAAACCATGGCGGCCGTATGTAGCCGTAAATCATTTCTCTGGTCGTCATCGTGCCGGCCAGGTGCCCGGACCAGAAGCCAATGGTGAAACCAGGCAAATACATCGGCTTGAAATGCGGAAGTCCGCAGATATGGTCATAATGGCAGTGGCTGAAGAAAAGATTGAAGTCCTTTACACCTTCTGCAGCAAGCGCTTTTGCGGCATTTGGCAGGCCAGAGCCCGCATCGAAAATCAGGACATGATCGCCGCAGCGAACCTCAATGCAGATTGTGTTTCCGCCAAACTGCCGAAACTCATCGCTGCAGACTGACATGGTGCCACGCGCGCCCCAGCATCGCACCTGGAATAGGGAATCTTCCGATCTTTTTTCTTCGGTCACAAAACCCCGTTTCTGTGCCTGGGACAAATCTGATGGCAGAATCTTTCCAGTTCAGCCACGCTGCCATGCAGCCTGCCCTGGCTACTTGTGCACACACCAACCCTCATTGGCCCAAATGTAGCCAAACTCAATGTCATATGCGAGGGTTGATTTTTGGTTCATCCTGATCGCTTTTGTTCGCAGCCGGAGCAAAATTTTCCTGTGTCTGGAATGTCTTCTTATGTCAGAGACCGATATGCCGTCGATCGCCGTTATCGCCGACGCTCATTTCCACGATGTGCATGCTGATTTCGGTCTGTCTGCGAACGAGGCCGGACTTTCCCTCCGCCGCTTGGCCGACACGGTCAAATCCCTGCGTGTGTTCAATGAGAGCGCGCGTGCGCTCAACCATGCCCTTGAGGACATCGCCAGGCGCGGTATCAAGCATGTGGTTTTGCTCGGGGATTACTCCGATGACGGGCAAGTTGCCACTCTCGACAGGCTGAGCCGCTTGTTGTCGGACTTTGAGCTGCGGTTCGGAATGCGGTTTTACGCCGTTGCAGGCAACCACGACATCTTCGCGGCCCAGGGACGGCATCGCAGCAAACGCTTTCTCTGTGAGGGCGGAGATTATGTGCTGTCGACCAGCGATCCCGCCGTATCGGATGTGAACGCGCGCCGGACAGTGGTTACGCCGGCCATGTATTGCCACGGCTATCCCGCCGGGCTGCAGCCCATGCAGCGCAATGGCTTCTTCAGACGCGGTGACGAGATCTTGTGGGAGACGCCCTTTGGCGACAGCGACAATCCGCTTTCCCGGGTCTACGAAGCCAATTCCAGCCAAGGTGAGGTCACGCATCAACTGATGGACGCGTCCTATCTTGTAGAGCCCCTCCCCGGGCTCTGGATGCTGATGATCGATGCCAATGTGTTTGTGCCCCTCGGGCCATGCGATGCCGACACCAATGCGGAGACCTTCGCGGACAGTACCGACGCGGGTTGGAATGCCATTCCTGAGCAGAAGCCCTTCATTCTGAAATGGATGAAAGAGGTGGCCGTTCGTGCCGAACAGTCCGGCAAGCATCTTTTGACGTTTTCACACTACCCGGCGCTCGATCCGTTGAGGAACACGTCCGAGAGCGAGAAGATGCTGACCGGAGAGACCATGCTGAGCAAGCGCATTCCAGGCGCCGCGGTGGCTGAGGCCTTTTTGGAGGCGGGTATCAAAGTGCATTTCAGCGGCCATCTCCATATCAATGACACCGCCTTGTATGAGAACGCCCGAGGCTTTGTCGTCAATGTCGGCGTCCCCTCGCTTGTCGCCTATCCGGCGGCCTACAAGATCGTTTCGCTGTCTGGCGATAAGCTTGAGATCGAGACGGTGAGCATCGGCGAGTGCGGATTTGATCCGGTCGTCACGCAATCCTACCGACACGAAATCGAAGAGACAGGATTGCCGGCAGAACGGCTGATGCGGGCCCGCAGCTATGGCGAGTTTCTTTATGAACATCTCGGGCATCTTGTTTCGCGGCGTTACCTGCGCCGGGAATGGCCTCCGGAGCTTGCGGAACTGGTCCGGGCGTTGACGCTTGCCGATGTGGCGGCGATCGCGCTGCAGACGGGAGCCGCAGCTGAACCAGACCCGGCGGATTTCAGCGACACAACGATGCGGAAACCTGAGTTCAACGCGGATATGACCGCCAGGCTCAAACTCCTGACCGGAACCGAACCCGAATATCTGGCAACGATCCCGCTGCTGACGTTTCTTGAGGATTGGTACCGCCTGAAAATGGCGGGTGGTCTGGCGCTCCGGGATATTCCGGTGGAGCGAAAGCAGGCCTATGACGCAGTCATGAGGTTGTTTGACCGCGGCGCGGATATGGTGAAGCCAGATGGCTTGAAGGCACAGTTAGCAATGCTGTTTGCCATCTATGAGAAGTACGATGGCCTGCCGTCGGAAAATTTTTCGGTCTGCCTGCAAACGGGCAAGATCTCGGTTAGGCGACCTGAAGCCGACGCCTTGGCCTCATGAAACAAAGTCACGAACCGGACGTTCAGTTGGGCTTCTGCTTTGCAAGGCTGCGGGCTTCTGTCAGTTCCGTGGTGGTCTGGCTGAGCCGGTCGGCGAGAACCCGCATGACCTCGATGGTCATTTCAGGATAGTCGGTCAGCATCTTGACGAAATCATCCTTGCGAATTCTGAGGGCCTCGATCTCCGTGGCGGCCTTGACCGAGGCGGTCCTTGAGACGTCACACAAGATCGCAATCTCGCCTACAAGAGAGTTTTGCTCCACCTCGGCAACCCGGATCTGGGACTTTCCATCAGGCGAGTTGACGAGAATGTCTGCCTTTCCGGTCAGGATGACATAGGCCGCATCACCGGGATCTCCCTGATTGAACAGGACCTCCCCTTCCCGATAGGAAATACGTTCGGAGGCAAAGGCGAGAAGCTTCAGCTTGGTCTGATCGATGCCAGCCAAAAGCGGCACTCGCCGCAGCATTTGAACCTCATCTTTAAGCAGCATGACCGCTCTCCTGTAAGTGTTGACCTCGTCAGTCCCGCCATTTCTAGCCAGACATCATCTTGTTGAAGACGTCCTTTTGCAGCAGGCTATCATAAGACCCGTCCTCGACGACCGCACCCCGGTTGAACAGGATGATGCGGTCGAACTCAGACGCCAAACCGGACTGGGCAAGCACCCAGATCACCGTTGGGTTGTTGCCGTCGCTTTCCAGCTTCTTCAGTACCGAACGCCCGATCTGCTCCTGCGTGCGCTGATCCAAGCTGGCCAGAGGACGATTAAAGACATAGTAATCCGACCGCCGCAACAGGACCCGTGCGAGATTGAGCTTCTGGCGCTGTGCAATCGTCAGACGCTTGCCGGAGGTTCCGATGTCGAAATCAAGCCCGATCGAGAACACGTCATCATACAGACCCAGGGGCCGCAGGATCTGCATGACAATCATTTTTATCTGTTCTGCACCATCAGCAAACCTGTTACTCAGGCGGCCAAACAGCACATTGTCCATGATGCTGGCTGAAGCGATGTAGCGTTCAGGATCATAGCGCTCGAAGGATTCGCGCATGTCTTCGGGCATGTTGGCGTGGAAATCCTGCCGTGCCGCCACGATGGTTTGCATCAGTTCATCGGTGAGAAGGCCGAAGCGGTGGCGAGGTTCCACATAGGCGAAACTCAGCCGGATGATCCGGGTTTTCTCATCCTCGCTGGCGTCCTCGAACGACTTGCCTTTCAGCTTGTTGAGCAATGCCTGGTAGACCGGGATGTCGTCTGAACTCATAAAAGTGAGCTGCTGGAAGAACGGGTGGTCCGGCGGCAGGTCACTGAACAGTTCGATCGCATTCTCAGCTATCTCATAGCCCATCTTGAACAGGGACACGTGAAGCTGATGGCTGGCGATCACCTTTCGGAAGTAGGGATTCTTGCCGATCGCACCGTCCGCAAAGACCGCCCCCACCGTATTGCCGAACAGGAGATTTTCTCCCACCGTCGCCTCGGCATTGTAGGAATCGGGCTCAAAGGCCACCACGAGATTGGCCAGGCCTTCCTTTTCCAGAGCCGTGCGCAAGGCTCCGCGCATTCCGATCAAACCCTCGGCCAGCGATTTGTTGCGTTCAGGATCGACCTTGGAGCGAAGGGCCAGTTCAAGAATGTCCGAGGAGAGCTGAACGGCCTCAAGCACAGACCCAATCGGCCCGATCAAGTCCTCGGGACCGGTGGCATTGGCCGATTCATAATCGATCCAGTCACTGGCGACATCGTAGTCCGGGTTGCCCGACAGCTTTGCCTCCGCGACATGCCAGTTGCGGTCCTGCATTCCCTTTTCATCATATTCAGCGGGCCGTATCGGCGCATGTTTGAGGCCATACAGGAGATTGTCCCTCAGCGCTCCCGAGAAGAAATAAGGATCGGATGACACATAGGAAATCGACCTGCCGGTCACGGATTCAGGCAGTTCGAGAATATCGTTCTCACCTGCGGTAATTCGTCCGCTTTCCGGCCACACAATACGCCCCAGCGCCTCGGCGAAAGCTTCGCCACCATCTGCCGCATTGCCCAGGATGGCGACTTTCTCGCCTCTCTGGACCTTGAGATTGATCCGCTCGATGAGCTTGGCGCCGCTGTCATCGGCCACCGTCAGGTTCACGACAGACAGGGGATGACTGACGATGCCCTCGGGCAGCTTGTCTGACACGGTTTGAATCGATGGATCGATCATGCTGTCGACGGTAAACTGGCTAACAACCTGGGAGTATTTGACCTGCACGTCCTGCCTGGTCTGGTCCCAGTCGATCAGTTCCTTGAGCGGACCGGGAAGATCCTTGTAGGCAGCGATCACGGCCACGAGCTGGCCGATGTCCAACTGCCCGTTCAAGGCAAGGTAACCGCCAACGATGTAGAACAGGAACGGTGTGACCGAGGCCAGAAAATTGTTGATGAATTTGACCAGAAATTTCCACTGATAGAGATCATACCGAATGCGGAAAATGCGCCCCAACCGTGAGGCAACATCCGCCCGTTCGTAATTGGATGTATCAAAGGCGTGAATCGCATGGATGCCTTCAACGATTTCACTGACACGGCCTGAAAGCTGGCGCGCGGTCAGCTGGCGCTCGCGCCCCAGAACGAGCAGCCGCTTGCGCATTCTGGGAATAAGCACGGCTTGGATGCTCACCATGAAAGCGGTGATGAAGCCAAGCCACATGTTCTGGGTGAAGATGAAGGCAAGCGCGGTCAGCGCCTGACCGCCCAGCAAGGCAGGCTGCACGAAAGCATCGCCGGTAAACCCGCCGATCGGCTCGACCTCATCCTTGACCATGCTGGCAATTTCAGCAGGCTTGACTTGCTTGAACATCCGCGGCGGAAACCGCAACACCCGGTCAACCAGATCAAACCTTATCCGACGCAGCAGACGCTCGCCCAGCCTGCCCTTGTAGGTGTTGATGTAGAGCTTGAACAAGCCGTTGATGATGACCAGCATCAGGAATGACAGGCTCAAGGCGTACAGCGTGTTCAACCGGTCCAGATCAAGCCCTGGCAGAAGTACGGTTTCACCCAGATAGGGAAGATCCATAGCGATCCGGCCAAAGACCTGCGTGGCGTCAGCGGTTTCAAATCCGCCACCCTGGATCGGGCCATTGACGATCCGCTTGGGGACATCAAACGACAAGAAATAGGGGATCATGGACAATGCGATGATCAGCAGAATCCAGAGCTGCTGCTTGCTGGTATGGGTCCAGATGTATCGGGAAAGTCGTGATTCCATAAAGACTTCAATTGCTCACATGGATGGATTCCAGAACATGGAATCGGCGTTCGGCGAATGGCGTATCTGCGATCTCAGGATCAAAAAGGCGAAGTTCCAGCATGCACAAGGTTCGTAGGACCGGTCTCTCCAGAATGGCGGGCACCTGCGATACAGCCCGGTCCAAGCCCGGAGTGTAGTCGACAATCACCATCTTTGCATTGTCTATCAGCGAAAAAAGCACATCACCCAAAGGATCACGAGTGCCAAACGGCTTTAGCGAATATCCCAGCAGGACCAGCCCATAGGATTGCGGGACAAAATCAAACTCGACTTGCTGAAATTTCCGCGCGAGATGGCGAACACGGCAAGGCTTTCCATTAAGTGTCGAGGCCTCAAGGGCCGGCGTCTTCGGATCGACGGAGGTTACCGAGCGGGGATGATGGGTCAGGAAAGATGTGATCGGCCGTTCATGACCGCCAATCTCGACAACATGCTCACAATTGCGCAAATAGTGCGCTGCCAGCACCTGGCGTGCATCTGATCCGACTCCACTAAGATGGGGTATACCCCCCTGATGATGCATGGCTTGCGCTCCGATCGAAAGAGATTACAACACGCCAATGATGAACACTACCCGCCCCAGCGAACCGCCCGCAAAAGATTGGCATGACACTGCTTTCGACCTGACAAGGGGTCTGGCCGCCTACACAGGCAGCCCCCTGATTGCGGGCATCGCCAATGTGATCGGGAAACATCCGCAAGCCGATATCGGCAATGCTTTCAACCACAAACAGGTGGCCTCCAAGATCTGGGCCCGTCAGATGCTGTTCGAACATCTCGGCCCCGCCTACCGCCATATCCTTGTGGTCGGTGGATGGTACGGCATTCTTTCAGCCATGCTGTTTGATGATGAGCGTTTCGAGATTGGCCGCATCGTCAGCAGCGATATCGACCCGGACGTGGCAATTGTCGCTCACGCTCTCAACCGGGCTTCATCAGACAGGTTCGAGGCCATTACCGCAGACATGTATGAGATGGACTATGCCTCTCTCGGTGCCGATCTGGTGATCAACACGAGCTGTGAGCACATTGCAGACCTTAAGGCCTGGCTTGCGCTTTTGCCGGGCGGCACAAGGGTGCTGCTGCAATCCAATGACTATTTTTCCGAGCCGACCCATATCAGCTGCGTGCCCGATCTCGACGCATTCCGGGCGCAGGCCGGGCTGGCAAGTGAGGTTTTCGGCGGCGGCCTGAAAACCAAGAACTACACCCGCTTCATGCTGATCGGTTCAGTTTAGAGCCCATGAACCAGCCCACCTGGCCGCAATATGGCTGCGGTCCGGGTGGCGCCATCAAGGTCGATCCCGTGGTCCGCGGGTTTGGGCAGCGCGAGCGCCAGGCCGATCTGGTCAGCCAGCTTGTCCGCGCTCAGCTCGCGCTCATGGATTGACCGGGCCAGCCCTCTGTGGACCAGACGGTCGGCACGGACCTGCTGCTCGGTCTCACCGCCGGAGGTAAATGGGACCACGACAGAGCGGCACCCGGCATCAAGCACGTCGCCGACCGTGTTGTAGCCGGCCTGCGAGACCGAGAGTTCGGCCGATTTCAACAAATCGCGAAAATCCTCGCGAAACCTGTGCAGCTCCACATTGGAGCCCACGCTCTGGACAATTCGGTCGTAGTCAAGCCGGGGCATGTTGGGCCCTGCGATGAGGCACCAACGCAAGGACTGCGGCAGTCTCCGCGCGGCTCCGGCGGCCGCCTCAACAAGATCGGCGCCGACTGCGCCTCCCCCGGCCGAAACCACGATGTCAAAGACATCTGTCTGCTGCGCCGGCGTTTTCGGTGCGACCACAAGGCCGGTATAGATGATCTTGTCCTGGATTGCTCCGGCGAGCGGAAAGGTCTCGTCGAGGCGAACGAAATCCGGGTGGCCGTGAACGAGAACGGCGTCGAACCATTTGTTGAGCAGCGCCACGCTTTCCTCGTCCCGGCCCGGTTTGGCACGGGCCTGCAGGATATCGCGCACCGACGAATAGATACGCGGACGCGGGCTGGTCGCGTGGATGGCCTCGAGAAACGGCAGCAGCTCGAAACGCATCTGCCTGCGTCCGAAGGGAAACGCCTCGATCAGTACAATATCTGGTTTGATCGTCGTGAGGGTATCGAGCAGCATTGCACGCCGACGATCCTTGAATGCCTCATCCACCGGGTTTCCGTGCATGTCGGCCAAACCGGAAAACCCGGCATCGGCGGCGACCGCGGGCGGCAAGACCACATGACGGACAGTGTCGGGCGGAAATCCCTTCACCGGCAAACCGCCGGTTACCATCGTCACGTCATAGCCATCTTGAGCCAGGGCCTGCGAAATGCGGCTGGCCCGCGCCAAATGCCCGATACCGAGCAAGTGCTGGACATAGAACAGCACCGATTGCCCCGTCATCGCTGTTTGCCCCAGGCTTCGATGAACAGTTGCTTGAGCTGTGCGATGCTCGAATGATGATCGAACTGCGATCTGACCCGGGCTTCAACCGCGTCGCCCAGCCGGTGCCGCAACTCCGGACCGGTTATGGCTGTCCCGATAAGAGCGGCAAAGGCGTCAGGATCTTCGGGTGGACAGAGCAAACCGGTCTCATTGTGCGTGATCAGTTCGGGAATGCCTGAAATCTCGGTGGAGACCGTGGCAAGGCGCTGGCTTGAGGCCTCGACGATGACGTTTGGAAGCCCGTCGCGATCTCCATCCGCGGTGATCCTGCAGGCAAGCGCAAAGAGATCCGAACGCTGATATTCGGCCAGCACCTCGGTCTGGTCGAGGGCGCCGCGCCATTCGATCCGATCGGCAAGGCCGAGGCTGCTTGCCAGAGCCCGAAGTTCGGGCAGCTTCTCGCCGCCGCCAATATGGGTGAACCTCCAGTGCAGGGACGCGGGCAACCGGCTCAGCGCCGTGAGAAGAATGTCATAGCCCTTCTTCTCAACCGCCCGGCCGACACTCACGATCCGCACCGGGTCATCAGGATTGGACCCGTCACGTGCTGGCCTGTCGGCCTCGAATCTGGAGAAGCGATCGAGGTCCAGGCCATGATAGCTCAAATGGACCTGCCCCTTGCCCGCCGCCAGTTGCTTGAGGTGCACAAACCCGCTCCTGGTGCATGTCACGGTCCAGGCTGACGCCTGCAGCTTCTGGACAAGTTCCCAATCGGCGGAGGTCCAGATGTCCTTGGCATGTGCCGAGCAACTCCAGCCGATTGAGAGCATCTGGCTGGCGTAGGACGCGACAGAGGCCGGCGTGTGTATGAAATGGCTGTGAATCCAGCCTGCATCCTTTGGCCATTCCGCACATAGCACCGCGGCCTGGCCGAAGCGGCGGACACGGTTGCGGGTAAAATCCTTGCCCAGATCGCGCAGAAACGTTGCCGCCGCGCGCCATAATCCAGGCTTGGTCAGATTTGAAAAGACAGCCTTGAAAACCCTGACAGGCTCTTCATGAAGGTACTCAGGCAGATAGAAGACCGGCGCCTTGATCTCGTCATTGACGGGGTGGCGCTTCTTGTCGGTCGGATGGCGCAGCGCGACCAGCACAAGGTCAAAGCCGGCACGCTCCAATCCGAGAATTTCCTGGGCGATGAAGGTTTCCGACAGACGCGGATAGCCCTTCAGAACTATGACCGTTTTGCGCATCGCGACCAAATCTGGCTCAATTCTTGACAACGCTCAAGCGGCCCGGCTCGGCAACGCTCATCCATTTTCCGACAATCTCGGAAATGTGCGGAAGCCCTTCAAGGCGCAACCCACCCGCTTTGGCGGATGGAGGCGCACGATCAGGCAGCGCCTTGAGGGCATCGGCCATACGTAGGGGCTCAGCGGCTTCTTCAGGCAACAGCATGTCGATCAGGCCCAGCTCCGAGGCGCGGCGGGCGCGGATCAACTGCTCTTCACGCGGTTTGACGCGCGGAACGATCAGTGCCGGCTTGTCGAACGAGAGGATTTCGCAATAGGTGTTGTAGCCGCCCATCGCGACCACGCCCTTGGCGCCCGCTATCAGCTCTTCCATGCGGTTGTCGAACTCTATGATCTCCAGATAGGGAATCTTGCCGCCCTTGAGCTTGAGTTTGCGGCGCTGCTTTGCAGGCATATAAGGGCCCAGGACGACCAGCGCCCTGCAGGTCAGGGTAGGATCATTCTGGTAGGCATGAATGACATCGTGAACAAGATCGGCACCATCACCGCCGCCACCGGT
This sequence comes from Hoeflea phototrophica DFL-43, assembly GCF_000154705.2. Taxonomy (NCBI): domain Bacteria; kingdom Pseudomonadati; phylum Pseudomonadota; class Alphaproteobacteria; order Hyphomicrobiales; family Rhizobiaceae; genus Parahoeflea; species Parahoeflea phototrophica. The sequence goes on along the minus strand of NZ_CM002917.1, from coordinate 1,474,228 downwards.
GGTGACGAGGATGTAGTCCCCCTTTGGACGGTGGCTTGAGTCCTCGTCGCTGGACACCCGGCGCTGAAGAAAGCCGACAAAATCCATCTTTGAACGCACGGTTTCAGGCACATCGAGGCCCGTGAGCGGATCATAGAATTCCGGCGGCCCGTACACCCAGACCCGGTCATACAAGCGATCAATCTTTTCCATCACCCCATTGGCTTTCCACTCCGCATCCAGCAGATGCGGCGCGTCCATGACTTCGCGCAGTCCCAGAACCAGGCGCGTACCACGGGTCTTGAGATAGGCGAGCGTATCCTCAACCTCCCCCTTGAGGCCAAGGGGTTCCTTGTCGACGATGAAGATGTCCGGCTTGAAGGTCTCCGCCGTGTGGCGAATGATCGAAGTCCGCATCTCAAGCGTGTCGTGAAGATCGATGTGGCGGTCAAGCGACGTGTATTCACCGTTTCTGAGCTTGATAACGCTGGGGATTTTCACGAAATCGACGCGCGCCCGGTAATCAAAGGCGCCGGCGATCGTGGCGCCGGAAATAATGAGAATATTGAGACCGCGAAAGTCCTCGACAAGCGAATGCGCGATTGTCCGGCAACGTCGCAAGTGTCCCAAGCCAAATGTATCGTGGCTGTACATAAGGATGCGGGCGTCTTCAAAGCGCTCGATCATGGTTGAAGCCTCGCATCTCCAAATTAAACTCCCGGAGCGGCATGAGATCCTCTTGAGCGAGGGAAAACAAAACAATTCTCCAGGTCACGGCCGCAACGCCGTTCGCCTGCTAAAATTTACTGTGAACACCTGTGTCCACAGACCGCATGCCAGAACGCTGTCAAAGCCGCAACTCCCGGGCATCAACATTCCTGCGCGCAAGCACCAAATGCCCGTCTCCGAGATCCTTGGCCTGCAGCGGTTCATCCACGTCGGGGGAGACAAACATGTTGCCCCAATTGCTGGTGTCGGATGCTCCGCTGGAGCGGAGCATGGCGAAATCAAGCGGGCGGTCCAGATCCGGAAACGGAACCGCCGCCAGAAGCGATTTTGTGTAGGGGTGAACCGGGGACCGCATCAGCGTGGTCCGCGGCGCCAATTCGACAATCCGGCCTCCACACATCACCGCAATGCGGTCGGCCATGTAATCAACGACGGCCAGATTGTGCGAAATGAAGAGATATGTGAGCCCCAGATCCTTTTGCAAATCCTTCAGGAGGTTGAGAATCTGCGCCTGCACGGACACATCAAGCGCCGACACGGGCTCATCGCAGATCAACAGATCAGGTCCGAGTGCGAGCGCCCTGGCGATGCCGATGCGCTGACGCTGACCGCCGGAAAAGCTGTGCGGGTAGCGGTTGAGATAGCGCTTGTCCAGCCCGATCGCCTCCATCAGCTTGGCCACTGTCTCGAGCCGCGACGCCGGGGTCCCGCGCTGATGGATCTCCAGCGGCTCGAGCAAGATGTTCTGGATCGTCATACGCGGCGAGAGCGAGGATACCGGATCCTGAAATACCATCTGGATGCTGGTGCGCAAGGTCCGCAGCCGCTCTGCGGAAGCGCCGAGAACGTCGATCTCGCCATCGCGGCCATGGTACACGACCGACCCTGAATCCGGCGTCACGGCGCGCATCAGGATCTTGCTAACCGTGGTCTTGCCGCAGCCGCTCTCCCCCACCAGTCCGAGGCATTCGCCGCGTTTGATGTCGAAGCTCACACCGTCGACCGCGCGAACCGGAGCGGAGACCTCGCGGTCGAACATCCCGGATTTACGCGTGCCGTAGGATTTGATGATATCGCGAACCGTCAGCACCACGTCCGATGCATTTTCGTTTGAGGCGGCTTCCTTCCCCAGAAGGTGCCCGGCGTTGACCGGAATTTCCCGCAATGCCTTCAGCCTCTCGCCAGGCTTCATGTCGAAATGCGGCACCGCTGCCATCAGGCCCTTTAGATAGGGGTGGCCGGGGCGGCGGAAAATCGGCTCGACTTCGCCCGCCTCCATGATCTGCCCATGGTAGATCACAACCACCTCATCAGCGATGTTGGCGACCACACCGAGGTCGTGGGTGATCAGAAGCATCGCCATATTGAATTTGGACTGCAGCTCCAGGAGCAGTTCCAGGATCTGGGCCTGAATGGTGACATCGAGCGCTGTCGTCGGTTCGTCGGCGATCAGCAGCGCCGGCTTGCAGACCAATGCCATGGCGATCATTGCGCGCTGGCGCATGCCGCCCGACAATTCAAACGGATACATATCGAATGCCCGGCGCGGATTGGGAAACCCGACAAGTCCCAGCATTTCCTCGCTGCGATCACGCCGCTCGGATTTCGACATATTGATGTGGATGCGCAGGGTTTCGCTGATCTGGTCACCGATCGTGTGCAGCGGAGACAGCGATGTCATGGGCTCCTGGAAAATTTTGCCGATCCGCGCGCCGCGCAAGGCACGGATTTGCGGACCGTCCTTGGGAAGCGAATTTATGTCGATCGGTTCGGCATCCGTCTCCGGATCGTTGAACAGGATTTTGCCTGTTGCTGTCGCGGTTTTCGGAAGAATGCCCATTACGGACTGGCTGATGACCGATTTGCCGGACCCGGACTCCCCCACAAGGGCGGTGACCTTTCCCGGCAGGACCCTTAGACTTGCATCTTTGACAGCATCAAGCTGTCCGCCAAGCAGCGAAAAAGAGATCTTCAGGTTCTCGATGCGCAAAAGGTCGGAACCTGAAGACATAGGACATTATCTCATTGATACAGCGTCGATTGGCTGTGACGTTATCGCACAGTTCCCAAGCTGTCCATGACCTAAAGGCCGCATGTTACAAACGCATGAAGGCATCTTGGCGACGATCCGTTGGACGGCCTGCGAAGTCTAGTTGATTTTGGCGCATTGCGCGCTGTCTGTCAGCACCTCTTCACATTTCAGACTGCGGCGGAAGTCATCATAATACATCGTCCATTCATTGTCGGCCGCAGCCCGGTAAGGGCCAAACTTGAAATACTGGTTTTCACCCAATCCATGGTCATTGTGGCCGATGTGCCCCTTGACGGTGACCACCCATTGATTGTTGGCGAAAATCTCGATGTGTCCGGTTCCGTCGGGGCCCGGCTTTGACAGGATGGCAAAATCCATCCAGCCCGACGTCGGAAGCGGCAATGGGTTTCCGCGATCGATAACGGTCAATTTGTCCGAGCAGGAATTGAACAGGGCGCCATCCTCGGGCTCCCATTTGGCATCGGTGGCCACCAATGCGCGGATCTGGTTGGTGTCCGGGCGAAGCCAGACTTGCGTTATGCCGTCTTCGCAGTCAGCAGGAACGCCTTTGGGGCCTGTCGACAGGCCGGGATAGTAGTTCGTCTCAACCGTCGCAAACAGCCGGCCATTGTAGACCCTGAGCGCCAGCAGCGGGCTGAAATTGCCGACAGCTTCGGGGCCGATCTCACGCTTCCACTGGGCAATCACATAACGGTGCTTGTCCTCCGGAACGGGATCGCCGAACTTGAGCGCAAAGCCGAACCAGACCGGTATGTCATAGGGCACCCTGAGCGGCGTCTTTTCCCAGATTTCCGCGCGTTCACTGCAACCATCGCTGTCCGCAGGGCAGATCGGCTTGACGCCCAGTCTGAGCGCGCCCGCGCCGTTGAATTTTTCCGTTTTCTCAAACTCAACAATCCCTGCAGACTGTTCGAAATTGTCACGGTAATAAAGACCGCCCTCGGGGCTAAAATCGTCGCCGTCAAAACCATCGACAAGCGTCTTTTTCCATTCCTGCGCCATCGCCGGCAGTGCGCTTGAGGAAAGGCAGAGTGCAAGAGCAACGAGAGTTCTCTTTGTAACGGCACCAATTCGAACTCTCATGTCTTCTCCAGTATTTTCGACAGGGTTGCGTGGGTTTGAGCGGAAGATTGCAAGGCAAACCTACAGCAGTCAAGAACAGTATGTGCATTCAACCAGAAGGTTTTATCACGGCTCCCGCAACTGCTTTGCCGCCTCGGCATAGCCACCAGCCGCCCCATCCACAAAATGCATGTGATCGCGGCGGATTGCGGAGGGGACGATGCAGGTCATCAAGGCCGCATTCTGGTTGTGAATTCCGTAGCGGCAAGCGCCCGCGCCAGCAGCCTTGTCGAGCCGTTCGACAAGACGGCTGGTCGTCTCGGCGCTGATATCGACGGTCAGCTTCAGCCCGTCGTCGAACTTCCTGAAATCGGTGTTCAAGGCCACATCCTTGAGATAGTCGCGAGAGCTGAAGCCTGCGATGCGGCCGTTGAAGACACCGAGAATGACCACCAGCAACCAGTCTCTGAGAATGGAAAGCCTTGTCCGGATGCGGCTGCCCTCAAGCGCGGTGGCCTTGGTCTCAGCTTCGACGCCATCAAGCGAGAGGCCGTAACTTGGCCCGTTTGAAGGGACTGGATGGCCATCGCGGGCTTCGGTTGCAAGCAAGGCCAGAACATCGGCAACAAGGGTTGAAAACACCCTGCTGTCGCCGCCTGGCACAGGCAACAGGATGAGCGAGACAATCTGGCCGTGCCGCGCCGGGATCGGGTTCCAGCGGCAAGACAATCCGGTGAGATCGGGCACTGCCCCTTCGGGTGCCAAGTCAACCTGGAACCGGCCAGCTTTCATCTGTTTCTCAGCCCAGGATGCGCCGCCGCCTGCGAACATGGCATAGGTGACATTCGGGCTGGCCTGATAGCGGGCCACCCTGACTTCCAGGCCATTGGCCTCGATCTCGGAAACCGGCACGATTGCACCCCGCAACTCGATGCCGAGTTCCGCCCCGGCCCAGCGGACCACCGCCGATAGCGCTGCCCTTGCGGTCTCGATGCCATCAGGCGGGATGGCGACGCTGGCCCCGTCACCGCCAAAGACAAACAGCAGCTCCCGGCCCTCGAGCGCGTTCAGCATGGCGGAAATCACCGACGCGCCTGCCATGTTGACGGACTTGTACTTGCCATTGGAAATGGCTCCGGTCGAATCCACCACATCGGCAACCGCAAGCGCCCAATTGCTGGGCAAGGCGCGGTAGCGTGACACATCCTCGACACCATCAAAGTCTGTAAAGACCGGAAGCCCGGCCAGAAAGTCGTTATGCACTGCTTTGTCCATTTCCGGCCTCTGTCGAGTTTCTCAGGCGCCCGGCATTGCCGAGGCTGGCACTGGCACATCATGGCATGTCCGCACGGCATGCACACCCAAGGGTGTCAGATAGACCCTATGAAGCAGGCGGCAATGTGTGGAACTCGAAGCTGGTTCCTTCACGGACATACCAATCCACAAACGCCCTGACGCCTTTTTCAAGCGAAGTCTGCGGCTTTGAGCCGGTCAACGCCACCAGAAGATCCGCGTTGGCGAAGGTTTTTTCCATATCACCCGTTTGCATCGGCAGCAGTTTGCGCTTTGCCTTTTTGCCCACGGCCTCCTCGATCACCTCGATAAATTCAAGAAGGCCGAAGGGTTGGCCACCGCCGATATTGACCATGCGGAAAGGCGCCATCGCCGAGAGCGTATCCTTGACCGCAGCCGTTTTGACCCGGTTGGCCTCCGAGGGAACAATTCGCGAGAGATCAACAATTGATGCAACCAGATCGTCGATGTAGGTGAAGTCGCGGCTCATCCGGCCTTCGCCATAGATCTCGATTTCCCTGTCTTCGAGAATGGCTTTGGTGAATTTGAACAGCGCCATATCAGGGCGGCCCCATGGTCCGTACACAGTGAAGAACCGGAAGGCCGTGGTCGGAATCCTGTAAATGTGGGAGTAGCTGTGCGCCATTGCCTCCATGGCTTTCTTGCTCGCTGCATAGAAAGTCAGCTGTTCGTCGGCCCGGTCATTTTCGGAATAGGGAATTGACTGATTGGCGCCGTAGATCGAGGACGTCGATGCGAGCATCAGATGCGAAACGTCCAGAGTGCGCGCCAGTTCCAACACGTTCCAGGAACCGGTGATGTTTGAATCAAAATAGGCTTTGGGATTTTCGACGCTGTAGCGCACGCCGGCCTGGCCCGCGAGGTGGACAATGACATCGGGCCGCTCGTTTGCGGCATTCTTGAGCGCCGGCGCATCTTCAAGCATGCCGATTACCGCAGTGAAGTTGGGATGGCGTTCCAGGATCGAATGCCGCATCTGCTTCAGTCGGACATCGTAATAGGAGGTCATTCCATCGAATCCGGTCACGCTGTGGCCATCTTCGAGGAGCCGTTTTGCCAGGTGAAATCCGACGAAGCCGGCTGTTCCCGTTATCAAATATCGCATGATTGTTTTGAGCTTTCAGTGGCTATGGAGCTGCGAAAGGCGGGCATGGACATCTTCGCCGCCAATCCCCAGATGATCACCCCGATGACAAGGGACATCGGTGACAGCTCCACCGTTTGGTCTTCGACGGTTGGTTACTTATATGTAGGCCAAGCGCAATGGCAATAGTGGGGCAAGAGCCCCTTCCGGCCCCGTTTTTGGCTCGGGCAACAACAACAATACGGAATGTAAGGGCACAGAGTGAGCGAAGCTGGCATAGAGATATCCGAGACACTGATGGACCGTGTTGTGGCATGGATGCGCCAGGCTGCACTTCAGGGCGACAATCTTGGCACGATCGTGACCGGAACCTGCGAGCGGTTGGCCGCTGCCGGACTGCCGCTGGCAAGGGCTCATCTGAGCTTTTCGATGCTTCATCCGCTTTATGATGCCTCAAGCTTCACATGGAATCGCGGTGCAGAAATCAGAATGCAGGAATTTCTGACAGTACCGGACGGCGCGACGCCGGACGCCTTTGTCAAAAGTCCGTATTTCTATCTGCTCAACAACAACCTCGCCCATCTGCGCCGCCGGCTTGGAGAAACGGGGTACAATGAGTTTCCGGTTTTCAAGGATCTTGAGGAGCTGGGCATCACCGATTACCTGGCCTTTGTGCAATCCTTCGATGAACCAAACCGGGGGATGATGGGCTCGTGGGCAACCGATGCCAAGGGCGGCTTCAACGAGGAAATGATCAAGGTCCTGATGCGCATTCAGGGCAACCTTGCGATGGCGGCACGCATCGCGGTTCTGGGTCAATTGGCCGAGAACATGCTGACCACCTATATCGGCGGCGATGCCGGAAAGCGGGTTTTATCCGGCCAGATCCGGCGCGGCGATGGCGAAACCGTTCGCGCGGTGCTGGTGATGGGTGATATGCGACAATCAACGGAGCTCGCCGAGGGCAGCAGCCGTCAGACTTTCATCGATACGCTCAATGATTTTTTCGACGCCGTGGCATTGCCGTTCAATCGAAATGGCGGCGAAATCCTGAACTTCATTGGCGATGGTTTTCTTGCAGTCTATCCCTGCGACCGTCACCGGGTTCCATCGGAGATGGCCGCAAAAGCCGCAATGGCCGCGGTTCGCCAAGCAAATGCGCGTATGAGCGCACTCAATGCCGGCCGCAAACATCTTGGCCTGGAGCCAATCGGCTTCGGGCTGGGGTTGCATGTCGGCAACGTCATGTACGGCAATGTCGGGCTGAAGAACCGCCTGGCGTTTTCGGCCTTTGGCGCTTCAGTCAATGAGGTGCAGCGCCTTGAAGGTCTTACCAAGAAACTGGAAAATCCGGTCGTGGCAAGCGAGGAATTCGTAAAATATTGCGGCGGAGATTGGGTCTCGCGTGGCGAAGAACAATTGCGCGGCATCGACCACAAAGTCTCGGTCTATGTACCAGGTGCATCCAATATCGAGCTCAAGGAAACCGAAGCCTTTGTGGACAGTGCCCGAAAGCCCCGCTCCGATGCCGAAGAAGTCATGGATCTGATCCAGAGCAGCAAGCTTGCCCAAAAAGACGGGGTGTGGACAAGAACATCGTCCAACCGCTTGATCAAAAGCTCAACGCGCTGACAGCTCCTATCAACCGCGCACCAAACGCTGTGGCCTTTGTTACCGTTCAAAGGCCGGCAGACTGCTTGATCGTTGCAGTCTGACCCATTCACTTTGCACGGCATGGATGGACAGTCCGAAAGGTCTGGGATACGGTTTGCTTGGGCGATCCGTTGCCGAAGCATGAGGGGCATAAGAAACATCATTTACCTATGCAGGTAAGCATTTGATGTTTCTGTCTGTTTCGAGAATGCGTAACAGAAAAACGATCAAGTGGGACCATGACTTTGATCAAAAGGCGCACAGTGCTTTGCATGCTTGCCGCAGCCGCAACTCCGGCGATTGCGAAAGCTGCCCCTGTTGAACAGGATTTCTTCAAGGATCAGGTTGCAAAGGGCACCCTGCCCGGCGTCAAAGACCGCCTGCCACTGGTCCCTCGAATTGTAAAACTTAAGGAAAAGGGCAGATTGCCTGGCACGCATGGCGGTACCGTGCGCATGCTTATTGGCAGGCAAAAAGACATCCGCCTGATGACCATTAACGGTTACGCCCGCCTTGTCGGCTATGACGAGAAGCTCAATCTTCAACCTGACATCCTGGAGAGCTTTGAGCAGATTGATGACCGGATCTTCACATTCCACCTGCGCCCCGGTCACCGCTGGTCGGATGGAAGCCCGTTTACGACCGAAGACTTCCGCTACTATTGGGAAGACGTACTTACCAACAAGAAATTGCGCAGGCGGGGTCTGCCGCGCGAGCTTTTGTCCGATGGCAAGCCGCCGATTTTCGAAGTCATCGATGAGCTGACCGTGCGATACACCTGGGGCAGTCCGCATCCGGGTTTCCTGCAGAGCCTGGCCTCTGCGCAGGCTCTGACTCTCGCCGTGCCGTCCGCCTACATGAAGCAGTTTCATGTCGATTATGTCGGTGAAGAAAAGGTCGCCGAGGCAATCAAGAAATACAGGGTCGAAACCTGGCCGGATCTGCATACCAAGCTGTCGAGAAGCTATCGTCCCGAAAACCCGGATCTTCCAACACTTGATCCCTGGATGAACACGACCGAGCCCCCGGCTCAGCAGTTTGTCTTTGACCGTAATCCCTATTTTCATCGCGTCGACGAGAACGGCCTTCAGTTGCCCTATGTCGACAGATACCTGCTCAATGTCAGTTCATCGGACATCATCTCCGCCAAGACCGGAGCTGGCGAGACCGATCTGCAAATCACCAACCTCGATTTTTCCGACTACACATTCCTCAAGTCGGCGGAAAAGCTGCATCCGGTCAATGTGAGTCTTTGGAAACGGGTCCAGGGGTCGCGCATTGCACTCTTGCCCAATCTCAATTGCGCCGACATGGCCTGGCGGGACTTCCTGCGCAATCGCGACGTGCGACGCGCATTGTCGATTGCGATCAACCGCCGCGAAATCAACATGGTTTCGTTTTTCGGGCTGGCGAAGGAAAGCGCCGACACGGTGCTGGAGGAAAGCCCGCTTTACAAACGGGAATATGCCGAGGCATGGGCGCAATACGACCCGGATGAAGCCAATGCGCTTCTGGACCAGGCGGGATATTCCGAGCGCAACAGTTCCGGCATCCGGCTGTTGTCTGATGGCAGGCCGATAGAAATTGTCATTGAAACCGCTGGCGAAAGCACGCTGGAAACCGATGTGCTCGAACTTGTGACCGACCATTGGCGCGCCATCGGCCTGGCGCCCTTTATCCGGGTTTCACAGCGCGATATCTTTAGAAGCCGGGCCATCGCAGGCGAAACGACAATGGCTGTCTGGGTGGGTCTCGACAATGGGGTGCCGACCGTCGACATGTCGCCGGAAGGGCTGGCACCCACCGCAGACGACCAGATGCAATGGCCGCTGTGGGGCATGAACCATATCACTCAGGGCAAGGAAGGCCTGCCGGTCGACTTGCCCGCGCCACAACGTCTGCTTGATCTGTTCAATGCCTGGGAACGGTCGACCAACACGGCCCAACGCGAGAAGATCTGGCATGAGATGTTGGCAATCCGTGCCGAGAATGTCTTTTCGATCGGCATCGTCAACGCAGCCCTGCAGCCGATTGTCCATTCCTCGCAATTGAGAAATGTGCCCGCAGAAGCGCTCTACGGCTTCGCGCCGACCTGCTATTTCGGGGTCTATATGCCCGACACCTTCTGGTTTGATGAAAGCGTCTGACAATGTTGAGATATATTGCATGGCGCTGTCTGGTCATGATCCCCACGCTTCTGTTTATATCGCTGCTGGTGTTTGCGATCATCGAACTGCCGCCAGGTGACTACTTTGAGAGCTACGTGGCCGAGCTTCGCGCCTTGGGCGAAGCCACCGATATGGCCGAAATCGAGGAATTGCGGGTCAGATACGGCTTCGATCAGCCGTTGCCGGTGCGCTACGTGCAATGGGTCAGCGGCATGCTGGTCGGTGATTTCGGGTATTCGTTCGAATACCGGCTTCCGGTCAATGAAGTCGTCGGCGATCGTCTCTGGCTGACAATTCTGGTGTCCTTCGTCACCATTGTCGTGACTTGGCTGATCGCCTTTCCAATCGGCATCTACTCGGCAACGCACCAGTACAGCTGGGGTGACTACGGCTTGACGCTTGTTGGCCTGATCGGACTGGCAATTCCAAACTTCATGATGGCATTGGTGATGATGTATTTCGCCAATGTGTGGTTTGGAACCTCCATCGGCGGCTTGATGGATGAGGAATACTTCAACCAGCCGATGTCGTGGGAGAAGTTCAAGTCGATCATGGAGCACCTCTGGATCCCGGTGGTGATCATCGCGACCGCCGGAACAGCCGGCATGATCCGGCGGCTGCGCGCCAATCTGCTCGACGAACTTGAGAAGCAATATGTCACCACGGCGCGCGCCAAAGGCCTCAGCCCGTTCCGCACCCTGGTCAAGTATCCGCTGCGGATGTCGCTCAACTTTTTCATATCCGACATCGGGTCAATCCTGCCCGCCATCATCTCCGGGGCTGAAATCACCGCGATCGTGCTGTCGCTGCAAACAACAGGACCGATGCTGATCCAGGCGCTTCAGAGCCAGGATATGTATCTGGCGGGGTCGTTCCTGATGTTTCTCGCATTCCTAACCGTTATCGGCGTTCTGATATCAGACATTGCGCTGGCCTATCTGGATCCGCGTATTCGACTTCAGGGCGGGAGCACAAAGTGAGCACATCCCTTCCTCCCTCAGGTGCGCCGCTCGAGCATTTTGTCTCCACGGCTCCGTTCGACCCGCATTCATTCGAAGCCATGACGTCGGAGCAGGAAAAAGTTCACCGCGCCTCTCAGCTGCGTCTGATGTGGTGGAAGTTCAAGCGCCATAGATTGGCCCTGGTCTCCGCCATTTTTCTGGCGGTGCTTTACGGCATGATCGTGATTGCGGAGTTTCTTGCTCCCTACAACCTGCACACGCGCAACACCGAGTTCATTCATGCGCCGCCGCAAGGTATTCACCTGTTCCATGAGGGCGAGTTTGTCGGGCCGTTCACCTACGGACGGACCATGTCGCTGGACATGGAAAACCTTCGCCGCGTTTACACCGACGACACATCCGACATTCAGCGGATCCGGTTTTTCTGCAGCGGAGATTCCTACCGGTTTTGGGGATTGGTTGACGGAAGTTTCCACCTCTTCTGCCCCGCGGAAGACGGAGAACTGTTCCTGCTTGGCACTGACCGGCTTGGCAGGGATATGTTGTCGCGGATTCTCTACGGCGCGCGGATCTCGCTGACCATCGGGCTTTTGGGCATTGCTTTCAGTTTCGTGCTCGGAATCGTCATCGGCGGCATCGCGGGCTATTATGGCGGAAAGGTCGATCTGGTCGTTCAGCGCGTCATTGAGGTTCTGCAATCCATTCCGAGCATTCCGCTGTGGCTTGCGCTGGCGGCGATCATGCCGGTGACATGGAGCCCGATCCTTGTCTATCTGGGCATCACCATAATCCTGGGATTGCTGGATTGGACCGGGCTTGCACGCGCGGTGCGATCGAAACTCTTTGCGCTGCGCGAGGAAGACTATGTGCTCGCCGCGCAACTGATGGGCGCGCGCGCCAGGCGCATCATTGGCCGGCACCTGGTGCCCGGCTTCATGTCACACCTGATCGCGACGGCGACAATTTCCATACCGGGCATGATTTTGGGTGAAACCGCCTTGAGTTTCCTGGGGCTTGGCCTGAGACCACCAATTACCAGCTGGGGCATTCTGCTCACGGAAGCCCGCGATGTGAGTGCGATCGCGTTCTATCCGTGGCTTCTGCTGCCGACGGTTCCCGTCATCCTGGTGATCCTGGCGTTCAATTTCATGGGTGACGGAATGCGCGATGCGGCCGACCCTTACAAGTAAGGCGCCGCTCAAGTCCCGTAAGCGTAAACCTCCTGAACGCGGCCCAGATCCACAATCCTGCCGCTGGTCAGTTTCGGTTCGAGTTTCGGATCAAAGCCACGCTCCAGAGCCTTCTCGTAGGTCGCCTTGTCAATGACCGCCAGCGAGCCTAGTTCCTTGTTGTATTTCTCAAGCTTGGCGCAAAGATTAACCGCAGAGCCGATGACCGTCATCTCGAGCCGGTGATCGTCGCCCACGACACCAAAGACGATCTGGCCGGACGACAGGGCAATGCCAATGCCGCCTGACGCGAACCGGGCCAGCAGCGGATCGTCGCCCCAGGTCTTGAAATCCGCCAAAATCTCCTCGACCGTACGCACCGCGCCGACCGTGAATTCCTCATCAACGTGGGCGGCACCGAAACTGGCCAGAATGCCGTCGCCGAGAAACTTGTCGATGGAACCGCCATTGCGCTGAATGATCGGTATCAACCGTTTCTGATACTGGCCAAGCATGCTCATGACATCCGAAGGCTGCATCGACTGGGCTGCCTTGGAGAACCCGCGCAAATCCACCATGAGAATGGCAGCGTTGCGATTGACGCCCTCGCCCGCGCGCAATTGAAGATCGGATTCGCGCAGTTCCTGCGCCACGTCGGAATCAAAGAAGCGGGAGAATGTCTGCGCCGCGTCGCGGTCGGACAAGGCGCGTTCAAGAATACCCTTGGCGCGGTGCAGCGACAGCGTAAGCGTTCCGGTCACCAGCAGGATCAGAATGATCTTCTCAACTTCCGCGCCAACCAGCAGACTGTTGGACGTCAGGTAGGTGACATAGTCGCGCGTGATCATCATGTCCTTGGAATCGCTGAACGCGACATAGCCAATCATCCCCACCCAGCCCATGATGGCAGCCAGACCGGCGACCAGGACAAAGCGGGGCTCGAAACGCAGCGTTCGCAAACCAATGAAGATGAAGACATACATCAGGGTCGGCGATTTGAGATAGAACGAGGGCGGTTGCCCGTATTTGATGTGAAAACTCCAGATCAACGAATAAAGCAGCGCCATATCGAAAATGATCGACGCATAGACGGCCCAATCGGGAATTCTGGCGCGCGTGGCCCAGAACAGTCCCACAAGGGTCAGGCAGATGTAGAGTCCTATTGCGAATGGCACTGTCCATTGCAGGTCCGGATCGCCGCGTTTGGGCGACAGAAAGTAAAGCACGGCCATAACTGTGATGATGGCAAGCTGAATGAACTTGATCACCACCTCGCTGGAATTGTCATGATCCGATATGGCCTGGACAACACGAGCGGGCAGCCTGACTGTCTGGCTTGCAGCCGGGAAAAGGCTCTGCCGCAGCACACTGATGGAATGTATCATCTTGCCAACTCCTCGCAGCGACCGACACACCGTTTCACAACCATGATGTCTTGATGCCTCGGCGTGAAGCCTAGCACAAGGCTGCTGCAGTCTGCGGCACAAATCGAATGCCTCACGGCCCAAATCACTGCCTTTTGAGGATCACGTTACCTTGAGACGCTACGGCCCGGATCGGTGTTTGATCGTCGCCAAACAACGGATCGCCAACGCCAAAGGGCGAATTGATTGTCGATGTGACAAGAATGGACCCGGGAAAATCTGGTCGGAGTGAGAGGATTCGAACCTCCGACCCCGTCGTCCCGAACGACGTGCGCTACCAGGCTGCGCTACACTCCGTGACCAGCGGGCTGGCTTATAGACCGGTGACCGGCGCGCCACAAGCCCCCTTCCCTTCAATTGCGGCCTCTGGCGGCAATGTTTTTAGCACATTGCCGCTTGCCTTTGGTTCGGAGGTCCCAGAGGCTCGGCTGCCGACCGGCAAGGTGCGGTGTTATTGGCTGATAGGTGGGTCGGATTGATCGCTCTCGGCGGACTTCGCCTCAGTCTCATCGGGCTTGGGTTCAGGTTCATCGGGGTGACCGGAAAGGAAAAACCCCCAGGCGACATAGGCGGTCAGGGCTCCGAAGAAGATACCCCATGCGTCCGAACCGGCGACGAACTCGAAGACCGTCCAGGCCGCCATCAGCGTAATGATCACAACCCGCCGGGTCATGGGCTTGAAGAACGGGTGGCGAAAATCAACGAGTACCAGCCGCATGGCATTTTCCTTCTGCATACGGGCGCCTTGATTTCAGATGCTCGCAAGAGAGCAGCCCGGACGCGCCATTTCTTGCGGCCACATGACCCGATCGGCTGTGCCAGGTCAATCCTGCTCGAGAAGGATCGGCACAAGAGCCGCTTGACTGCATCCCGGCTTCGGACCATCCAAGGAGTGGTATCTCCCTGTTGGCAAACTTGAAGGGCGAAGGGATCACCCGTTTTGGAAATATGGCTTTTGGCGAGGACAGCATGGATGCAACAACGCGCTTAGAGGGGCTTGAAGTCGGCTATGACGTGCCCGCCCTGCCCGGCATGGATGAGACCGAGATCCAGACACCCTGTCTGGTGCTCGATCTCGACGCGCTGGAACGCAACATCATCAAGATGGGCGAACAGGCCAAATCGATGGGTGTGCGGCACCGGGTGCACGGCAAGATGCACAAGTCCGTCGATGTGGCGAAGCTCCAGGAAAGGCTCGGCGGCGCGGTTGGCGTTTGTTGTCAGAAGGTGTCGGAAGCGGAAGCCTTTGCCCGCGGCGGCATCAAGGACGTGCTGATTTCCAACCAGGTGCGCGATCCGCTCAAGATTGACCGGCTGGCGCGAATGCCGAAACTGGGCGCGCGCACCATCTGTTGCGTCGACGATGCGGCCAATATCGCCGATCTTTCCCAGGCCGCTGTTCGTCACGGAACAATGGTCGAATGCCTGGTCGAGATCGATTGCGGCGCGGGCCGGTGCGGTGTGAGCACGACCAAAGATGTGGTGGCGCTGGCGCAAGGGATCGCGGCAGCAAAGGGTCTCAAATTCGCCGGGCTTCAAGCCTATCAAGGGGCGATGCAGCACTTGCCGGCCTATGCCGACCGCAAGGCCAAGATCGACATTGCAGTGGCAATGGTCAGGGAGGCGGTCGATGCGCTCAAGGCCACCGGGCTTGAGTGCGACATCATCGGCGGCGGCGGCACCGGCAGCTACCAATTCGAAGGCCAATCGGGCCTCTACAACGAGCTGCAATGCGGCTCCTATGCCTTCATGGATGCAGATTACGGCCGGATTCTCGACGCGGACGGCAAGCGCATCGATGAGACCGGATTCGAGAATGCGCTGTTTCTCCTCACCTCGGTGATGAGCCACGTTAAAGAAGGCAAGGCGATCTGCGATGCAGGGCTGAAAGTGCAGTCAATGGACAGCGGGCTTCCGGTGGTCTTCGGCCGCGATGATGTCCGCTATGTCGCCTGTTCCGACGAACATGGCGAGATTGCCGATCCGGAAAACGTGCTCGCGATCAACGACAGACTGCGTCTGGTGCCAGGCCATTGCGACCCGACCTGCAATCTTCACGACTGGTATGTCGGCGTGCGCGGCGGCAAGGTGGAATGTCTGTGGCCTGTTTCAGCGCGCGGCAAGGCTTTTTAGGCAGGAACCAGGTGCAAGCATGGCACAAGTTTTCTCTGCCAGATTTGCGCCATCGGGATTCTCCGCATGAAAGCTGTCCATGGTTCTCCTGACGATCTGCCTGCCGACGCGCAATCGCCAAGCCTACTGCATCAAGACCATCACGGCGCTGGCCCAGTCCGAAGGCAATGATTTCGAGGTGATTGTCTCGGACAATTCCGACGATCCCAGTCAGCTTGGCGACTTCTTTGCACAGCATTTTTCGGATCCGCGCTTCCGGCTGATCCCGCCGGGACCATCGGTGCTTTCAATGGTCGACAACTGGGAGCGGGTTGTCAGTCATGCCGAAGGGCGCTGGATTTCGGTGATCGGCGATGATGATTACATCGACCCCCAGCTTGCTGGCATAATCCGGCGCTACGAAGTGCTCTACCGCGATGTCGACGCCATCAGCTGGGAGTGCATGACCTACCAGTGGCCCGACAACAGGCCGGTTCCGACGCTGGCCAGCATTCCACTTGCCAATGAGACCCGTTTGCCTTCGCATGAAGGCCTAGCTGACCAGCTTTACCGGTGGAGCGAACGCAAACGCAGCCCCAGTGTGGGCGTCGGCATCTATCATGGCGCGATCAAACGCTCGCTGATGCAGCGGATCCGCGATACCTATGGCGGGCGCTACTTCGAGCACCCGATCGTCGACTGGGAAAACACCTGCAAGGTGCTGGCCCAGTCAAAGCGGATTGTTCATTCCGAACGTCCGTTCTCAGTGCTTGGTGCCTGTCTTGCATCGAACTCCGCGTCCATTCTTTCGCCCGATGTCCTCAAGACAAGGGTCAAGACATTTGTTGCCGAATCCAGCGGTTCTATCGAGCTTCACCAACCGTTCTTCCCGTTCGTGTTCGATGATCCGGGCGCATCTTTATGCCAGAGCATTGCTGCCGCAACGGCCTGGTTCTGTCACACCTATTGCCACAGCACAGCAAGTTTTGGGATCAACTTCGCCCATGCCGCCATGGACGAATGTAAATTCTCTACTGACGCGCAAACCCATGCGGCGAAGGTTGAGTGTTTCTCACGCGGGTTTGCTGATTGGGAGGGTGGGAAATGGGCATCGCATTTCACGCCGGCACCATTCAGCCCACCCAGATCCGTCAACCAGCTCAGTGGGGTGAATGATAACCGTCTCAATGTTCGCGAAGCCGACATCGGCGCTCAAACACCAGCCGAGTTCTACCGGTTTGGTGAACATGCCATCATTCCGGTTGACAGCCTGATAAGCGGAACCAGGGTGTTCGCGCTGTGACTTTGCTTTCGATCTGCATTGCGGCAATCAAGCCTGCCGCCGGGTTCGAGAATGCACTCAAGCAAATGTTGCTCAGCTCCCGGAGTGATTTCGAAATCGTGGTCGGCGATTTCCGCGATGGAGTGGAGCGGGCCAGTGAACCGCTTGCAGCCGCGATCCATGATCCACGGTTGCGGGTGATTGAAATGGATACGGCTCCGGCGAGCTTGAGTGCTGACTGGAACCAGATGATCGAGCATGCCACAGGGGACTGGATCTCGATCATCGGCGAGAACGACTACGCCGATCCGGACATCTGCGAGGTGATCGCTGCAACGCTCAAACGGGTGTCCAACGCTGACGCGCTGTCCTGGGGACGGGCCGAATTCGTGCCTCCGGAGCTCGGTGACGGGAAGGAGATTGCGCGTGTTCCCACCGGCAGCAAACTGCTGTTGCCCGAGCAGGACGAGATGATGCGCCGTCTGTTCTACTGGGCCGGCGCATCCGAGCGGCCGGACTGCCATTTCAGCGCCTGGCACGGCGCGGTGCGGCGCACGGTGCTCGACCAGATCAGGTCAGCCTTCTCGAACGTGTATTTCGAGAACGCCCGCCCGGACATCGACAGTCTTTGCAAGGTGACAATGCTGGCCAAGCGCATGGTGTTCTGGGAACGTCCACTGTCTGTGCAATGCAGGTGCTCGACCGATGCTGATGCGGCGCTATCCATGGAGTCACAGGCGCTTGAGGGGTTTCCGTTTTCTCCCACCATGGGTGTCGCAGGCGCCACTGCCCTTGCGATCGAGGCGTTCAAACGCCGCTACGGTATCGAACTTGATGGCTGGCAGAGCGGTTTCATTGCCGCCTGTGTGAAGGATTGCGAAACCGCCACCTCTGGCGAGGCTTTTCATGCCCGCAAGGCGGCCTATGCCAAGGCGATTGAGGACTGGATTGGCAAACGCGGGCTCAAGGATTTCAAGCCGGAGTTCAAGCGCAAGCCCAAGGTGCCACGGTTTCAGGGCATCATGGAAGAGACCCTCTATTTCGACATGGCCATGGATGCCACGCAGGATGCTGCTTCGTTCTACCGGCTGATCAACGCGATCTCGTTTCCGGTGCACCTTCTCGATCACAAGCTCGCCTGAATCTGGCCGCTGTCTGTCCGAGTGGCGACTGTGCGGACAGACAGTTGATTTTATATCTACGATATCATATATAAATGATTACATATATTCCTGAAAAGTGCCGGGAATTGATCGTGGGCAACGACTGGCGCTTGGCGCGGGTCCATTGTTTCAGAAACACACCCTGACTTCGGCCCCGGCTGATCCTGTATTGCAATGAGGCGAAACGAATGAAAACGCGAAGCTTGATCCTGGCAGTTCTGCTCTTGGCCAACGGTGCCGAAGCCGAGACGCTGAGCATCTCTCCAACCGAGATCACGGAGTGGAAAGCTGTTCAGGCGCGCGTCGAATCGCGCGACATCGTGCCCGCACGGGCGCGCATCGGCGGCGTCATTGAAGAGCTCATGATCAGCGAGGGGGATCTGGTCACGGCAGGGCAGACATTGGGGCTGGTGATCGATGACAAGATCGCCTTCCAGATCGACGCGCTTGATGCGCAGCTTGCAGCGCTTGAAGTCCAGCTTGAAACGGCCCAGGCAGAGTTCGCACGCGGGGAGACCCTGCTCAATCAGGGCGTGGTCACCCGCCAGCGGCTGGCGCAATTGTCAACCGATGTGGAGGTCACCCGCAACCAGATCGTCTCGACCCAGGCGCAGCGCGCGGTTCTGACCCAGCAGCAAAGCGAAGGCACGATCGTCGCGCCGGCAGATGGCCGGGTGCTGACAGTACCGGCCAGCCGCGGCGCGGTGATCATGCCCGGAGAACCGGTGGCGACCATCGGCTCCGGCGGCTTCTATCTCAGGCTTGCCGTGCCTGAACGCTTTGCCGGTCAATTGCAGACCGGTTCCAGCATCCGCATTGCGACAGCGGGGGCGGAGGCAGGAGGCCGGCTTGCAAAGATCTATCCGCAGATCGAAAACGGACGGGTTATCGCCGATGTGGAGGTCGACAAGCTCGACACCGCGTTCGTCAATGCGCGCATTCTGGTCGATGTGCCGATCGGCACGCGGCAGGCTTTGCTGGCACCCCAGTCGGCCCTCATCAGCCGCCACGGGGTGGATTTCATCCGCGTTGAAAACCGTGATGGCGTTGCAGTTGAGCGCACCGTCATCCTGGGCGCCAACCTTACCGGCGAGCACGAGGGCATGACCGAGGTGATCAGCGGACTGTCGGCTGGCGACATGGTGGTGCTGCCATGACAGCAGGCAAATCCCCCCTGGGCATCGCGGGCCAGCTGACGCGTGGGTTCATCGTTTCGCCACTGACCCCGCTGTTCCTTCTCGCAGCCTTCGCCTTCGGGCTGGTAGCACTGCTGACGCTGCCGCGCGAGGAAGAGCCGCAAATCTCAGTGCCGATGGTCGACATCATGCTCGCAGCACCAGGCCTGAAGGCCGACGATGCGGTCAAGCTGGTCACTGAACCACTCGAGACCATCGTCAAGAGCATAGACGGCGTCGAGCATGTCTATTCGCAAAGTGCGGACAACAAGGTTGTGGTGACCGCGCGCTTCATCGTGGGCACCCAGACCGATGCGGCAATCCTGAGGGTTCATGACAAGGTGCGCGCCAATATCGACCGGATTCCGGTCGGCATTCCCGAACCGTTGATTGTCGGGCGCGGCATTGACGATGTAGCAATCATATCGCTGACCCTGACGCCCTCCCCGGCGGCCGGCGACAGCGTAAGCGCCAATGACCTGACCCGGATTGCCCGTGAGCTCAGGACTGAACTTTCCAAGATCGATGATGTAGGACTCACCTATCTGGTGGGCGATGTCGACGAAATCATCCGCATTGCACCCGATCCCAAGCGGCTGGCGCTTTACGGGGTCACATTGCAGCAACTGGCTGCGAAGGTGACGAGCGCCAACCGCGCCTTTCCCGCGGGCCAGGTGACGATCAACGGCCAGGCAGCTGATCTGATGGTCGGCGAAACGCTCTATGCGCCCGCCGAGATCGGCAATCTGCTGATCACCAGCCGCGACGGGCGGCCGGTCTATGTGCGCGATCTCGCCGACATCTCCTTTGCCACCGACGAGACACCCGAGATTGTTGCCACCGTGGTTCGCTCCGGCGATGGTATCACGCGGACACCAGCCGTCACTTTGGCGATCGCCAAGCGCGCGGGCGCCAATGCGGTGCTGGTGGCCGGACAGATCCTCGAGCGCACCGAGCATCTGGAAGGCTCGCTGATTCCCGACACGATGGCCGTGGAGGTGACGCGCGATTATGGCGAAACCGCCAACGAGAAAGCCAATGAGCTGCTCTACCATCTGGGTCTGGCGACCGTCTCGATCATCATTCTGGTCTGGATGGCGATCGGCTGGCGTGAGGCGCTGGTGGTGGCCGTCGTCATTCCGGTGACGATCCTGCTGACGCTGTTTGCCTCCAGGGTGATGGGCTATACGCTCAATCGCGTGTCGCTGTTCGCGCTGATCTTCTCGATCGGGATCTTGGTGGACGACGCCATTGTGGTGATCGAAAACATCGCCCGGCACTGGGGCATGGGCGACGGGCGCGAGCGCAAGCAAGCCGCGATCGAGGCAGTTGCCGAAGTCGGCAATCCGACCATTGTCGCGACGCTGACCGTGGTGGCGGCGCTGCTGCCGATGCTGTTTGTCTCAGGCATGATGGGCCCCTATATGAGCCCGATCCCGGCCAATGCATCCGCGGCGATGGTGTTCTCGTTCTTTGTCGCGGTGATGGTAACGCCCTGGCTGATGCTCAAGATCGCCGGCCGGGCGCCGATCCATCATGGAGACGGCGAAGGCGCGGAGCCGGGTGGGCTGCTCGGCAGGCTCTACCGCGCCGTGGCGCGTCCGGTGCTCGCCAGCAAGGCGCGGGCCTGGATCTTCCTGATCGCGGTCGGAGTGCTGACGCTCGGCTCGCTGTCGCTGTTCTACACCAAGCATGTGACGGTCAAGCTCCTGCCGTTTGACAACAAGTCAGAGCTTTCGGTGTTCATCGACCTGCCCGAAGGCACCCCGGTGGAAGCGACCGACGCCATCGCCCAGGCCGTGGCGCGCGAAGCGCTCAGACTGGAAGAAGTCAAATCCGCCCAGACCCATGCGGGAACGGCAGCACCGTTCAATTTCAACGGCCTGGTGCGGCATTCGTTTCTGCGCTCTGAAACCCAGATGGGCGATGTGGCGCTCAATCTGACGCCGAAACAGGAGCGCGAGAGATCAAGCCACGAGATTGCGCTCGACCTGCGTAATCGGATCGCGGCAATCCCGCTGCCGGACGGTGCCAGCCTGAAGGTTGTCGAGCCGCCGCCAGGGCCGCCGGTGATGGCCACGCTGCTGGCCGAAATCTACGGCCCGGACGCGCAGACACGGCGCGCGGTCGCCGCGCGGGTGGAAGAAGCCTTCCGGTCGGCTGATTTCATCGTCGATATCGACAATTCCTGGGGCCAGCCCGCAGACCGGGCGCGGGTGACGGTTTCCACCGATGCACTAGAGTTTTTCCGGGTCGAGGAGCGCGACGTGTTCGACACCATCGCCATTCTCAATTCCGGCCAGACGGTGGGTTACTCGCATCGCGGTGGCGGCCGGGCGCCGATTGCCATCAGGCTCGAGCGGCCACGCGCCGACCGGCTGATTGACGAACGCTTTCTGACAACGCCGATCCCGGCCAATGTGCTGCCGGGCGACCGCAGCATTGTCGAACTGGGCGATGTGGTGACCGTTTCGCAGGAAACCACCTCCTTCCCCGTGTTCCGGCACAATGGGCGGGCAGCGGAAATGGTGATGGCCGAACTGGCCGGGGCCTATGAGGCACCGCTCTACGGCATGCTCGCGGTTCAGGAAGCCCTGGACGCCATGGACTGGATCGGCCTTGAAAAACCGGTGATCGCGCTTCATGGCCAGCCCGCCGACGAACAGGTCTCGACGCTTCTGTGGGACGGAGAATGGGAAGTCACCTGGGTGACCTTCCGCGACATGGGGGCGGCCTTCGGCGTGGCGCTTCTGGGCATCTACATCCTGGTGGTGGCGCAGTTCGGGTCGTTCAAGGCACCTTTGGTGATCCTGACACCGGTGCCGCTCACCTTTATCGGCATTCTCGCGGGCCACTGGCTGTTCGGCGCGCCGTTCTCGGCCACCTCGATGATCGGTTTCATCGCGCTTGCCGGCATCATCGTGCGCAACTCGATCCTGCTGGTGGATTTCATCCGCCATGCCCATGAACCGGGCACGCCGTTGACCCCGGTGCTGATCGAGGCGGGCGCCATCCGCTTCAAGCCGATCATCCTGACAGCCCTTGCGGCGATGATCGGGGCGGCGGTGATCCTGACCGATCCGATTTTTCAGGGCCTGGCGATCTCGCTTCTGTTCGGGCTGGCCTCATCCACAGCGCTCACCGTGCTGGTGATCCCGGCGATCTACCGGGTGATGCGGACCTGACCAAAAGACCGCTTATCGCGTGTGCTTTCGAATGACGGTGAGAAAATCATCGCCATAGCGCTCCAGCTTGGACTGGCCGACGCCGGAGATATCCAGCAGTGCTTCCTCGTCGAGAGGACGGATGGTGGCGAAGGCGACCAGCGTCGTATCCGGAAAGATCACATAGGGCGGCACCGAAAGCGCCTTGGCGATTGTGGTGCGGGTGGCGCGAAGGGCCTCGAAGAGTTCGAGATCTGCGCCTTCGAGGCTCGCCTTGGCGCGCGCCGCGCCGGCCGATCCACTGCTGCGCGCGGCCTTGCCCTTGGTGGGGCGGTCCTTGCGGAACAGCACTTCGCGTTCACGCTTGAACACCGCACGGGCATCGGGCTCGAGTTTCAGGGCGCCGAATGCTTCATGGTCGACCGAAACCAGACCGGCTGCGAGAAGCTGGCGGTAGACCGATTGCCAGGTCTTGGCCGGCAAATCGTTCCCCGCGCCAAACACCGGCATATCAACATGACCGAAGCGTCTGGTCTTTTCATTCTCATTGCCGGTCAGAACATCCACCAGATGGCCGGTGCCAAAGCGCTCACCGGTGCGGTAGACCGCGGCCAGGGCCTTGATCGCCGCGTCTGTGCCGTCCCAGGTTTCCACCGGGGTCAGGCAGGTGTCGCAATTGCCGCACTTGCCTGGATGGGTTTCGCCGAAATGGGCGAGGATGGCCTGGCGGCGGCAGCCCGGGGTTTCGCATATGGCCAGAAGCGCATTGAGCTTGGCGCGTTCGACGCGCTTCACATCATCGCCAGAGCTGCCATTGTCGATCATCCGTCCGCGCTGGATCACATCAGCCATGCCGTAGGACATCCACACATCGGACGGCAGCCCGTCACGCCCGGCACGGCCGGTTTCCTGATAATAGGCTTCCACCGAGCCCGGCAGGTCGAGATGGGCGACATAGCGGACATTGGGCTTGTCGATGCCCATGCCGAAGGCGACGGTTGCGACCAGACAGAGGTCCTCCTCCTTGAGGAAGGCGTCCTGGTTGGCGTCGCGCATCGCGCGGTCCATGCCGGCATGATAGGCGAGCGCCCTCACCCCCTGCTTGTTGAGCCACCCGGCGGTGTCCTCCACCTTGGCGCGTGACAGGCAATAGACGATGCCGCTCGAGCCCTTGTGGCGCGACAGGAAGCGCAAGAGCTGCTGGCGCGGCTGGTCGCGTTCGACAATCTCATAGGCGATGTTGGGGCGGTCAAACGAGGTGGTGAAGACCTGGGCTGAATGGAGTGCCAGCTTGTCGATGATGTCTTCACGCGTGTGCGGATCGGCGGTCGCCGTCAGCGCCATGCGCGGCACGCCCGGATATTGCTCGGCCAGACGCCCCAATTCGCGGTATTCGGGCCTGAAATCATGGCCCCACTGCGACACGCAATGGGCCTCATCGATGGCAAAAAGCGCGATCCTGGCGTTGCCGATCAGATCCTTGAAGGATTGCGTGACGATCCGCTCGGGCGTGACATACAAGAGATCAAGCTGACCCGAGGAAATGGCGCTTGCCACCTCGATGAACTCTTCGCGTGTCAGCGAGGAATTGAGCGCTGCGGCCCTCACCCCCAATTGCCTGAGCGCCTCGACCTGATCGCGCATCAGCGCAATCAACGGCGAGACCACCACGCCGACGCCGTCACGGCAAAGGGCGGGGATCTGGAAACAGAGAGATTTGCCTGCGCCCGTGGGAAACAGCACCACCGCATCGCCGCCCGCGGTGACCTGATCAACGACCTCGGCCTGCCTGCCGCGAAAGGCGTCATAGCCGTAGACGCGTTTGAGGATCGCCAAGGGATTGTTCAAGGCCGGGTTGCCGGGGGCCGCGTCGTCAAAGACTGGCTCGATGCGGGTGTCGGGAGAGGGCATGGAATCGCTTTCGTGTTGAGACCGCACTATGGCACAGGCCGCGAACCCGCCACGAGGGTTGGTTGCAGATTTTTCGCGTCAGCAATGACAGATTTTGGCTTGTGGAAGGTGCCGGCGTTGGTTGAGGCCGCGCTACTTGGCGGGCCGGAACGCCTTGAGGATGTGATCATGGGTCTCGATCCGGCCTGCGCCGATCAGATCGAGGCAGAAGGGAATGGCCGGAAACACGGCCGTGAGGCAGGTGTCGATCGAACCGGGCTTGCCGGGCAGATTGACGATCAACGTCTTGCCACGGGTGCCCGCGGTCTGGCGCGACAGGATGGCGGTGGGCACGAAATCGAGGCTCACCTTGCGCATCAGCTCGCCAAAGCCCGGCAGTTCCTTCTCCATAACCTGTTTCATGGCTTCGGGCGTGAGATCACGTGGGCTGGGACCGGTGCCGCCAGTGGTCAGCACCATGTCGACACCGTCCTCGTCGCACAGCCGGATCAGTGTATCGCGGACGCTTTCAAGCCCGTCTGGAATGACGTGAACCGCGATCTCGGCAGGCGAGGACATTACCCGCTCGAGCCAGGCCTTCACCGCCGGCCCGCCCAGATCCTCATACTCGCCCCGACTGGCGCGGTCGGACACGGTGAGAACGGCGATACGAACGGTCATGGAAAGCTCCCGGTTATGTGACGACTGGAGGAATGCTCGTAGCAACCGGCGCGCAGCCCGGCAACCGCGATCCGCTCTTAGGCCTTTGACTGCGCCCGGATCATGTCGGCCGCCTTTTCTGCGATCATGATGGTGGGGGCATTGGTGTTGCCGCCGATCAGCGTCGGCATGACGGAGGCGTCGACGACGCGCAGTCTTTCAACGCCATGCACCTTGAGCGCGGGATCGGTCACCGCCATTGCGTCGCGGCCCATCTTGCAGGTGCCGACCGGGTGATAGATGGTGTCGGCGCGGGCGCGGATATGGGCCATCAGCTCGGCGTCATCCATGCCTTCGCGGGTGTAGACCTCCTTGAGCCGGTATTTGCGCATCGAGGGGGCATCCATGATCTTGCGGGTCAGCCTGGCGCCGTTGAGCATCAGCTGTGCGTCGCGCTCATCGGAAAGGTATTTCGGATCAATGCGCGGCGGCAGCATCGGGTCGGGACCGTTGAGGCCGACCTCGCCGCGCGAATGTGGCCTGAGCGCGCAGACATGGCAGGAATAGCCGTAGCCCCAATGCAGCTTGCGGGAATGATCATCAACCAGGGCGGCGACAAAATGGAGTTGCAGATCAGGTCGGTCGAGGCCCGGATCGGACTTGACGAACGCGCCGCTTTCAGCCCCGGGCGTGGCGACAAGGCCCGAGCCGTCACGCCGCCAATCCAGGATGTGGCGGAGAAGCTTGTAGGCGCCGACAGGACCGAGCCCCAGAACGTCGGTGTCCCGGGTCTTGGCGGTGTAGATGAAATCGAGGTGGTCCTGCAGATTGCGGCCAACGCCTGGCAGATCCTTGACCAAGGAGATGCCGCGCGAACGCAGATGCTCGCCCGGGCCGATGCCCGAGAGCATCAACAGTTGCGGCGAGTTGAACGCGCCACCGCACAGGATGACCTCGGCTCCAGCCATGACATGGTGCTCGGCTCCGCCCTTGCGGTAGGCCACGCCGGTTGCTGTCTGGCCGTCAAGCAGCACACGTGTGGCCCGGGCGCCGGTGATGACCTGAAGATTGGGCCTGTTCATCACCGGGTGCAGGTAGGCGGCAGCCGCCGAACAACGTTCGCCCTGTTTGCCATCCTGCCAGAACTGGGTCACCTGATAGAGCCCTGCCCCTTCCTGGTCAGGCCCGTTGAAATCATCATTGCGGCGGATCTGGACTTCACTGGCGGCATCGACAAAGGCATGGCTGATCGGGCGTGGATTGCGCTGTTCAGACACCTGCAGCGGTCCACCGGCCCCATGCAGTCCGTCCTCACCACGGATATTGGCCTCGGAGCGGCGGAAGATGGGCAACACATCGGACCAGCTCCATCCCTCGCAGCCGAGTGCCGCCCAGTCATCGTAGTCGGACGGGTGGCCGCGAATGTAAAGCATCGCATTGATGGCACTGGAGCCACCCAGCGCGCGGCCTCTTGGCTGATAGCCGCGGCGGCCATTGAGACCGGGTTGCGGCACGGTCTCGAATGCCCAGTTGTTGATCTTCGGACGCCCTGGCAGCATCGCGACCATGCCCAGCGGCGCGCGGACGAGAATGCCCTTGCCATCGCCGCCGGCCTCCAACAGGCAAACCCTGACCGCCGGATCTTCGCTCAGCCTTGCAGCGAGCACCGATCCGCCGGAACCGCCGCCGACGATCACATAGTCGAACTCCATACCCACCTCCCAATGGCTTCGTACGGCAAGCCTAGAACAGCTTCGGCGGGATGAAAACAGCAGTTTACGTTAGACAGAAATACGTAAGCTCTGGAATAAACCGGTGGGGCGATGGTCAGAAGCCGGCACGGTCGGACAGCCGGGAGATATCAGGCACTGTAACATGCCTGTTGTTGACGATATGGATCACGCCGTCCTTGCGCAGTTTGGTGAGCTGCCGGCTCACGGTTTCCATCGTCAGGCCAAGAAAATCGGCGATGTCGACCCGGCTCATCGGCAAATCGAACTCGATCGAATCCTTTTCATTGTCCGGGAATGCGTGGGTGGCGATCAGCAGCACGAAGCTTGCGACCTTTTCCCCGGCGGTCTTGCGGCCGAGGGTGAGCATCCAGTCGCGCGCCTCGTCGAGCTCATTGAGCGTCTGTTCAAGCAGCTTGTGTTCCAGTTCCGGCATTTCGGAAATCATCCGCTCGATCAGGTGCTTGGAGAAGGAACAGACCTGAACCTCGGTGGCCGCTTCAGCGCTGACGCCATTCTCGGAGCGGAAGGGACGGCCCAGAAAATCCGGTGCAAATTGCAGCCCGACGATCTGCTGACGGCCGTCCGCCATCATCTTCGAGAGCTTCACGACGCCGGAGATGATGTTGGAATAGCTCGTTGTCTGCAGGCTCTCGCCGACCAGCTCCGTGCCGGGCTCCACCGTTCGACGGGTTGAATGCTTGCTCAACCGCAACAATTGATCGCCATTGAGGGCACCGCACACGCCACGGTGCCTGCTCTCACAAGCCTGGCACAACACGGGTGTGTCCGAGTTGTGCACGTCTTTGCGTTGAACATCCATGGCACTCTCCGATCCGTTGCAGTGTACCGGAGCAACACGGAATGCCAACCCGCAAGATATCGCAGGATTTTCGCCTGAGTTGCATAAGCGGCCGACAATTCCCGCAAAATATCAGAGAGAGAGAGCAATTCAAATCATTCTGCAGACTTGATGCGCATCAAGGAGCGCCAATTTGGTCGCTGTATGATCCTGCGATGTCCAACGACCCGACCGCCGCCGCGCCGATCTTCGACGTTTCCGGATTGACCAAGATCTACCAGACCGGGGAGATTGAGGTGCGTGCCCTCAATGGTGTCGACCTGACGCTGCAGGCCGGTGAAATGGCCGTTCTGCTGGGCCCGTCGGGCAGCGGCAAGTCGACTCTGCTCAATATCATTGGCGGCCTCGACCGGCCAACCTCGGGGTCTGTGCGCTTCAGAGGCCGGGAACTCTCAGGCGCCAGCGACCGGGAGCTGACCGCCTACCGCCGGGATCATGTCGGCTTCGTTTTCCAGTTCTACAATCTGATTCCGAGCCTGACAGCCTGGGAAAATGTTGCCCTAATCACCGAGGTTGCCAAACATCCGATGCCACCATCGGATGCACTTGCGCTGGTCGGGCTTGAAGACCGGATGGACCATTTTCCGGCGCAATTGTCCGGCGGCGAACAACAGCGGGTGGCCATTGCCCGGGCCATCGCCAAGAACCCCGAGGTGCTGTTGTGCGATGAGCCCACCGGCGCACTTGATTCGGCCACCGGCATCATCGTGCTCGAGGCGCTGGCGCGGGTGAACGCTGAAACCGGCGCGACCACCGCGATCATTACCCACAACGCCGGAATCCAGAAAATCGCGCACCGGGTGTTTTCCTTTCGCGATGGCCGGATCGCATCAGAAGAGATCAACGCCAACCAGATCAAGCCATCGGAGGTCAGCTGGTGAACCCGTTGAGTATGCTCGACCGCAAGCTTGTCCGCGACCTTGCCCGGCTCTGGGCGCAGGCGCTGGCCGTGGCGCTGGTGATGGCCTGCGGGGTGATGACACTGATTCTGGCTCTGGGAGCGACGCGCGCTCTCGATGAAACCCGTTCGGCCTTTTATGACCGCACCCGGTTTGGCGACATCTTCGCCTCGGTGACGCGTGCGCCCGATGGCATCAAATCGGCAATCCTTGCAATTGACGGGGTGTCGGCCGTGGCGACCCGGATCGTAAATCCGGTGATCATCGACATTGCCGGCATGGCTGAACCTGCCTCAGGCATGCTGATTTCGATCCCGGACCATGGAGAACCGGCGGTCAACCGGCTCTATCTGCGTTCCGGCCGGATGCCCGAGCCCGGCCGCAGCGACGAGGCCGCGATCATAGAATCTTTTGCGCTGGCCCACGGGTTCCGGCCAGGCGATCAGTTCGATGTGCTGATCAATGGCCGCAAGCTTACACTGTCGATCACCGGGATCACCCTGTCGCCCGAGCATGTCTACGCTATCGGACCCGGCGACATGGTGCCTGACCAGCGGCGCTACGGCGTCATCCACATGCGGCGCGCGGCCATTGAAGGCGCCTACGACATGGTTGGCGCGTTCAATGACGTGTCGCTGACACTTGCGCGCGCAGCCGACAAGAAGGAGGTGATCGCCCGGCTGGACAGCATTCTCGAGCCCTATGGCGGCACCGGGGCCTATGACCGGAAGGATCATCCTTCCGATGCGTTTCTTGATTCAGAACTCGATCAGCTCAAGGCGATGGCCCAGGTGATCCCGCCGATCTTCCTGTTCATCGCCGTGTTTCTGGTCAACATGATCATGACCCGGCTGATTGCCTTGGAACGCGAGCAGATCGGCCTTTTAAAGGCCGTCGGCTACACCAACTCAGCCATTGCCTGGCACTATGCCAAGCTGACTTTGGTGATTTCGGTTGTCGGAGTGACAATCGGCGCAATTGCTGGCACACGGCTGGGGCACGGAATGGCGTCGCTTTACGGCGAGTTCTATTCATTTCCGTTCCTGGTGTTCTCGCGCGAACCCGATCTCTATGTCATCTCTACGCTGATCACCTTTGCGGCAGCGCTGGCAGGGGCCGCGAACGCAATTATGGGGGCCGTGCGATTGCCCCCTGCGGTTGCCATGCGTCCACCGGCGCCGACCAAGTATCGCAGCCTGTTGGGCGGTTTGTCTTGCGCCTTCCGGCAGTTGTTTTCGCAACTCACAGTGATGGCGCTCAGACATCTGGTACGCTGGCCATTGCGAACGACCCTGACGACGCTGGGGACGGCGCTGCCGGTGGCGCTGCTGATCACATCGCTGTTCGCGCTGGATTCCATTGATCACATGATCGACACCATCTGGTTCAGGGCTGACCGGCAGGATGCGACGCTTGTGTTTGCCACGGCCCGCTCGCAAGATGCGATCCGTGAGGTTGCGCGGCTGCCGGGCGTGATCGCGGCTGAACCTTTCCGCTCTGAAGCCGCAACGCTGAGAAACGGACACAGGTCGCGCAATGTTCAGGTCATCGGTTCCGACCCGGAAACCGATGTCAGCCGGGTGCTGGATCAAGACTTTGCTCCTATCAAGCTGCCGCCAAAGGGCATTCTGCTGTCAGAGCGCCTGGCCAGCCATCTCGGCCTGGCATTGGGGGATCAGGTCGAGGTTGAACTGAAGGACGGCCGCGACCGCACTGCGCTTGTCACACTGGTCGGCCTGACCAACAGCTATATCGGGCTGAATGCCAATATGAGCCGGGAAGCCCTCGACCGGATGGCCGGCGAGGGAAGCCGTATTTCCGGTGCGCGGGTGATTGTCGATGAAAGTCAGATCAACGCGCTCTATCAAGAGGTCAAGCAAACGCCGGCGATTGCCTCGGTGGCTCTGCAGGGGATTTCGCGGCAGCGCTTTCGCGCGCTGGTCGAGGAAAACATCGGCATCAGCATCACGATCTATGTGTCGCTGGCGCTCATCATCACATTTGGCGTGATTTACAACTCGGCCCGGATCCAGCTCTCCGAGCGCGCACGCGAGCTTGCCAGCCTCAGGGTTTTCGGCTTCACAAGCCGCGAAGTGTCGAGCGTTCTGCTCACCGAACTGAGCATTATGGTGCTCCTGGCCCAACCGCTGGGCTGGGTTATCGGAAAGAGTTTTTCGGCATTGGTCGCAAAGGGATTTGAAAACGACCTGTTCCGGATTCCGCTGATCATCAATCCATCAACCTATGCGCTGTCGAGCCTGGTGGTGCTCGCGGCGGCACTGCTTTCGGCGCTGATCGTGCGCCGGCGCATCGACCATCTCGACCTCATTCGGGTGCTCAAGACAAGGGAATGACCCATGGCTTCCATGCTTTTCAAAAGTCTCACCGGGCTGGCTGCCGCAGCGATTGTTGGCGGCGTGATCTATATCGCCTTCAAGCCGAATCCTGTCCTCGTCGATCTCGCAACCGTGTCGCAAGAAGCGATGCTGGTCACGGTGGAGGAGGACGGGATCACGCGCATCCGCAATGTCTATGCCATATCCTCACCGATTGCAGGCCATCTCGACCGGGTGATCAAATCGGTCGGCGATCCGATCGGCGCGGGCGAGGCGATCACCCGGATCCATCCGCTGGACCCACCCTTTATTGACACCAGGACCCACACCGAACTGATGGCGGCCATCGATGCGGCGCGTTCGAGCGTGGCGCTGGCGGAAGTCGAACTGACCCGGGCGCGCACCGCGCGCGATCTGGCCAAGGCCAGTCAGGACCGTGCAATGGAGCTCGCCAGGACCAATTTCGTGTCTGACAGCGTACTGGAGAGAATGGTAGGGGAAGTTGACCTGGCAAATGCACAGGTCGCCTCCGCCGAGGCGATGATTGCGCTCAGGCGCGCCGAACTCGCCAGCGCCGAGGCACGGCTGACGCAACCGGGACAGACCCCAATCCAAGCCGCCAATGGTCAATGCTGCATCGAAATTGTCTCGCCGATTGACGGCACAATCCTGTCGCTCAACGCCAAGAGCGAGCAGGCCGCAAGTGTCGGTCAACTGATTGCCGAGGTGGGGAATCCTGCGGATCTGGAGATTACGGTGGATGTGCTGTCCGCCGATGCGGTTCGTGTCCAGCCGGGCAGCCGTGTGCTGATCAGTGATTGGGGCGGAGATCAGGCGCTCGAAGCGGTGGTCGAGCGGATCGAACCCTCAGGCTTTACCAAGGTCTCCGCGCTGGGGATTTCCGAACAGCGGGTCAATGCGATTCTCACCCTCAAGGACCCGCCGCCGGACGATCTTGGCCACGGCTTCCGGGTTCTTGCCAATCTGGTCACCTGGTCCTCACCGGCGGCACTGCAGGTGCCCGTGAGCGCGATCTACAGGGCCAATGGCGATTGGGCGGTGTTCCGGATCGAGGACAGCACGGCCCGTGTCACGCCGGTCGAGATCGGCCACTTGACCGACCGCACGGCCGAGGTCCTGTCAGGACTGGATGCAGGTGACCGGATTGTTCTTTATCCCGGCGACACGCTGGAAGATGGCAGCCTGATCGCCGACCGCGCAACCGCCGACTGACCGGGCCGAAACCCGGTCAGGGCAAGCCTGTAAAAGGCAGGCATATTACGACAGCCCGGCAAGCCGCCTGAGCTTGGCGATGGCCGTTCCGGCATCTTCACCATAGGAGATCGTGCCTTTGAAGACGCCATGCTTGTCGACGAGAAACACCGAGGCCGTGTGGTCCATGGTGTAATCGCCATCCTCGGTCGGGATCTTCGCCGCATAGACATGCCAGCCGGCAACCAGCCGTGCACTCTCATCAGGATCGCCGGTGATCCCGATCACACGGTCGGTAAAGGCTTCCGAGTAGCCTTTCATGATCTCCGGCGTGTCACGTTCGGGATCGACAGTCACGAAGAATGCCTGCAGATCCCTGCCCTCATCGCCCAGGGCGTCCAGCCACCCAGCCATCTCGTAGAGTGTGGTCGGACAGACTTCCGGGCAACGGGTGAAGCCGAAATAGAGCAGCGTCGGCCGTCCCTCGAAGGCAGCCTGGGTGATTGGCTCACCATCATGATCCACAAGCGTGAAATCGGCCCCCAGCCGCATCCCTGACGTTAGGGAACTATCAGTGCCCTGAACGGCAAACTGCCAGCCCAGAACCCCAATGGTGACGAGGCAAAGGGCCGCAACCGCCCCCAAGGCCCCGGCTTTCAGCCAATGGTGCGACACTGAGTCAGTCGCCATGCTTCATCTTGCTGTGATCAATCTCGCCATGCTCCATGTTGCCGTGGCTGTCCTTTGACATGTTTTGCTTCATCCTCTGGATGGTCTGGACATTGAAGTTGATATCAATCGAGCCAGCCTTCTCGAAGGTCAGGGTGACCGCGCGGGTCTCACCGTCCTTGAGCTGGCCATCAAGGCCGATGAACATGACATGGAAGCCACCCGGGTTGAGTTCGACCTCGCCACCAGCCGGAATTTCAAGACCACCGGGCAGTTCACGCATCTTCATGACGTCGTTCTCCATGCTCATTTCATGGATCTCGACCTTTTTGGCGAAACCGGCCTTGCCGCCAATCAGACGGTCAGCTTCACCACCGGTGTTGCGTATCGTCATGTAACCGCCAGAAACCGGTGCATTGGGCGGAGTGGCGCGGGCATAAGGATGGGTGATTTCAATCGGCCCAAGCTTGTAATCATGGGCAACCACTGCGGTTGCTGAGAAGCCCAGAAGGGCGGCGGTGAGTGTGAAAACGATGTTCTTCATATCATTTGCTTTCTGGGTGGCGCTCGAACCTGAGCGCGCTTGTTCAAAGAGTCCGGCCCTGTGAAAGGACCGTGAAACAGGGGATTTGACGGGAAGAAGGCCTGATTGGCGCGCATGCGCATATGCTCAAGCCTCAGCGTGAGCAGATTTGAGGGCTTAGCGCCTCAAAATCAGGCCTGGAGTGCCGGCGGAGCGCGCGGCGAAGCGCCAGGTCGCAAGGCCACCGCGACAAAGCTGACAACCTTGGGGAAGGTTATCTTGTGAGCCAAAGACCCGCAATTGACCGAGACGCCACTTGCGGGAAGCGGCAGGTCGGCTGAAGAGGAGATCCGGCAGGCCTCACAGCCATTGCTGTTGGCATGATGGCCATCATGGTCTTTGCCGGTCAGGCAGAGATCAGGCAGGGTGCCATCGGGAAGTATGTACTGGGTGAAGTCAACATCGGCATAGGCCGCGAGCTTATGGGAGACACTGGGCGGATTGTGCGCGAAGGCGACCATCAACAGGGCCAGCGCGCATATGATGCGCACCCATGCCGATCTGCCTTTGAGCCGTTGGTAGGTCACACTAACCTCGCCCGAATTGTCTATGGCTGTGTCTTACCGAAGCCACTCAGGGCCCGCAAGGCCCCGGGAGCGCAGTGCGTCAAGATGCGCTGCACCTGATTGCAGGCCAGCAGGCATCACGGCTGGCTGGTCAACACATAGGTCTTTCGGACCTGTTCGTGAATGGTCCACTCACCTTCCCAGCCCAACGGAAGCACCAGCACATCACCAGGTCCGATGCGGCGCTCGTCGCCGCCCTGTTTTCCCACGACCGTGGCTGACCCGCTGAGGATGTGGCAGATTTCCGAGGACTTGGTGCGGTCGGCGGAAAACCGCCCCGGCGTGCATTCCCAGACACCAACCCTGCTCACGCCATCGGCGGACGCCCAGAGTTCCTTGGCGGCTTCCACCTGGCCCTCGGTGAAGGTGGTCGGCTTGGGTGAGAACGCGCCCAGATCAAGGCTCGCAAGATCGCCAAAGCTTTTCAGATCAATCATCACAGTTCCTTGGTGGGATCAGGTCCGGCAGAACGCGGAGCGGTAGGCCTCGATCTCGCGGACACCACGTCCGAACCGGGCTCAGGAAATCATGGCTGGGGCGCCTGGATTCGAACCAGGGAATGGCGATACCAAAAACCGCTGCCTTACCACTTGGCTACGCCCCAGCATGTCGGTCCCGCAAACCATTGCCTGTCAGGACCTTCGCGGGGATAGCAAAAGCCGGATCGGATCACAAGCGCGGAAAATGCCCCTTTCCATGATTTTCGAAAGCGGAGGCGCCACCCATGCTGCAGTGCTTTGCCGGTCTGTTGCCTTGCCTCCGGTGCAACAGGTTTTCCGGCGCGGCCAATGTTGACTTCACGCGCCTGGACGAGGACAGTCCCGGCGACATCGGCCGCCCTGCGTGCTCGGTATGGCACGTGGCTGTTTCCGGGTCTCAAGGCCCTGGCACGATCTGGAGCAAAATGTGAGCGACCCTGAATTCGATCGGGCCTTTGAGCCTTCCCACGGCAAGGCTGTGCCGGCGGCAGACAATGTGTTGCGGGTGACTGCACCCAATTCCGGTCCACTGACCTTTCACGGCACAAACAGCTACATCGTCGGGCGCGAGACCCTGGCAGTGATCGATCCAGGACCCGAGGACGAGAGCCATTGGCGGGCGCTCAAAACGGCGATCGGTGACCGCCCGGTCAGCCACATCTTTGTCACCCACACCCATCGTGATCATTCGCCCCTTGCGTCGCGGCTCAAAGCCGAAACCGGCGCGATTGTGGTGGCTGAAGGCCCGCACAGATCCGCGCGGCCGCTCTACACCGGGGAGGTCAACCCGCTCAAGGAAAGCTCCGACATGGAGTTTACACCCGACATCGCCGCCGCCCATGGCGCAATCACTCAGGGCGACCGCTGGGCGATCGAGACATTGCACACGCCCGGCCACACCGCAAACCATGCCGCGTTTGCGCTTCAAGGCACCGGGATCGTGTTTTCCGGCGACCATGTGATGGCCTGGGCGACTTCGATCATTGCGCCGCCCGATGGTGCGATGAGCGACTTCATGGCCTCGCTCGACATGCTCCTGGGGCGTGACGACCAGCGCTACCTGCCCGGTCATGGTGGCGCGGTGAAAGAGCCGCGCAAATTTGTTCGCGCGCTCAAGACCCACAGGCGCATGCGTGAACAGGCTGTGCTCTCCAGGGTCGGCAAGGGCGACCGGCTGATCAGCGAGATGGTGGCAGCGATCTACCGCGACACCGATCCCCGGCTTCACGGGGCAGCGGCACTCTCGGTGCTGGCCCATCTGGAAGATCTTGTCGGCCGCGGCGCGGTGGTGACCGACGGACCGCCCTCCATCAATGGCGAATATCAGCCGGGCTAGAGCACGCCCTGCCCACCATCGAGGCCCGGGCTTCAGCCTCCGGCAATCCCCAGCAACCGTACATCGAGGTCGCGCAGGAACCGGGTGATCAGCTCTGCGTTCAAACCAAGATCATGATTGCCGTCGCGGGTTGCTGCGCGCATGTCGACGAAGGTGGTTTCCTCTTCCTCAGAGAGGCGCACAAGCACATCCTGCGGGATGCCCAGAACCAGGGTCCTGGTGCGGTACTGAAGTACGGCAAAGGTGGGAAGCGGCTCCAACCAGTCACTCTCGACACCGGGCCGGGGGACGGGCACCGGCGCGCGCGACGGATCGGCTTCACCGCTGGCGGCCTCTTCATCCTCTTCGTCTGCCAGATTTTCCTCAAGACCATCAAACAGGGTCTCTGCGCCGATATTGGCGACAAGAACCCATTTGGCGTCTGCGGCGACGGCGTTGACCGCCGGCAGGACCCTGTCGATAGCGCCTTCATAACGGCGACCGGTGACACTCGGGTAGGCCTGCAATTGAAGATTTCGCGTCGCAGGATCCACCTCATCCGAGCGCAGCAGCCAGGACGCAACAAAAGGCGGAGGCTCAAGCCATTGAGGTGGATCTTCAATGTCGGTGGAAACATCATGCAGCGCAGGAAGCGTCACATAGCGCGCCGCGGCAAGACCGACAGGAACAAGCACCAGAAGCGCCATGACCATGCCGCTGAAAGATGCATGACCGCCCTTGGCTCCAATGTGCCAGAGCATGATAAAGCCGATCACCGCGAGACCGAACACCAGCATCGCGAGGAATGTGGCAATCAGGATAACCGCTACCGCGTTCGGCAAGGCCAGTATCGCCAGCCGATGCAACAGCACTGCCATCAGCGCGAGCATGAGCGTGAACCGGCCCAATCTGCGCGCCCAAGCGGCCGCGAGCGAGTTTGGTCTTTGAGGGCGGAAGGGCATGCGGCGGCCAGTCTCCGGGCGGGCGGCGCACAGTCGCGCGACGAACATTCGAGACGTTTCATTAGCCGCTCATTGCAAGCGCGGCAAGCGCCACACTTCGGCCATGCTTGGCAGTCTAGATAAAGAATTGGGGGGCAGATCGACCCGCACAGTCCTGTGCAGCGAAGGAGATCCGCCATGGAAACTGAACAAGTCCCGCCGCAAAATGCCGCGACCCCCCCCTATGGCGGCCGCCAGTTCATCGGCCCGCGGCTTCCGCTGCCAGCGGATCCCGCCGCTCTTGCCGCCCGCCCTGGTGATTACATCTCCAAGACTGCTCACGCTGTTCAAACCGGCTCCCAGCGCGCTTCACCGGCGCCGATCAGCCTGGACCTGATGGAGCTTGAACTGGCGCTTGATCCCGATGAGATCAACGGTCACGGGTTTTGCGAGGCTGTTCGCGATGCGGCCAAGGCCTCCGGTGCGGAGTTCCTGTTCGATCTGCCGGCTTCCGGGCTCATTGGAGATGCTCAGCGTATTGCCGTCATATGCCTGTCGCGCAAGGATGGCGGCCGCTTCGGCCTGGTTCTGCTTTCACCCGAAGGCGACCGTGCCACCGCTGTCGAGCCGGGACCGGAAACTGCCGGCCTGGTGCAATTCGCCAAGGCCTTCCTCGCCGTGCTGGAGAGGCTCTGATTTACAAGAGCCTATTCGGCGGGAACAATGGAGGCTGAGCCGGACTGCTGCGTTTCAGAAGCGCGAAGCGCGAACCTGGCCAGCGCCGCTCCAGCCATCATTGACGCCAATCCCACAAGCGAGGAAACCGCCAGAACAGAGCCACCTGTCAGGCCTGCCCCGATGGTGCAGCCGACGGCGAGAATGCCGCCGAATCCCATCAGTACCGAGCCGGCTGCATAGCGCCAGATCGAGGGCGTGCCGGGTTCGGCGAAGGTCGCGATGCGGAACTCGCCCGAAACCAGGGCCGCCAGGAATGCGCCCAGAACCGCGCCAATCAACACGCCCTGATCAAGCCCGGCAAAGCCGTTGCCCAGCGCCAGTTCGCCGGTGGTGGCAAGCGGGCGGATGAAGGACAGGCTCTCGGCCTGGATCGGCTCGAACACCTGTGTTGAAAGTTGCCAGGTAAAGTACCAGCCGACGGCCACAGTCAGGCCGATTGCGGCACCGCCAAACAAACGCCAGAGCGACAGCTTTGCCTTGAGGGCCAGCCCAAGCGCAATTGCAGTCAGCACGCCCCCGATTGCAAGGCCGGTTGACTGGCCGGCACCGAGATGGGCGAGCAGGTCATTGCCGCCGATGGCGGCGGTGCTCCAGACACCCCCGATGAGATCGCGCAGCGGCACCAGCAAACCACTGTAAGTGGCCAGCGCGGTCAGCGCGACTATCGCGATCGAGAAGACCCCGCGCAGATTGCCCGAAGCGCCCAGCACCATCAGCCGGGACACGCATCCGCGCGCCAGCACCATTCCGATGCCGAACACCAGGCCGCCGATGATGGCGCCCGAGAGGCTTTGAGCGGTGGAGAAAAAGCGGGTTTCCGCAACATCGATCTGGTCAGCGAACAACAGCCACTGAACCGCCAGGATCGCGGCGGCGAAGCCGGCTGTCCAGGTGGCCAGAGGCTTGATGTCGCTGTCACCCATTGCCGCAAGCACCGCCGAACGGGTGCAGAAACGGCTGCGCTGTGCGAACACGCCGAAAGCGAGGCCGAGCGCGAGGCCGCCAACCAACGCAGTTTGCGGCTCACCGATAAGATCGATCAGGGGAACGAGGTCCATGGCTTTAGTCTCCGTAGAAAGTATCGCCAAAATACAATTTATCACGAGGGACTGGATGGCTGCAGGTTTCGCCAAACAGCCGGTCCGCAGGTTTTTCTTTCTCACAGACCCGGCAGAAATAGAA
The DNA here is from genome assembly GCF_000154705.2 of Hoeflea phototrophica DFL-43. Lineage (NCBI taxonomy): Bacteria > Pseudomonadati > Pseudomonadota > Alphaproteobacteria > Hyphomicrobiales > Rhizobiaceae > Parahoeflea > Parahoeflea phototrophica. The sequence goes on along the minus strand of NZ_CM002917.1, from coordinate 1,435,673 downwards.
TTGATTTCCACGCAGGTGTTTTGACAGCCGCAAGAGGGCGAAAATTGTCTTTCAACCACACCAGCCGAACGGGGCATGCCGAAAGCCCTAAGGTTGTTCAGGCCGTTGGCTTCTTCGCAATGGCAGCCTGGGCTGCGGCCAAGCGGGCAATGGGCACACGGAAGGGCGAGCAACTGACATAGTCAAGCCCGATGGATTCGCAGAAGCGGACAGATGCCGGATCACCGCCATGCTCGCCACAGATGCCGAGCTTGATGTCGGGCCGGGTGGCCCTGCCCTTCTCGGAAGCGATCCGCACCAGTTCGCCGACACCGTCGATGTCCAGCGTAACGAACGGGTCCTGCTCGATGATGCCCTTTTGCTGATAGGTCATCAGGAAGGACGAGGCGTCATCGCGCGAAATCCCGAAGGTGGTCTGGGTCAGGTCGTTGGTGCCGAAGGAGAAGAATTCGGCCACTTCCGCAATCGCATGGGCACGGATGGCGGCCCGCGGCAATTCGATCATGGTGCCAACCAGATATTCAATGCCGACACCCGCCTCGCCGATGATCTCCTTGGCCACGGCATCGATCCGCGCCTTGACGAAATCGAGCTCCTCACGAAGGCCGACCAGCGGGACCATGATTTCAGGCACCACCGGCGCGCCGGTGGATTTGGCTGCCTCGACGGCGGCCTCGAAAATGGCACGGGCCTGCATCTCGGCAATTTCGGGATAGGAGATCGCCAGCCGGCAGCCGCGATGGCCCAGCATCGGGTTGAATTCATGCAGTTCATCGACCCGTTGGCTGAGCTTCTCAACCGAGACGCCGATGAGACCGGCAACTTCTGCGATTTCCGCGTCGGTCTTGGGCAGGAATTCGTGCAGCGGCGGATCGAGCAACCGGATCGTGACCGGCAGCCCCTTCATGATCTCGAACAGCTCGATGAAATCGGAACGCTGCATCGGCAAAAGCTTGGCGAGTGCCGCGCGGCGGCCATCTTCGGCGTCGGCCAGGATCATCTCGCGCATGGCGGTGATGCGGTCGCCCTCAAAGAACATGTGCTCGGTGCGGCACAGGCCAATACCTTCGGCCCCGAACGAGCGCGCGGCACGGGCATCGGCAGGGGTTTCGGCATTGGTGCGCACCTTCATGCGCCGCGTTGCATCGGCCCATTCCATGATCTGGCCGAAATCGCCCGAGAGTTCAGGCTGCAGCATCGCGACCGCGCCTTTGAGCACCTGCCCGGTCGAACCATCCAATGTGATCACATCACCGGCTTTCAGGGTCGTCCCAAGAGCCACCAGGGTTCCATTGCGGCCGTCGATGCGCAAACCGCCGGCACCGGAGACACAGGGCGTGCCCATGCCGCGTGCCACGACGGCGGCGTGGCTGGTCATGCCGCCGCGCGAGGTCAGGATGCCCTCGGCGGCGTGCATGCCATGAATGTCTTCCGGGCTGGTTTCGACCCGCACCAGGATCACCTTGCGGCCGGCCTTGACGGCTTCGACTGCCTCGTCGGAGGTGAAAACAATCTCGCCAGTTGCAGCACCGGGAGACGCGGGAAGGCCCGAAGCGATCACATCGCGGCGCGCATGGGGATCAATTGTCGGATGCAGAAGCTGGTCGAGCGACGCAGGATCGACGCGCAACACCGCCTCCTCGCGGGTGATCAGCCCCTCTTCGGCCATGTCGACGGCGGCCTTCAACGCTGCCTTCGCGGTGCGCTTGCCCGAACGGGTCTGCAGCATCCACAATTTGCCGCGCTCGATGGTGAACTCCAGATCCTGCATGTCGCGGTAGTGCCGCTCGAGCCGGTCGCAGATACCGAGAAACTCGCCGAACGCTTCGGGCATGAGTTTTTCGAGCGACGGCCGGTCCGAGCCGGCAGCGATGCGCGAGGCTTCGGTGATCGACTGCGGAGTGCGGATCCCGGCGACAACATCCTCGCCCTGGGCGTTGACCAGGAATTCGCCATACAGCTCATTGGCGCCGGTCGACGGGTTGCGGGTAAAGGCCACGCCGGTCGCCGATGTGTCGCCGAGATTGCCGAACACCATCGCCTGGACATTGACCGCTGTTCCCCATGATGCGGGGATGTCGTGGAGCTGCCGGTAGGTGATGGCGCGCGCATTCATCCAGCTTGCAAAGACCGCGCCGATCGCGCCCCAAAGCTGCTGGTGCGGATCCTGCGGGAACGGCACACCGAGTTCTTCCTCGATGACCGCCATGTAACGGGCGATGATCTCGCGCCATTCAGCTGCGCTCACATCGGTGTCCAGCTCATGACCAAGACGAGCCTTCTCATCTTCGAGGATTTCCTCGAACACCTCGTGATCGAGGCCCATAACCACATCGCCATACATCTGGATAAAGCGACGGTAGCTGTCCAACGCAAACCGCTCGTCGCCGGATGCACGCGCAACTGCTGCCACCGTGGCATCGTTGAGACCGAGATTGAGGACGGTATCCATCATGCCGGGCATCGAGGCGCGGGCTCCCGAGCGCACCGAAAGAAGCAATGGCTTTTCGGGATCACCAAAACGACGGCCGGCAATCTCACCAACCTGGATCAATGCGTCGGTAACGGCCTTCTCCAGGCCATCGGGCATTTTGCGCCCGTTTTCGTAGTACCAGACGCAGGCCTCGGTGGTGATGGTCAGGCCCGGTGGCACCGGAAGGCCAAGATTGCACATCTCGGCAAGATTGGCGCCCTTGCCGCCCAGGAGGTTGCGATCCCCCGCCGAACCTTCCGCCTGCCCGTCACCGAAAGTGTAGACCCATTTGGTCATGCAACTGCTCTCCACTTCGCCCGCCGCGGCCACTTGCCCGACCAAGCTTCCGGCAAGGCTTATGCGGTGCAGCATTGAAAGGTCAACCCCGCCTTTGGCAGCGGTTCCGCCTATATCGATTGAAAACGCAATGCGGTGCGATCAAGCGCAATTCGACCGCCGGCGAACAGGCATTTCAGGGTTTTGCATTTGCCTTGAGCCAGTCGAGCAGTACCAGTGCATCCGGATTGGGGCGCTGTTCTTGCCGCCAGAGGGGGCGAACCAGCAGGCCGCCCTCGAAACGGACAAAGCCCAGCGGGGCAATCAGCTCGCCGGTCTCGATCATGCCTGACACGAGAAACCGCGCAGCCATGGCGATCCCCATACCGTTCCGGGCGGCCTGAAAGGTCAGATAGGAATGGTCGAAGACCTGTTCCTTGCGCGCCTGGACGGTTACACCAGTCAAGCGGCTCCAGTTTTCCCAATCGCTTTCGTTGCCATTGCGGTCAATGCGGGTCTGGACCGACAACACACCATCGGCATGTGTGTGTGGATAGTCAGGAGACAGGACCGGCCCCATTTCCACGTCACCCAAAGAAACAGCGCCATGCCAATGGCCGGGACTGAATACCCGGTTGTAGGAAAAGGTCAGATCCGCCCTGCCTTCATAATCGAGGCTGCCATTGGGGCCGACGAGCCGGATCGAAACGTCAATATGCGGATATTCGGCATTGAATCGGGCGATCACGGGTATCAGCCACGAGCGGGCGAAGGTCGCGCTGGCCAGAATCCGCACCGGCCGGTTGGCGCTATCGGCGGCAAGTTCGCTCCAGCCGGTGCGCATCTCATCAAGCGCGCGGGCCACAATCCTTGCGAATGTGCGACCCTCTGATGTGAGTTCTATTCCGCTTCCCTGTTTGGTGAACAACACTGTACCGGTGTGGTCCTGCAGCGAATGCAGTTGTTTTGACACGGCTCCGTGGGTTCTTCCCAGCCGATCCGCCGCTTCGGTGACGGAACCCGTGCGGTAAAATGCCTCAAAGGCTAGCAGGCTGGTCAGTGGCGGCAGAGACTCCATGGCATGCTCCATAGTGAGTTTTTCTCACGAGCCCGGTTCCAATTACTCAATTTTTTTATTCGGAAGAAGCAGTATTTTGCTGAAACATGAAAGGAAACCAAAATGCTGGCCGAGAATGTCCCTCCCGAAACCAGACTTGAGCGCAATGCGCATCACCTGGATTACCGTGGCAAGTCCTATCTGCGGTTCAATGCGCTGCCGGAAAGCAGCCCGGTTTCGCGCTACCCGGAGATCACCCGCATGCTGGAGCAGGCCGGCAAACGGGACGAGCCGCTAACCGTTACGGAGGTTCAAAGACCACGTCTTGGCGATACGCTCAGGCTGTGGATTGCCCGTTTCAGCGAACGCAGGCGCATGCTTCGCGAACTCGACGCCTTCACCGACACAATGCTTCTCGACCTTGGCATGACGAGGAAAGAAGCCCAGGCGGTGGCGCGGACGCCGTTCTGGCGAGACTATCCGTAAACGATCTGGCTGTTGCCTCCTGCCCCTCAGCAAACCGGCCTTGCCCGTGGCCGCCCGCTGTCACATGTCGTCACCAACGGCAACGCAAAGTGATCGCTTCCCGTGAAAGAAGACATTGTATCGCAGCATCAAAGTATGGACCCGGCCGCTCAAGCCGATTAACAGGAGAGCCGGTGTCATGCGGGCCCACTGTGTCCATCATCAGAGATGCAATGGTACCAAAACCCGTCCCACGGCACCGCGATGCCCCACAGACCCAGGACCGACCGCACAATGTCAGCAAGCCGCCAGGATCCAGTTCGTTTCGTTGATCTCGTGGCCCAGCAGGCGCGCATCCGCGACCGGGTTGATGCAGCAGTCGCGAGGGTGCTCGATCATGGTCAGTACGTTATGGGCCCCGAGGTCGCGGAGCTGGAGGCACAATTGTCGGCCCATTGCGGTGCCGCGCATTCCATCGCCTGCTCATCGGGAACGGACGCACTGGCGATGGTGCTGATGGCAAAAATGGTGCGGCCGGGCCAGGCTATCTTCTGCCCGTCCTTTACCTTTGTCGCCACCGCCGAGGTGGTGGCGTGGCTCGGCGCGCATATCTGGTTTGTCGATGTGGACGCCGATACCTTCAACATGGATCCCGCCTCACTCGAAACCGCTATTGCTGAAGCGAGGGCCGCCGGTCATGAACCGGTGGGCGTGATCCCGGTGGATCTGTTTGGCGTTCCTGCCGATTACGACGCCATATCGAAAATCGCCGCCCGCGAAGGCTTGTGGGTGCTTGGCGACGGGGCGCAGGCCTATGGTGCGCGCTATCACAACAGCCGGGTCGGCACATTGGCGATGGCGACCGCCACCAGCTTCTTCCCGGCCAAACCGCTGGGCGCCTATGGCGATGGCGGGGCGATCTTCACCGATGACGCGGAACTCGCCGAGACGCTGCGCTCGATCCTGTTTCACGGCAAGGGCACCAGCCAGTATGACAATGTGCGCATCGGCATGACCGGCCGCATCGACACCATGCAGGCAGCGATCCTGATCGAGAAACTGGCGATCTTCGATGACGAGATCGAAGCCCGCAACCGGATCGCAGCCCGTTATTCGTCGCTGCTTTCGGGCCATGTGGCCACACCGCACGTCCCCGAGGGGCTGCAGTCGGTCTGGGCGCAATACACAGTCAAGCTTCCAGACGGAGCCGACCGTGGCGCCATCCAGTCGCAGATGAAGGACAAGGGCGTCCCCAGCGCGGTCTATTATTCCAAGCCGCTGCATTTGCAGGACGCCTACAGCCATCACGGCATCGCAGGCAGCGCGCTGCCGGTGACCGACATGCTCTCGGGCTGCGTCCTCAGCCTGCCGATGCATCCCTATCTCGATGAAGAGACCCAGGACCGGGTAGCCGAGGCCCTGATTTCGGCCTTGTAGGGCATCCGTTGCACCGGACGCGGCAATTTCACGGGTCGAGAATTCGGCTGGTGAGCTATCGTTCGACTTGCCTGGCAACCCGCCTGATGAAGTCCGCACATGCCTCGGGGGCTGTCATCGGGATCATGTGGCCTGCGCCCTCCAGCTCCTCATAGTTCAGCCCATAGGCTTCCATTTGGCGCCCGTGAACATCCGGGTTCAGGATGGGATCTTCCGCACCGAACAGGACTGCTCCGGGCGTCTTGAGATCGGATTTGTAGCGGGCGACAAGTGCGGGCAATGACGCCGTTGTGGCGGCGAGATCGGCCGACGCTCCCAGGAAGGTTTTCGGGCGCGAGTTCAGCGCAAATCCGCCCTTGATCATGAAATCACCGGGGGCCGCCTCAGGTGCAAATACCTGCTCAAGAGTGGCCTTGGCGGTCATTTTTCCGACCGGTGCCGCAAGCGTGTAGGCCAGGAAGAGACGCAGGAGTTTTGGCCTGATCATCAGAATCTCAAAGACCGCATGTGGCTTCCCTTCCGCGTGGGTCAATGGACACAGCAGCGCCAGCGCACCGATCTTCTCAGGTCGTTCCAGAGCCATGGCAAGCGACACCGCCCCGCCAAGGGAATGGCCGACAAGAACCGGCTTCTCGACGCCAAGCTGATCGAGAAAAGCGCCCAATATGCGCGCCTGTGCAGGAAGCGTCGCCGCCTCGTCACTGGACCGGGTTGAATAGCCCGAGCCCGGACGGTCCAGATTGATCACCCGGAACTCTGACGACAGCTGTGCGGTCAGCGCGTAGCCAAGATTGTTCAGGTTGCCTGCAAGGCCATGGATCATCACCAGCACAGGTGCATCGCGCGGACCTTCATCAGTGTAGTGAATCTCATTGCCTGCAACTGTCAGCGTCTTGCCGTGCTTGGGAACCGCGCGCCTGGCGCCGCTGGAGACAATGAGCGTCCACAGAAAAAACGCGAACAAGAACAGCGCGATGATGATCAGCGCCCCGGCATAAACACTCATGGATTGAATTTCCTCTTCTCACGCCGAAAGTCTGTCGTCTTTCCTATCGGCGGCTCGTCCCTCACCCCGCATCCCGCAACTGCTCGGCTGTCTGAAGATCCACCGAGACCAGCTGGCTGACGCCCTGCTCGGCCATGGTGACGCCGAACAGGCGGTTCATGCGGGCCATGGTGATCGGGTTGTGGGTGATGATGACGAAACGGGTCTCGGTGGAGGCCGCCATTTCGTCCATCAGGTTGCAGAAGCGCTCGACATTGTGATCATCAAGCGGCGCGTCGACCTCGTCGAGCACACAGATCGGCGCCGGGTTGGTCAGGAATACCGCGAAGATCAGCGCCATGGCCGTGAGCGCCTGCTCGCCGCCCGAAAGCAGCGTCATGGTCTGCGGCTTCTTGCCTGGCGGCCGTGCCAGAATTTCAAGCCCGGCTTCAAGCGGGTCGTCGGATTCAATGAGCTGCAGTTCTGCCGTGCCGCCACCGAACAGATGGGTGAACAGCCGCTGGAACTGGGCGTTGACCTCGTCAAAGGCGACCAGCAGGCGCTCGCGGCCTTCCTTGTTGAGGCTCTGGATTCCGGCGCGCAGCTTCTTGATCGCGTCGATGATGTCTTCGCGCTCGGTGATGATGGTTTCGAGCCGTTCCGAGAGTTCGGTCTGCTCTTCCTCGGCGCGCAGATTGACCGCACCGAGCCGTTCGCGTTCGATCTTGAGGCGCTCAAGAGTGCGCTCGATCTGGGCCGGATCAGGCATCGGCGCGTCGGCAGCCAGGCCGGTGTGGCGCATGGCTTCATGCGGTTCGCAGTTCAGCGCTTCGCGGATGCGGGCCTCACCGTCCTCGCGCCGCTCCTTGGCCGCCATCAGGCGCTCCTCAGCCCGGCCGCGCGCTTCCCGGCCCTGAGACAAATGCCCGATCGCCTCGGTGGCGGTCTTGTCTGCCTCGCGCGATGTGGTCTCGGCGGCGGCCAGCGCATCGGCAGCCTGCTGGCGGCGCTTTTCAACCTCAGAGAGCTGATGCATCAGCTCGCGGCGGCGTACGGCGATTTCGTCGGGCGCTTCGGCGATTTGCGTCACTTCGGCTTGGGTTTCGTCGGCGCGGGTGCGCAAGGATGCAAGGTGGCTTTCCGCGTTGGTCGCGCGTTCGCTCCAGCTCGCGCGTTCCGCGGCAATCGCTTCAAGCCGCCGTGCGCGGGCCTGGTTCTCGCGCTCAAGCCCTTCATGGGCGGCACGGGCCTCGGCCAGCGCACCGCGGTCGGTTGCCACTTCGGCGTTGATCTTGGTCAGCGCGGCGTTGAGTGCGGAGAGATCGGGACAGGCTTTCAAAGCCGTCGCGGCCTCTTCAAGCGCAGTCTGTGTCTCGGCAAGCTGTGCACCCACCTGGGCGCGGGACTCGGTGAGCACCGCGCGGCGGTTTGACAGTTCACCCGAGGCGCGCTCGGCGCTGGCCAGTTCGTCACGGGCGCGGCTCACATTGCGGCTGGCATCGCGGATCAGATCGCGCGCGGCCTTGCCTTCGCCGACACGCTGGGCCACCGCCGCCTCGCTCTCCTGAAGTACGGCTTCCGCTTCACGCAGGGCCTTGGTGGCCTCCACGGCTTCGGCATCGAGTTCGGCCAGACGGTTCTTCTGCTCAAGGCGCATCGCAGCCGGTGTCGGCGCATCGGCGGATGCGACATAGCCATCCCATCTCAACAGCGCACCATCGCGGGTGACGAGCCGCTGGCCAGGCTTGAGCGCTGCATGGAGCGCGCGGCCATGGTCCGCATCGGCCACCAGGCCGACCTGTGCGAGGCGCCGGGCGAGTTCGGCAGGCGCACGGACATGGGTCGACAGCGGTGTCACGCCATCAGGCAATGCCGGATCATCTGCTACCGTTTCGAGCCTGGCCCAGTGCGCCGGTGCAGCCGGATCAAGCGGCAGGTCAAGATCATCGCCCAGCGCCGCGCCAAGCGCGGTCTCGTAGCCGCGGTCGACCTTGATCTTCTCGACCACCGGCGGGAAAAGGTCCGAGCCCTGCCCGGCATTGAGCATGCGGGAAATGGTCTTGGCCTCAGTCTCGATCGCATTGAGCCGGGCTCTTGCTTCCGTCACCGGCTGGCGTGCCCCGGCTTCCGTCTCGCGGGCAGCTTCAAGGGCGGTCTCGATGCGCGACAATGCCGTCTCGGCTTCGCTCAGCGCCTTTTCGGCGGTCTCGGTCTCGGCACGCTTGGCCGCAGGATCGGGCAGCCCGGCAATGCGTTCAGCGATCCCGGCAAGATCGGCGTCCTGGCTGGCGATCTGCCGCTCGAGCCGGGCCTTGCGCTCACCGGCTTCGCGGATGACACGCTCAAGCTGGGTGCGCTCGGCGGCGGCTTCGGCGCGCTCCGCGGTGACCACCCCGAGCGATGTTTCGGTTTCGGCGAGCTTGGCCTGGGCTGCTTCGAACGCCTGTTTGAGCTGAGCAGAACGCTCGCCGCTGCCTTCAAGGGCTGCGCGCAGTTCGCTCTCTTCGGCTGCCAGACGCTCCATCACGCCGGCATTGTCGGCGATCAGCCGCTGTTCGCGCTCGATATCGGCATGGAGCTGGGTGAGCCGGCGATCCAGCTCCTGACGGCGCTTTTCAAGCCGCTCCGCCTCCTCCTCGATCTGGGTGCGGGCGATCTGCAAACGCTGCAGGGCTGCAGCTTCCGCCGCCTCGGCCTCGCGCAGATCGGGCAGTTTGTGAGCCGCAATGGCCTGGTTCTTGGCCGCATCCATCTGCGCCTGCGCCAGTTCGGCCACGCGCGAGGTTGCCTGCGCCAGCGCGCTTTCAGCCTCCGCCTCCTGGGCTTTGGCAATCGACCAGCGCAGATGCAGAAGCGTCGCCTCGGCCTGACGGACATCAGCGGACAGGATCTTGAACCGGTTGGCCTGACGGGCCTGGCGCTTGAGGCTTTCGACCTGGGATTCCAGTTCGGACGTGACGTCATCAAGCCGTTCGAGATTGGTCTCGGCGGCGCGCAGCCTCAGTTCGGCCTCGTGGCGGCGTGAATGCAGGCCGGAAATGCCTGCCGCCTCTTCGAGCAATTGGCGCCGCGCCTGGGGTTTGGCCTGGATCAGTTCGCCGATACGGCCCTGCCCGACCATCGAGGGCGAGCGCGCGCCGGTGGAGGCGTCGGCAAAGAGAAGCTGCACATCCTTGGCGCGGGCTTCCTTGCCATTGATGCGATACACCGAGCCGGATTCGCGTTCGATGCGGCGGGTGACCTGGATCTCATCGGAATTGTTGAAGGCTGCGGGCGCGGTGCGGTCGGTATTGTCGAGATAGAGACCGACTTCTGCGGTGTTGCGCGCCGGGCGGTTGCCCGAGCCCGAGAAGATCACGTCGTCCATGCCCGAGGCGCGCATGTTCTTGTAGGAATTCTCGCCCATCACCCAGCGCATGGCTTCGACAAGATTGGACTTGCCGCAGCCATTGGGACCGACGACGCCGGTCAGGCCGCGCTCGATGTGGAATTCGGTCGGCTCAACGAAGGACTTGAAGCCCAGAACCCGGAGCTTGGTAAACCTCATGGCCGCAACTCCCGGCCACAGGCAATCACCGGCGCACTGCCCCCGCCCCGGCAAGCAAATTGCCGGGGGGCAATGCGCATGGACCGCTTACAGAAGCGGGTCGATGATCGCAGACATGGTTTCAACCGACATGTTCCCCGGATAGCGCTTCCCGTTGATGATGAAAGTCGGCGTCGACTGAACGCCAAACTCGTTTGCTGCCTTGGTTCTTACAGCATTCACATCGTCCAGAAGCTTCTGGTTCGTCAAGCAAGCCTCGAAGGACTCCTGTGTAAAACCGGCCAAACGGGCGATTTGCAGCAATGCCGCACGGCCATCCTGAGCCGTCGCCCAGCTGCGCTGCTGTTTGAACATCACATCGACCAGCGGGAAGAACTGGTTTTCAGGCGCGCAGCGGGCCAGCATGATCGCTGCAGCCGCGCGGGGATCGAAGGGGAATTCGCGCAGAATGAAACGCACCTTGCCGGTGTCGACATATTTCTCGACCAGCGGCTTGAAGTTGTCCTCGTGGAAGGACGCGCAATGGGGGCAGGTCATCGACATGTATTCGACGATCGTGACCGGTGCATTTTCATCTCCAAGCGCCATCTCCTTGAGCGGTCCGGGTGCAAGCACCGCAGCCATGTCGACTTCACCGGCGGCCTGCGGCGCTTCCACAGCGGGCGTTGTAGAGCCAGTGATTTCGGGCGATGGCGTTGCGGCAGCGGTGTCCACTGGCGCTGCGGTTTCGGTTGACACACCAGCCTGCGGCGTCTCGTCAGAAGAGTCCGAGCAGCCGGCAAGGGTCAGGGCAAGCAGCGAAACGGTTGCGGCAGCGGTCAGTCGGGACGTCTTGAGGAACATGGGTATCACCTGTTTTCGAATTGCTTGAACTGCGCGCCTGCAGGTTGGGAAGAGCTGGCATGCGCGCCTGGCACCACACCAATCTCGTGACTGCCAGCTTTGCCTCAAACTCCTATAACGTCAAATGTGGCCAAACAAGAGCATCACGTTCACGCAGCCGTGATTGCGGCCCTTTGGATCTGCTATTTACGCCTGCGGCCGATCACGCCGGTTCCCAGCCGTTCGAGCGCCTCGCGCAGCTTCGGATCCTCGACATCGGCCAGCATGTCGGCAAGCCGGCGCTTTTCCAACGTGTCGAGAGGGCGGGTCTTGAGCTTCTGGCTTGGCGTGTGGATGGCCTTCTGGACGATGCGGACTTCGGAGATCGCCTGAAAGCCGAAAAAGCTGTTCAAGCGCGAAATCAACTCAGCCTGCTGGTGCATCAGGAACAGCGCCCGCGCGCCCTCGCAGGCGATGGTCAACTGGCCCGGCGTGAAGCCGCCACCGGTCTCACTGGGACCATCCTGCTTGGGCCAGCGGATGCGCTCAGGCCTGGAGCATCCGGCAAACTGCTCGCCTGCGATCTCGTCCCAGGACCCCAGCAAAAGCGTGTTGATGCCCGCGCGCCTGGCCAGGATCGGATCGATCAGCCCATTGGCGACTTCGGCAATCTGGACGCTGCCTTTGCGGGTAAAGGGTTTTGCCACCAGTCCAACTCTCCCTGCCCTGCATCTTGCCGGTCCGAAACGGTTCCATACCGGGATAACCGGTTTTGACGGATTGCGCCGCGCGGTCCGGCGCGACATGATCCGGCATTGTGTTTGACCGGACGCGCACTGTGTCCGGATGCACCACTCCTTCCTAGCGCTGCCTGAGTTCAATGTCATCTGCAAAGCCCTCCCCGATTTCCGCAGGCATCGCGCCGCCGCTGCTCGCCTGGTATGACAGGCATGCCAGAACACTGCCCTGGCGGGTCAGCCCGGAGGATCGCGAACATGGCGTGGTGGCTGATCCCTACCGTGTCTGGCTGTCGGAAATCATGCTGCAGCAGACCACCGTTCAGGCGGTCAAATCCTATTTCGATGTCTTTGTGAGGCGCTGGCCGACAGTCAATGATCTGGCAGCCGCCGATACCGGGGACGTGATGAAGGCCTGGGCCGGGCTCGGCTATTACTCGCGGGCCCGGAACCTGAAAAAATGCGCCGACCAGGTGGCCACGGAGTTCGGCGGCGTGTTCCCTCAGACTGAAGAGGGGCTGCGCGCCCTGCCTGGCATCGGGCCCTATACGGCTGCGGCGATTGCGGCGATTGCCTTTGATGTTCCCGCAGCGGTAGTGGACGGCAATATCGAGCGGGTGTTTACCCGGCTTTTCGAGATCGACACGCCACTGCCTTCGGCAAAGCCCGAGATCACCACCCTGGTCGGCTCGGCCACGCCTGATGAGCGGCCCGGAGATTTCGCCCAGGCGCTGATGGATCTGGGCGCCACGATCTGCACACCAAAACGCCCGGCCTGCGCGCTCTGTCCGCTCGATGAAGGATGCGCCGCCCGCGTCTCCGGGCGGCAGGAGGCTTTCCCAGTCAAGGCTCCCAAGAAAACCAAACCGGTGCGCAAGGGCGCGGCCTTCGTGGCGGAACGTGGCGACGGCGCGGTGCTGCTGGTCAAGCGCCCGGACAAGGGCCTGCTTGGCGGCATGAGCGGACTGCCCACCAGCAACTGGACCGTGCGTGCGGATGGCAAAACCGGCATAAGCGCCGCACCATTTGAGGCTCAATGGCGCCAGACCGGGATGATTTCACACGTGTTTACACATTTTGAATTGCGGCTTGAGGTGTTTCATGCGGTTGTCACCGGCACGGATGACTATGGAGGTTGGTGGAGTGCCAGCGATTCGCTGGCCGAAGAAGCTCTTCCCACGGTCATGAAGAAGGCGCTGGCCAGTGCCTTTCCGGACCGGTTTTAGAAAAGGCGCGACATGAGCGAGACCAAACCAGCCATCCAGCACATCGTTTTCGATATCGGCAAGGTGCTGATCCATTATGATCCGAACATACCGTTCAGCCGGCTGATCCCGGACGAGGCGGAGCGGAAGAGCTTTTTCGACACCATCTGCACCCACGAGTGGAACCTTGAGCAGGACCGTGGACGCAGCTGGAGCGATGCCGAGGCGCTGCTGATTGCAGACCATCCGGAGAAGGAAGCCCTTATACGCGCCTTTCGCACCCATTGGCACGAGATGGTCAGCCACGCCTACCAAGACAGTGTCGACATCATGCTTGACCTGATCCAGCAGGGGCGCGACGTGACCATGCTGACCAATTTCGCGGCCGATACCTTCAAACAGGCTCAGGAGATGTTCCCCTTCCTCAAGGTGCCGCGCGGCGTGACGGTTTCAGGTGAGATCGGCATGATCAAGCCGGACCGGGAGATCTACGACACCCATGTGAACAGCTTCGGCCTCGACCCGTCGGCCTGCCTGTTCATTGATGACAGCGAGAAGAATGTCGAGGGCGCGATCGCGGCCGGCTGGCAATCGGTGCATTTCACAGGGGCTGCGAAATTGCGCGAGGATCTGGCAGGTTTCGGTCTCTAGACCCATGCATTGGTCACTGCGCAAAACCACCTGGATGGCTTTGCACCGGCTTCGCCCTACTCTGCTGCCATCGCCAGTTTCGGCATGTTGTCCTGACGCACATCTCCCGGCTCGACATTGGCCTTTTCGACCTCTCCAGGACGGGTCCTCCGCCCGGCATAGAGCAAGGCGAACATCGGCGGGGTGAAGTAGAACGACACCACCGTTGACAGCAGCACTCCACCGCCAATCGCCATGGCGAAAGGTGGCCAGAAGCCGCCGCCCGCCAGGATCAAGGGCAGGAAACCACCGAATGTGGTGATGGTGGTGCTGACGATATGGCGGCTTGAACGCATGATCACATCGACCATCGCCTCGGTGTCATTGGCACTGGCCTTCGCATCTGCCTGAAGTCCGGTCAGGATGATGATGGCGGCATTGATCGACACGCCGATGGAACCGATCACCCCGATGATCGCTGTAATCCCGAAAGGATATTGGAACACCGCGAGCGCGAGAATGCTCAGGCCAGTGGAAAGAGCGCAGACAACCATCGCCACCAGCGACAGCCGGAACGAATTGAAGGTCACGACTATTGTTGCGATCGTCAGCGTGACGATCAGGCGATCGGGGCAGCAGATTGTTGACCGTGTTCGAACGCGCATCGCTGTCGCCGCCAAGCTCCAATCGGTACCCGGCAGGCAGCTCGAACTCTGCGGCCTGCAATTCGGCCTGGGCAGCCTTGAGCGCTTCTTCCGGCAGGACGTCGCGCAGCAGGAAGGCCTGCACCGTGTTGACCCGCTCGGAATTGCGGCGGCTGATGGAACTGTCGCTGGGCTGCAAGCTGATCCTTGCGATTGCGGACAGCGGCACACCGGGATGATCGCCACGCGCGGCAATCGCTGCGGCGCCGGCAGGCAGGATCGGGATGTCGGACACCGCACCAAGGTCGCTTCTCACGGCGCTGCCGACGCGCACCCTGATATCGAGTTCCTCGGAGCCTTCGACCAGCGAGCCGCCGATGACACCCTCAAGGCTCGCCTCCAGCTGCCGCGAGACGCCCGCCAGATCCAGACCGAGCAGCCGCGCCTTTGCCTCGTCGACATTCACCGACACCTTCGGAGCACCCGACCCGACCGTCCCGCGCGACAGCGTGATAACGTCGATGCGCGAAAGGATCGTTCTTGCCTGATCGCCGAGATCGCGCAAGACATTCAGGTCCGGGCCAACCAGCCGTAATTCCACGGGCGCATTGACCGGCGGGCCTTGCACAAGCCCGCGAACCAGAAGCTGCACTTCGGGAACTTTCGGCGCTAAGGTGCGTTGCAGGCGCGGAACGATTTCCTCGGTCGCGGCGGGCGAGCTGGTTGTTATCAGGGCCTGGGCGTATTGCGGCGCGTCCTCGCGTCCGCCAACGATGTTGTAATAGAAGGACGGCCCCGAGCGGCCGACGATCCAGGTCACAGACCGGAGCTCCGGTTCAGCCGCGAGTTCGGCATCTATGCGGTCCACGATCTGATTTGCCTTTGAGATCGATGTCCCCGGCATCGCGTCAAACTCGATGTAGAACTGGTCACGGTCGACGCCAGGGAAGAACTGGGCCTGCAATGTCGGCATTGACAGGAACCCCACCAAGGGAAGCACCAGGGACAGCGCAACGGAGCGCAGCGGATTGGCGACTGCCCAGCGCAGGCTTGCCGCGAAGCCGCGTGCCAGGAAGCCGCCAGGAATGCCGGACTGCAGCGCCGTCGCCCTGGTCTCGTCCGGCATCAGCCATCCGGCAATCGCGGGCGTGACGGTGATGGCAATAATGAACGACCAGCCCAGCATGACCACTACGGCGATTGCAATCGACCCGACAAAATCGCCGGCGGGTCCGGGCAGCAGGATCATCGGCGTGAATGACAAAGCGGTGGTCACGGTGGAGGCGAACAAGGGGGCAACAAGCCGGCGCACCGACTGCCGCACTGCTTTAATCCGTGCCTCACCACGACGGATGCGTTGGCCAACCTCATCGGTCATGACAATGCCGGCGTCGACCAGCAGGCCAAGGGCAACGATCAGGCCGGTCACCGACATCTGATGGATGGCGAGCCCGATGTAGTTCATGGTCGCGATCGTGGCGAGCGTGACCACCGGCAGGATCAAGGCAACTATAAACGCCGCACGGACACCCAGCGTCAGCAGCAGGACCGCCACCACCAGGCCGACGCCGATGGCCATATTCAAGCCCACTTCCGCCAAACGGTCCGACGTGTAGCCGCTCTGATCAAACACCAGTTGCAATGACAATCCACCGGGCACCTTTGGCTGAAAGCCATCAATTGCCGCGCGGATATCGGCGCTCCAGACATCGATCTGCAATCCGTCTTCGAGCTTGGCTCCGACAAGGATCGCCCGGTTGCCATTCTGCCTGGCCATCTCGGCAACCGGTGTTTTCTGACTGCGGCTGACATGGGCAATATCGCCCAGCCTGGCGATCCGGCCATCGGCATCCTGACGGACGATGACATCGCGCAGCCGGTCAATGGCCGAGATTTCGCCATCCACCTCGATGACGAAGTCACCGCTTGCTCCACGCACGCGGCCAGCCTGTCCCTTGCTGTCGGAGGCGGCAATGGCCGCCGAGATCATGTCCGGGGTCAGGCCAAGCGCTGCAGAGCGCCCCGGATCAACGGCAACCAGAATCTCTTCCTCCGGCGCACCGAAAATCTCGACTTTCTTTGTGCCGCTCACACTGCGAAGCGTGTCGGCCAGTTCGTCGGCGTAGCGCGACACAATGGTCATCGGAACATCGCTGTGCCTGGCGGAAAGGGCTGCAATCGCGGAATAGCCACCAATATTGTCATTGGAGAATTCCGGATCACGAGCGCCAGCGGGAAACTCCTTGCGCGCGTCATCAAGGACATCGCGGATTTCCGACCAGACCTGCTCGATACGGTCATCGGCGAGCGTTTCAGACAGTTCGACCTGAACAATCGCGATGCCGGTTGAGGAGACCGACTCGATGTTCTCGATCTCCGGAATTTCACGCAAATGGTCTTCAATTTTCGTGGTCACCAGGGTTTCAACACGCCCCGGCTCAGCGCCGGGAAAGGCAGCCGTGACGGTTGCGAACAGATTGGTGATGGTCGGATCTTCCTGACGGCCGATGGCGAGCAGTGACGACGCACCTGCGGCGATCAGGACAAAAAGGATCAGTGCAACCAGCCGCGGCTGCCGGAAGGTCAGCGTTTCCATCAGTTGCCTGCCTCGATGATCTCGACCCGCTGGCCAGGCACGACCCGGTGCGGCCCATCGAGAACAAGCCGCGCGCCGTCCTCGAAGGTGCCCCTCACAAAGGCGCGATCCTGACCGGCATAAACGATTTCGACCGCTTGCGGGCTGATCACCAGATTGCCGCTGTCCGGTTCACCCTCAACAGTCATGACTTGCCACAAGCCGCGCATGCCTTCCTGCAAGGCTGGCACGGGCAGCCATGCCCCGCGCTCGGGAATTGTCTGATTGACGACCAGGCTTCCTGTCTGTCCGAACACCGTCGCCTCATCATCTTCGAGAGCGAAGCGGGCAATTCGTGTCCGGGTTACAGGATCAATGTTGGGCGCAAGCGAAATCAGCTGCGCCTCTACCGCGCGCCCCTCTATTTCAACCGTCAGACCGTTCGCATCGGCCAACAGCGGCGCCAGCGAAGGGTCGATGCCCGCCCGGAATTCCGGGCCGGCATGCTCAAGCAGGGAAATGACAGGCTGACCACCGGCAACAGTGGTGCCCTCATCGATATGGCGGGCGACAACGCGGCCGGCAAAGGGTGAGCTGATTTCAGCCTTTTCAATCTGGATCCGGTTCGTGGCCAGCGCAGCATCGACTTCGGCGATGCGGGCGGAGACTTCGGCCAAAGTGAAGGAAGCCTGATCAAGAGACTGAACGCTTGAAAAGCCCTGCTCCTGCAACTCTGTCTGCCGACTTGTCGTGCGCCGCGAGAGCTCGGC
This sequence comes from Hoeflea phototrophica DFL-43, assembly GCF_000154705.2. Lineage (NCBI taxonomy): Bacteria > Pseudomonadati > Pseudomonadota > Alphaproteobacteria > Hyphomicrobiales > Rhizobiaceae > Parahoeflea > Parahoeflea phototrophica. Next base: position 1,418,050 of record NZ_CM002917.1, on the reverse strand, counting down.
CTGAGCCTCAAGTGCGGCGCGCGAGGCCTGCAGGCGTGCGGTTTCGGCCTCCAGCAACTGAGTGTCGAGAACGGCAATACGATCCCCGGCAGCAATCAGGTCGCCATCATCAACCAAGACCTGAAGCACTGCCCCGCCCTGCTCGAACGCGATGTCCGTTTGCTGCTGGGGTTCGATCTGACCGACGAAGTGGCGTTCGATCTGGTAGGAATCGACATAGTTCAACGGCTGGATCCGGACAGTCACCAGCGGCGCGGAATCAACCTCTGCAACCGCGCTGGCCCGGTCTGCAATCACGCTCACCCCAAGCGATACCAAGCCGCCGGCAAGTCCGATAAAGCCGAGCGTCACGACGGCGGACAGCACGCGGCGCGCGACGGTTCTTGGCTTGTCAGTTCCAGTCGTGGCATTTTGCATGGAATCGTCCTGGCTGTTGCGTGCGGTGCAGTAAGGCCGTATGTAAGTATTCCTAACATGTGTGAGTAATACTCACTTTGTCAACCAACGGATCATTAGGAATTCAGAATATTGGCGACCGCAGACCCCAGGATCGGGATAAAAACCGGATATCATCATGGCGATTTGCGCGCGCAGCTGCTTGAAGCTGTTCGCCATTTGATTGAAATCAAAGGGAATTCCGACTTTTCAATTTCGGAAGCCAGCCGTCTGGCGGGCGTCAGCAGCGGTGCCCCGTACAAGCATTTCAAGGACAAACCGGCGATCATGAAAGCGGTTTGTTTTGAAGCCATGAACCGAAAATCGAGCCGGATGCAGTCGGCGATCAAGGACATCCCCCGAGGTTCGATCGCGCGAATCGAGGCATTGGGAAGGGCGTACATCGACTTTGCCCGCGAGGAGCCCGGGGTTTTCCGGCTGGTCTACGGCATGACCGAAGACCACAAGGACGACGAGGAATTGATGAAAGCCGGGCGTGACACACTGGCGATCGTCGTCAACGCCGTGGCGGACTATCTCGGAATAACACCGAATCACCCCGAGGCTGCGCGGCGAGCCTATCTTCTATGGTGCTTCGTTCACGGACACTCATTTCTGATCATAGACGACAAGGCGTCGGTGCATCAGATCCCCGTCGATGAAAACCAGATGCTTGCCGCAGTGGCCAGAGGTGTTCTTGATCAGCCAGTGGAATGAAACCGGCAGCTTTTGACACAAACGCCCGGAACGTCTTTCGACATTCCGGGCGCTTTATCGCGGCGGTGACTGAAGGTACATGACGCCCGCCGGATCTGTTTTGCAGGTCTACCCGGCGCGTGCCATTTCCTTGCGGATCACAGAACGGAATTCGTCGATCACAGTGAGACCGTCGGATGTTTCCAGATGCCAAAAGGTCCAGCCGTTGCAGGCGTCAAAGCCCTGCACATGGGCGCCGACCTTGTGGATCGATCCGGCCTGGCCGTTGGCAACAAGCGTCCCATCGGCGCGCACGATCGCCTGGTGCTTTCGCTTGGCGTCATGAAGCACATCGCCGGGTTTGACGTGACCAGCCTCGATCAGCACGTTGAAGGCGACGCGCGGCTCTGCGCGTTTGCCGGTCATCACCGTGAGTTCGTTCTTGCCGAGCGGTTCAACAGCATCAATTCGGGCGCGTGCTGCATCGATGTAATCCTGCTCGCGTTCGATGCCTACGAAATGGCGGCCCAGACGGCGCGCGACTGCACCGGTGGTGCCCGAACCGAAGAACGGGTCCAGCACCACGTCACCGGGCTTGGATGAGGCCATCAGCACCCGCGCCAGCAGCGCCTCGGGCTTTTGGGTCGGATGCACCTTCTTGCCGTCATCGCCTTTCAAGCGCTCGGCGCCGGTGCAGATCGGGAACAGCCAGTCCGAGCGCATCTGCACATCGTCATTGGAGGCTTTCATGGCTTCATAGTTGAAGGTGTAGCTCTTGGCGTTCTGATCGCGCGAGGCCCAGATCATCGTCTCATGGGCATTCTGGAACCGGCGGCCGCGGAAATTCGGCATCGGATTGGTCTTGCGCCAGACGATGTCGTTGAGCAGCCAGAAGCCGATGTCCTGGAGCTGCGAACCAACGCGGAAGATGTTGTGGTAGGAGCCGATCACCCAGATGGTGCCGTTGGGCTTGAGCACGCGGCGGCAGGCCATAAGCCAGGCGCGGGTGAAGGCGTCATAGGCGGCGAAGCTTTCGAACTGATCCCAGTGATCATTGACCGCATCGACCACAGACTGATCCGGCCTTGCCAGATCGCCGCCAAGCTGAAGGTTGTAGGGCGGGTCGGCAAAAATCACATCAACGGAGTTTTCGGGAAGCGCTTCAAGGGCTGCAACGCAATCGCCCTTGATGATGGTGTCGAGCCAGGATTGGGGCGCGGCTTTGACGGTCGGAACTTTGGCAAACGAAACTGAACGGGCCATTTGATACTCACCTTACTCGAACGCAACAACTGAGCATCATGGTTACCGAACAGGGTAAACATCTGGTGAATGACCCTGAGATGGATTTCAGATTTCCCTGATTACAGCAAGAAGCGTACCCGCGCTTGCCTGTCGCCAACGCTTGCTGTAGGCCCGGTGGCGAAAATCACCCCTCCGCAAATTTCCCACTACAGGAAGACTTCCATGTCCGGTTTCGACCTCATCATCTTTGATTGCGACGGCGTGCTGGTCGACAGCGAGGTTATCGCGGCGGAGGTGGAATCCGCGCTTTTGAGCGAGGCCGGATATTCGATCAGCCCGGAAGAACTGGCCGAGCGCTTTGCGGGTCTGACCTGGAAAGACATCTTGTTCGAGGTCGAGCGGGAATCGAACACTCCGCTGTCGGCCTCGCTGATCGATGCGTCAGAAGCGCTGCTGGACAAGAAGCTGGCAGCAGAGGTGCGCGCCATTGACGGTGCCGCAGTGGCGATCAGCCGGCTGCCGCAGCCGCGCTGCATCTGTTCGAACTCCTCCGCACACCGGCTCGCCGCCATGCTCAAGCGAACAGGTCTCGACCGGTTGTTCGGGGAGCGTGTCTATTCGGCCAAGGAGGTCGGCGAAGGCCGCACGAAGCCTGCCCCGGACGTATTTCTACATGGCGCCAGCGAATTCGATGTTAATCCGGCAAATGTGCTGGTGATCGAGGATTCGGTCCATGGCGTGGAGGCCGCGCGGGCGGCTGGCATGCGTGTGGTTGGTTTTACCGGCGGTTCCCACAGCTATCCCGGCCATGCCGACAAGCTGACCGAAGCGGGCGCGGAAACCGTGATTGCCCGCATGGCCGATCTTCCGGCAACCGTGGAAGCGCTGGCGGCCTGGTCGGAACTCGGCTGAACTCCGGCGACCAAAGCCCAAGCTTCAAGCCACCGCTGGACATCAAGGCGTGTCGTAGGGTCCGGGATCAAATCCAACCAGGATCTTGGCTGTTCCCGCGGAGCTTGCCGGGAACGTCACGGCTGAATTGGTGAATACGAACTGCGTCGTCGGCTGACCTTCTGGCAGTATGACGGGATGCTTGATCAATTCCGAGTAGATCAGATTCTCGCCATCCAGCACTGCAACGCGGATCGGAACATCAATCTGGCCGGATTTGCCGGCGGGGCCAGCAACAAGGCGGCCGGACGCCACGACGGTCGCGACCATCTGATCGCCATTGATCCGGCACTGTCTGGTCGTATCCGCAATCGATCCCTGGTGAATAACCTTGGTCGGATCGCCATCGCCACCCTTGACGTAACTGCGATAAATGGCGGTCCCTTCACGAAGCTCCACCTTGGGGCAGGTCCCCTGAACCACGGCGGCATTGGTGGCCGCATCGATTGCCGGCTGGCCATCTGATCCGCCCGGATTGAGAATGGCGCCGGGGTTGGCGCCGGTGCAACCCGCGATCAGAACTGCTCCGAGCAAAACCGGAATGGAACGCAACATACTGTATGACACTGTAAACCTACCTTCATCTGCATTCAGAGCGTCGGGCAAAGACTGCAACCCGTATATGGCCTTTGCATGACGACCGCCCTTGGTCTATATCAGCCGCGCGGCGAAAAATCGACCGGCGTTATCTCACCTTGCGCGATCCGCGTCCACCACCGGAGACCATGTCTGTGGACTATATTTCGACACGGGGCGAAGCGCCCGCATTAGGCTTCAGCGATGCTCTTCTGGCAGGGCTGGCGCGCGATGGCGGGCTTTATGTGCCGCGGCAATGGCCGCAATTCTCCCGCAAGGAGATCCGTGCCATGCGCGGGCAAAGCTATCAGGAAATCGCCTTCCGGGTGATCCTTCCCTTTGCTAAAGGCCAAATCGGCGCCGAGGCTCTGCGCCAGATGATCAACGAGGCCTACGCAACATTTCGTCACCCCGCGATCACACCATTGGTGCAAAGCGGCCCGAACGCCTTTGTGCTCGAGCTGTTTCATGGACCGACCCTGGCGTTCAAGGATGTGGCAATGCAGCTGATCGCCAGGCTGATGGATCACGTGCTGGCCGAGCGCAACGAGCGTGCGACGATCGTTGGCGCCACCTCGGGCGATACCGGCGGAGCCGCGATCGACGCCTTTGCCGGGCGTGACCGCACAGACATCTTCATCCTGTTTCCCGAAGGCCGCGTGTCGCCGGTGCAGCAGCGCCAGATGACCACATCGACTGCGTCAAACGTGCATGCGCTGGCGATCAAGGGCAATTTCGATGATTGCCAGGACATGGTCAAAGCCATGTTCAACCACACCTCGTTTCGCGAAAATGTGCGGCTTTCCGGCGTCAATTCGATCAACTGGGCGCGGATCATGGCCCAGATCGTCTATTATTTCACCGCTGCAATATCGCTCGGCGCACCGGACCGGAAGGTCTCGTTTACGGTGCCGACGGGCAATTTCGGCGATGTTTTCGCCGGATACTGCGCCAAGCGCATGGGACTTCCCATCGACAAGCTGGTGGTGGCGACAAACGAGAATGACATTCTGGCGCGGACCATGCGCACCGGACGCTACGAGATGCGCGGTGTCACAGCGACCACATCGCCATCAATGGACATCCAGATCTCTTCAAATTTCGAGCGGCTGCTGTTTGACGCCAATGACCGCGACGCCGGTTCAGTGCGCCAGGCGATGGCCGGGCTCAAGCAATCAGGTGCCTTCGACATCGCGGCACCTGCGCTCAAGGCAATTCGCAAGGAGTTTCGCGCCGGCCGCGCCAGCGAGCGCCAGGTCAAGGCAACGATCCATGACGTGCAGGCTGAAACCGGCTATGTGCTCGACCCTCACACGGCGGTAGGCGTGTTTGTCGCCAACAAGATGATGAAGCCGTCAGCGCCGATGGTGACGCTGGCAACGGCGCATCCGGCCAAGTTCCCGGCTGCCGTAAAACAGGCCTGCGGTATTGACCCGGCGCTCCCGGCATGGCTCTCTGATCTTATGCAACGGGAGGAACGGTTCAGCGTGTTGCCCAATGAGCAGGAAAAGGTGGAATCCCACATCCTGACACATACGCGGGCAGCTCCATGAACCGCGGAAAGTGACAGTATGAAAGTCAAGACCACCAGTCTCGCCAACGGCGTGACAGTCGTTACCGAAACCATGGATCATCTGGAGAGCGTTGCTCTCGGTGTCTGGGTCAAATCCGGTTCGCGCGACGAGACCGCCAACGAGCACGGAATTGCGCATCTGCTTGAGCACATGGCGTTCAAGGGCACCCGCAAGCGCAGCGCGCGTCAGATTGCCGAGGAAATCGAAAATGTGGGCGGCGAGCTCAACGCGGCCACATCGACGGAAACCACGGCCTATTACGCCCGCGTGCTCCGGGATCATGTGCCGCTGGCAATCGATATCCTGCACGACATCCTGACGGATTCGGTGTTTGACGAAGCGGAATTGCAGCGCGAGAAGCACGTGATCCTGCAGGAAATCGGTGCTGCCAACGATACGCCCGATGATGTGGTCTATGACCGCTTCACCGAAGCCGCCTTCCGCGAGCAGACCATCGGACGGCCCATCCTTGGCACCCCGGACACCGTCAAGTCGTTTACGCCGGACCAGATCCGCAGATATCTTTCGCGCCATTACACCGGCGACCGCATTGTTGTCGTCGCAGCAGGCGCGGTTGATCATGACGCTTTCGTCAAGCTGGTCGGTGAACGCTTTGGCCAGTCGATCCAGCCGACGGGCACACAACTGCGCGCCATTCCAACCGCAAGCTACACTGGCGGAGACTACCGTGAGGACCGCGACCTGATGGACGCGCAGGTGCTAATCGGTTTTGAGGGCCGCGCCTATCAGGTCCGCGACTTCTATTGCTCGCAGCTGCTCGCCAACATTCTGGGCGGCGGCATGTCATCGCGGCTGTTTCAGGAGGTGCGCGAGAAACGCGGGCTGTGCTACTCGGTCTATGCGTTTCACTGGGGCTTCTCGGACTCGGGCATTTTCGGCATTCACGCGGCAACCGGCGGAGACGATCTGCCGGAGCTGATCCCGGTGATCCTGTCAGAGCTGGCCAAGGCTGCTGAGGGCGTTGACGAGCAGGAGATCAACCGCTCGCGCGCCCAGGTCCGCTCTGGCCTGCTGATGTCGCAGGAAAGCCCTGCGGCACGGGCAAGCCAGATTGCGCGGCAGATGCTGCTGTTCGGGCGCCCGGTGAGCAACTCCGAACTGATGGAGCGGCTTGAGAACATCACACCTGAACGGCTTTCGGATCTGGCGGAGCGGCTGTTTTTCAACACCCCGGTCACGGTTTCGGCCATCGGACCGGTCAGCAATCTCATGCCGGTCAAAGATATGACGGATTTACTCGTTCAGAATGGCTCAAGAACGGCTGCGGCTGAATAAGCCAAGCCGAGAACTCATCAGGGAAATCGGGCTATGGCGTCGTCGGTTTTTCGCTTCCGCAGCCGGAGCCAGGTATCATTCCGCCTCGACGGGGAGCGGACATGTCTTCGCTATCCCGTGATGGGCGACTATCTGGAATGGAGCCGCCTGCGCGACGCAAGCCGCAACTTTCTGGAGCCCTGGGAGCCCCGCTGGGCGCATGATGACCTCACACGCGCCGCCTTTCGCTACCGGATCCAGCGCTACGACGCAGACCGCGCCGCCGGACAGGCCCTGCCCTTGTTTGTCTGCCTCAAATCCTCCGGACAGCTGGCGGGCGGGGTAACCCTTGGCGCGATCCGGCGCGGAGCGGCGGAGAGTTGCACATTGGGGTACTGGATGGGAGAACAGCACGCCGGCAAGGGCCTGATGCGCGACGCTCTTACTGCACTCCTTCCCCATGTGTTTGACAGCATGCGGTTGCACCGGATCGAGGCGGCCTGTATTCCGGACAATTCCAGGAGTCAACGCCTCCTGGAAGCGGTCGGGTTTCGGCGCGAGGGATACTTGAACGGCTATCTAAAAATCAACGGCGCCTGGCGCGATCACCTGCTGTATGCGCTGGTTGCCGAGGATTGGCACTCCATGCGCACGCAAAGCTCCAGGTCCGGCGAATGACAGGTCTTCATGGTTTCAGACGGTTCAGTCGCGGCAGGGCGGCAGCGTTTGATCGCGGTCTCTTCCTGCTTGGCCTTCTGGCGTTATGCCTGACACTGTTTTCCGCACCAGCGGCGCAGGCGATTGAACCCGTCAAGATCGGCCGCGACGACACCGCACTTGATCTCACCGCGACCACGGAAATCTACAATCAGCGCGGCGAAGCCTTCCAGGTTTCCACCGCAGCCGGGGCTGACGGTATCGTCCGGCGGATCGAGGTGCGCGCGAACTCAGCCCAGCATTCGGGTGATTGGGCAGTGTTTGCGCTGGCCAATGTCACCGATGAGCAGATCGATCGCCTGATTGTGGCGCCGCATTTCCGGCTGGTCGCTTCGGGTCTGCTGTGGCCGGATCTCGGATCGGCACGCATTCTTGGAATCACGCCCAGCGAGGGGTTTGCCCTCGACCGGGTGCCGAGCAGTGAAGACGACGTGTTCCGGATCACGCTCAACCCGGGGACGGTCATCACCTTTGTTGCCGAACTTGCGGCCCCGGAATTGCCGCAGATCTATCTGTGGGAGCCGGAGGCGTACAAGGACACGGTCAACGCCTACACGCTTTATCGCGGCATCGTGCTTGGCATCGCAGGACTTCTAGCGGTGTTTCTGACCATCCTCTTCGTGGTCAAGGGCACGTCGATGCTGCCTGCGACAGCAGCCCTTGCCTGGGCGGTTCTTGCCTATGTGTCGGTGGATTTCGGGTTTTTGTCGAAACTGATCCTGATCACACCTGGTGATGAGCGGATCTGGCGCGCGGGCACCGAGGTGCTGCTGGCCACCGGGCTTGTGGTGTTCCTGTTCACCTATCTCAATCTCAACCGCTGGCACACCAACCTGTCCTATGTGACTGTTGCCTGGATCCTGGGCCTGGGCGCGCTGTTTGCCGTGGCGATCTATGATCCGCCAGTGGCGTCGGGCATTGCCCGGATCTCGTTTGCCGCAACCGCAATCGCGGGGGTGGCGCTGATCGCCTATCTGGGCTTCAACCGGTATGACCGCGCGGTAATGCTGATACCGACCTGGGCGCTGATCCTGTGCTGGCTTTTCGGCGCTTGGGTGACCGTGACCGGGCAACTGGCCAATGACATCGTTCAACCCGCGCTGGGCGGCGGCCTGGTGCTGATCGTGCTCTTGATGGGCTTTACGGTGATGCAGCACGCCTTTGCCGGCGGCGCTTATCATCAGGGCCTCTTTTCCGACATGGAGCGCCAGGCCATGGCGCTTGCGGGGTCCGGGGATACGGTGTGGGACTGGGACGTGACCCGCGACCGTGTGGTGACATCACCGGATCTGTCGCCGCAATTGGGTCTTTCCCCCGGAGCCCTCGCCGGGCCGGCCCGCAATTGGCTGCCGCGCGTTCATGCAGATGACCGTGACCGCTTCCGCACCACCCTCGATGTTCTGCTCGAACACCGCAAGGGACGGCTAAATCACCAGTTCCGGATGCGTGCGGAAGACGGCCATTATCACTGGATGGCGCTGCGCGCCCGCCCTGTGATCGGTTCCAATGGCGAGGTGATCCGTTGTGTCGGCACCATCATCGATGTGACCGAGCAAAAGACATCGGAAGACCGTCTTTTGCATGATGCGGTGCATGACAATCTGACCGGGCTTCCCAACCGGCAATTGTTCGTCGACCGTCTGCAGACCATGATCAGCATTGCCGCGCAAAGCCCGGAAGTGCGGCCCAGCGTGTTCATGATCGATATCGACCGTTTCAAACAGGTCAACGACAAATTGGGGATGTCGGTTGGCGATACCATCCTGCTGGCGCTCACCCGGCGCCTGAAACGGCTTTTGAAGCCGCTCGATACGCTGGCCCGGATTTCCGGGGACCAGTTCGGGCTGGTGCTGGTTTCCGAGCAGGACGCGGTGAAGGTTGCCGCGCTGGCCGAGGCGATCTCCAAAGCCATCTCGGCGCCGATTGATTTTGCCGGACAGGATATCCGGCTCACGGCCTCGATCGGCCTGGTTACATGGGTGGAAAGCGACGCACAGCCCGAAGACCTGATCAAGGATGCTGAGCTCGCCATGTACCAGGCCAAGCGCTTTGGCGGCAACCGGATCGAACCGTTCCGCCCGGCCTTCCGCACGGTCGGCTCCGACAGGCAGAGGCTGGAAAGCGATCTGCGGCGGGCGCTTGAGCGCAAGGAGCTGACGCTCGTCTACCAGCCAATTGTCGAATTGAAAGACGCCGAGATCGCCGGTTTCGAGGCCTTGTTGCGCTGGGAAGATCCAAAACGCGGGACGGTTCCGCCCTCCGAGTTCATTCCAGTGGCCGAAACATCCGACCTGATTCTCGAACTGGGCATGTACGCGCTCAAGCGCGCTGCCGACGATCTGGCGATCTGGCAGGAGACGATTGGCGAGGTTCCGGTGTTCATGTCAGTCAATCTGTCGAGCGCCCAGTTGCTCAAGAGCGACCTGTGCAATGATGTGATCAAGGCGATTTCCGCCTCGCGATGCGAACCTTCGCAGTTCCGGCTCGAACTCACTGAGTCGCTTGTGATGCACAATCCGCAGCAGGCGCTGATGACGCTGGCGCGTCTTTCAGAGGCAGGCATCGGGCTTACGCTGGATGATTTTGGAACAGGCCATTCGTCACTGGCCTATCTCACCCGTTTCCCGTTCCAAACGATCAAGATCGACAAGTCGCTGGTTATCGACCAAACCGAGAAGGGCGGCATTCTGATCCGCTCGATCGTCAACTTGGCCAAGCATCTCGACATGAGCGTCGTGGCCGAGGGCGTGGCATCTGAAGACGACGCGATCCAACTCTCGGAGATGGGCTGCGACTACGGTCAGAGCTTCCTGTTTGGACCGCCGATTGGCGCGGACTCCGTGCAGAAGCTTCTCAAGGAACGCTTTCCCGTTGCCAAATCCAGTTGAACCGGCACAGAATGTTCGGCTTCGGAATTGAAGACTTCGCCAGGTTCAGGCGTGACCGGCTTCCATCGACAGCATGGCCGGGCTCACACCCATGTGGCTAAGGACACGGTCATATTTTGCCGAATGGTCCCGATCGAAGACGATGTCATCGCTGGCGGGGCAACTCAGCCAGGCGTTGGCCGCCATCTCCTGTTCAAGCTGCCCAGGCCCCCAGCCGGCATAGCCCAGCAGCATCATGCCACGCACGGGACCGCAGCCATCCTTGATCGCACGCAGAATATCGATCGTTGCCGTCAGGCAGAGATCATCGTTCACCGGCATGGTTGATTCAGTCATGTAATCATCGGAGTGCAGCACAAAGCCACGGCCCGGGTCGACGGGGCCGCCGAACTGGATCGGGAAATTACGGGCGCATTCGCTCATTCCGATCTTGCGGCTCTTGTCGGCGTCACGGCGCTCCTGGCTGTCGAGGTCCAGGTTCTCTACCAGCTCTTCAAAGCTCAAGGGCTGCGGCTGGTTGAGGATGAACCCCATGGCACCGTCTTCGGAATGCGCGCACACGAAAATGACCGCGCGTTCGAAACGCTCGTCGCTCATCGACGGCATTGCCAGCAGGAAGTGCCCGTCCAGACAGCCGCGTTTGCGCCGCGACAAATGATCTTCAAGTGCAAACATGATGAGAGCCTACCAAGTTTTGGGGGTTTGAAAAGTCCTGTATTGCGGAGCGAAGCGCGGCCATGGCTGGCGTCTCACTGGAAAACACTGAGCGGTCACGGAAAAATGAGGTCGGCTCAAGTGAGTTTTATTGGATTTGCAAGCCTCTGATCCGGTAGGTTGCTGCAATGATCAAACTTTCCGCTCTTCCAACCATCGCACCGCAGGCTTTCAGGCCGTTTGCCGTGGCCGCGCTTGTCACCGCTCTGGCGGTTGCACCCGCGTGGTCCGCCGAAAGCGCCTGGGCAGAGACTGAAGGCGGACGCATGCGCCTGGTTGTCGACCCCGAACCGCGCGCCGACGGAAAGATCATGGCCGTGCTTGATGTGGACCTTGATGCCGGATGGAAGACCTATTGGCGTGACCCCGGTAGCGCCGGAATTCCGCCGATTGTCGACTTTTCCCAGAGCAACGGGATTGATTTGGTGGCGTTTGACTATCCGCCGCCGGTTCGGGTCGATGACGGCTATGCGGTCTGGGCCGGGTATACCGCGCCAGTGCGGTTTCCACTCACTCTGACTCGAACCGCAAGCGGGTCGGCCCAAATCCGCGCGCAGGCCTTCATCGGCATTTGCGAAAAGGTCTGCGTGCCGTTTCAGGCCGAGCTGACGGTCGACCTGCCGCCGGACGCAATAGCTTCGAAGAGTGCCAAAATCCTGGTCAGTGATGCCGTGGCCAGTCTTCCGGAGCCGGCAGGCACGGATTTTCATCTCACGGATGCACGCGCAGATCCCGGCCAGACCCAGATCGAGATTGCAGTCGCCCTGCCCGCATTCCGGCCAGCCAGCGTGACACCTGACCTGTTTGTCTCCGGACCTCCCGGCTTTGCCTTCGCCCCACCCAAACTGATTTCGGATTCGGACGGCGAGGCCCGCTGGAGTGTTCGGGTAGAGCGACTGCCCAAGGACACTGACCGGATCGACCTTGATGCAATCGACGCCACCGTCACATTCGGCAGGCGTGCAATGAATGAAAACCTGGGCACGGTGACCGCAGCAGCCAATTGACCGTCTCTGTTCGATTAATACGCTCACAGCCCTCGAAATCCGCCGTGCAATTCCTTATCTTGAGAGTCTATCAACGGCTAGCACAGGGAGCGCCGACGTGACGATTGCTATTGGGGACAAGTTGCCAGAGGCAACTTTCAAGGAAACCACCGCGGACGGGATGACCGAAGTTCAAAGCGGTGATCTGTTTGGCGGCAAAAAGGTCGTTGTGTTTGCGGTTCCGGGTGCTTTCACGCCCACCTGCCATCTCAACCATCTGCCCGGCTATCTTGAGAACCGCGACGCCATTCTCGCCAAGGGCGTGGATGAAATCGCGGTGATTTCGGTCAATGACGCCTTCGTCATGGCAGCATGGGAGAAGGCCACGAACGGCGCGGGCAAGCTGCGCTATCTGTCGGACTGGGACGCCAGCTTCACCAAGGCTGTCGGAATGGAAATGGATCTTTCCGCCGGCACCCTGGGTGTGCGCTCCAAGCGCTATTCAATGATTGTCGAGGATGGCAAGGTGACCGCTCTCAACATCGAGGACGCGCCGGGCCAGGCAGTGACCTCGGGAGCCTCGGCGCTGCTTGAGCAGCTCTGAGAGCCACTCAGGCCAGTTTACTCAGCCGGCGCTCCTTCGGGGCGCCGTTTTGTTTTTGTAGGGCTCCATGCCAAAGCGGGCCAGTTCATCGGCCCGCTCGTTTTCGGGATGACCGGCATGGCCCTTGACCCAGTGCCAGTTGACCTTGTGCGGTTTGCGCGCCTCTTCGAGAGCTTGCCAGAGCTCGGCATTCTTCACCGGCTTTTTCGCAGCCGTTTTCCAGCCGTTCTTCTTCCAGCCATGGATCCACTTGGAGATGCCGTCCATGACATATTTGCTGTCGGTGTGAAGCTCCACCTCACAGGCACCCTTGAGCGCGTTGAGGGCATTGATCGCAGCCAGCAACTCCATGCGGTTGTTGGTGGTCGCAGCTTCGCCGCCCGACATTTCCTTCTCGATCTCGCCATAGCGCAGAATCGCGCCCCAGCCGCCGGGGCCGGGATTGCCGGAGCAGGCGCCGTCGGTGAAAACCTCGACCTTTTTCATGAAACCATATCCTTTCGGCGCAGCCCGTACTCGACGCTGGAGCCAATCTGCCGATGAAAGCGCAGCTTACGCAGATATTCGAGCGGGTCCTTCTTGACCACCAGCGCGCCCTCTGGGGTCGTCAGCCAGTCATGCAGGCGGGTCAGGAAAAAACGCAGTGCCGCGCCGCGAGAAAGCACCGGAAGCGCCTCGGCCTCGGCCGCTGAGAGTGGTCGCACGGACTGATAGCCATCGATCAGGGCCATGCCCTTGGTCAGGTTGAACGCACCATCCGGCTCGAAACACCAGGCATTGAGGCAGATCGCGACGTCATAGGCGAGAAAATCATTGCAGGCGAAATAGAAATCGATCAGCCCCGACAGACTGTCCTCGATGAAGAACACATTGTCAGGAAACAGATCGGCGTGGATGACTCCCTCGGGCAAGCCCTGCGGCCAGTGGAGCTCAAGGTCCGAAAGCGCCTGATCGATTTCGGCGCGCAGGCCCGGCTGCACCTCATCCGCGCGCGTGCGCGAGCCATCCCACAGGGGACGCCAGTTGCCCACGGTCAGTGCGTTTTCGCGCCGTATCTGAAAATCTGCGCCGGCCACATGCATCTCCGCCATGGCGCGGCCCACCTCGCGGCAGTGGATCGCCTGTGGCTTGCGCAGCCACGCGCCATCCAGGAATGAGACCATTGCTGCGGGCCGGCCTGCCAGCTCTCCCAGGCTCTCGCCATCAAGGCGCGGGATCGGCAGCGGGCAGCTGAGCCCGTTTTGCGACAGATGATCCATCAACCCCAGAAAGAATGGCAGATCGGCCGCAGCCACGCGCTTTTCATAAAGCGTGAGAATGTAGAAGCCGGTGGTGGTCTTGAGCAGGAAGTTCGAGTTTTCGACACCTTCCGCAATGCCCTTGCAGGAGAGCAGCGTTCCAACATCATACTCGGTCAGGAAGGACTTGAGCTGATCTTCGCTCACATCGGTGTAAACCGCCATCGTCACCGCACTCCGTTGACGAAGGCCATATCGGCGGCCGTCAATTCGACATCACGAAGCTCGCGGTTGACCAGAAAATTCTCGGTCTCTTTCACGGTCTCGGCAAGCTCGATGGTCGCATCGAAGCGCTCCCTGAAAGCCTCGATGATCTCGTTGACCACGACCTCGGGGGCCGAGGCCCCGGCCGACACGCCAAGCAGGCCGATATCGCCCACCGCATCCCAGTCGATCTCGTGAGCGCGCTGCAGCAGGATCGAGCGTTTCGCACCTGCCTTGAGCGCCACTTCCACCAGCCGCTTGGAATTGGAGGAATTGGGCGCGCCAACCACGACGAACAGATCGCAACCCGGTGCCGCCTGTTTGACCGCTTCCTGGCGGTTGGTGGTGGCGTAGCAGATCGATTCTGCAGCCGGCGCGTTTATCAGTGGAAACCGCTCGCCCAGCCGGGCAATCACATCCGCGGTGTCATCGACCGACAGGGTGGTCTGGGTGACAAAGCCCAGAGCTGCGGGGTCAGCGGGTTCAAACGCATCAACGTCTTCGACAGTTTCGACCAGCGTCACAGCACCGGGTGGCAATTGGCCCATGGTGCCGATGACTTCCGGGTGCCCCTTGTGGCCGATGAGGACCACATGGCGGCCCTGGCGTTCGTGCCGCATGGCCTGTTTGTGGACCTTGGAAACCAGCGGACAGGTGGCGTCGAGGAAGAACAGATTGCGTTGTTCGGCATCCGCCGGCACCGATTTCGGGACACCATGGGCGGAGAAGATTACCGGCTGGCTCTGATGCTCGGCGGGGATTTCGTCGAGCTCTTCGACAAAAACTGCGCCAAGCGTCTCGAGGCCCTCAACCACAAAGCGGTTGTGCACAATCTCGTGGCGGACATAGACCGGCGCACCATATTTCTTGATCGCCAGCACCACGATCTGGATCGCGCGGTCTACACCGGCGCAGAATCCGCGCGGACCGCAAAGCCTTATGGTCAGGGGAGTTTTGGTCATGGTCTCATCTGCTTGTTCATACGGTCCGGGTCTCAGCGGGCGGCGATCACGGCGATCATCGCCAGCGCTGCAGGCAACGCCTGGATGAAAAGGATCTTACGCGAAGCGGTGGCGCCTCCATAGAGGCCGGCAACGACGACACATGCCAGGAAAAACAGCTTGAGCTGAAAGGCGACAGCTGCATCGGGATGGATCAGCGCCCAGATCAGGCCTGCGGCGAGAAAGCCGTTGTAGAGCCCCTGATTGGCCGCCATGACCTTGGTTGATTCCGCCTGTTCGCGGCTCAGGTTGAAGGCTCTCATTCCACGCGGCGAGGTCCAGAGAAACATCTCCAGCACCAGAATGGTGATATGCTCCAGCGCCACAAGCGCCACCAGGATCAGTGCAAGAACCGCCACTTGAATACCCTTCGTCGGATTGCCGTCATTCCCGGTACCATGTCAGAGCGGTCAGGTGCCAGATGCAATCAGGATTTTCGTCTCAACCAGGCGAAAAGGCTCACTGCAACAAGTGCAAGCGCCAACCCGTACCAGGTGATCGCGTATTGCAAATGATTGTTCGGCAGATCGATCACCGTGACACCGCCCCTTGGCAGCCCGCCGGGAACCGGCGTGGCGTCGGCATCAAGGAAGAACGGCAAGACCTTGTCGGCCGGCAGGCCGGCCCTGGCGGCCATAAGGTCGAGATCCTTCCAGTAGTAGATGTTTGCCTGCTCGTCATTGTCCGGAACCACCATGGATGGCTTTTGTTCGAGCTTTTCTCGGGCCAGACCGTTGATGCGCTGCTCGCCTTCCAGCAGGCTTTCGGGCCGGGTCGCAGGCTCCTTGAGGTCATAGGGCACAAAGCCGCGATTGACGAACAGGAAACGGCCATCGGCGAGTTCGAGCGGCGTGTAGACATAAAAGCCGCTCTGCCCATTGAAGGTGGCAAAGAAATGCTGTTCGCCGGCATTGAGGAACCGTCCGACAGCAAAAGCGGTGCGGTATTCAATCGGCTCTGATGCCGCAAGCGCAGATTGGATTTCCGGCAAGCCGACCGGCTCGGCCTGGCTGCGCTGTTCAATCGCGGCCAACAGGTTCTCTTTCCAGATCAGGCGCTGGACCTGCCAGGTGCCAAGCGCAGCCAGCACAACGAGAGCCGCCGGCACCAGCACAATGGCGATCCAGACGCGTGCTGGAGTGCGCGGCGCTTTGTGTGTTGCTTCAACCATGATCGATCTGACCTTCAGCCGCCTTGTTGCGGTACTGAAGCGCGATCATCAGCCCCTTGAGAGCTCGCAACAGACCAAGCGACAACACGGTCGCCAGCGGGATCCACATGATCAGATGCACCCAGAGTGCGGGGCTGTAATTGACCTCGAGCCAAAGCGCCAGGCCAACAACAATGAAGCCAACAATCATGATGACGAAGACCGCTGGTCCGTCGCCGGCATCGGCAAAGCTGTAATCCAGCCCGCAAGCGCCACAGGCCGGCTTGACACTGAGGAAACCGGCAAACAGCGCGCCATCGCCGCAACGCGGACAGCGTCCGCTCAGACCGACCGACACCGCGTCAACGGGTGGATAATGGGCTTGGTCCTTGGTCACTGCAGTCTCCGATCGGCGGGTTTTTGAAACACACTCTCAAAACGCGCAGGGCGGCAAGTTGCCCTGCCGCCCCACGCTACATGAATTCGGGTCTGCCTCAGTGGTGGTAAATCGGCGCACCCCAGGATGCCCAGACGTAGACCGCGAAGAACAGGAACAGCCAGACCACGTCAACGAAATGCCAGTACCAGGCAGCCGCTTCGAAGCCGAAATGCTGTTTTGCCGTGAAGTGCCCGCGCATGGCCCGGATCAGACAGACGACCAGAAAGATGGTTCCGACCAGCACGTGGAAGCCGTGGAAGCCTGTGGCCATGTAGAAGGTCGCGCCGTAAATCGAATCCGTGAAGTCGAACGGAGCGATCGAGTATTCATAGGCCTGGACGGACGAGAAGATCAGGCCAAGGATTATGGTGAGCGTCAGACCGTATACGAGGCCCTTGCGGTCGCCGTGCAGCAACGCGTGGTGCGCCCAGGTCACAGTGGTGCCGGACAGCAGCAGGATCACGGTGTTGTAGAGCGGCAGGTGAAGCGGGTCGAGAACCTCGATGCCGGCCGGTGGCCACTGACCACCAGTAAAGGCGGCGCGGGCCACCTGATGGACTTCATCAGGGAACAGGCTGGCGTCGAAAAATGCCCAGAACCATGCCACGAAGAACATCACCTCCGAGGCGATGAACATGATCATGCCATAGCGCAGGTGCAGGCCGACGACACGGGTATGGTGACCTTCATGGGCTTCCTTGATGGTGTCGCCCCACCAGCCAAACATCGTGTAGAGAACGATGGCCAAACCAACGAAGAAAAGCACCGGATTGGTGATCGGAAGACCCAGAAGCGAATCCGCTCCATTGAGGCCCTGCATCCAGCCGATTGCGCCAAGCGCCATCACAAGCGCCCCGATCGATCCAATCAGCGGCCAGGGGCTGGGATCGATAATGTGATAATCATGGTGTTTTTGATGTGCGTCGGCCATATCGTATTTCCCCGATAGTCATCTTTTCCCGCCCCGAACCAAGACGTCCGAAGCAATATTGGTCTTACAAGTTACTGTTGTCTTGCACCTGCACCGCCGCCGCCGCAACGGGTTTTTCCGTTTCATGCGGGAAGAAGGTGTAGGATAGCGTGATTGCGTCGATGTTTTGCGTCTCTGCAGCCTCAACAATCTCCGGATCCACGAAAAACAACACCGGCATTTCCATCGATTCGCCGGGTTTGAGTTCGGTTTCGGTGAAGCAGAAGCACTGAACCTTGTTGAAATAAGCGCCTGCGGCCATTGGCGTGACATTGAAGGTCGCCTGGCCGGTGGTCGAGATATCGGCAGTATTTGTGGCAGTGTAATTGACGAGAATTGTCTCGCCGATGCGGACTTCCACTTCGCGCTGAACCGGCTTGAAATCCCACGGAAGGCCCGAGGCGGTGTTGGCATCGAAACGGACCTTTACGGTACGGTCCAGAATGGTGTCTGAAAGCTGTTCGGTGCGCTGAATGGTTCCACCATAGCCAGTGACCTGGCAGAACAATTCGTAAAGCGGGACAGCGGCATAGCTGACGCCGAGCATCGACGCCACGAACGCTGAACAGGCAATCACAACCCGGCGGTTCGAGTTGCCTTTTACGTTCTTGGTCTGGTCGGAATCGGTGCTCATCTCGCTCCTCACAACGGCCGGTCAAGAATCGAGGGGCCGATCTTGACGATCGTCACCGCGTAGAAAATGATCACCAGCAGCGCCAGGACCACGGCAAGCGCCACCGAACGCGAACGCCTTGCCTTTTTCTGCTGCTCTGTGAGTTCCACCTGGTCCATGATCACGCCACCACGCCAAAGAACTTGGCGACAAGCCCATCCACAGCAAGTGCGGTAAAGACACCGAACAGATAGAGCAGCGAGTAGCCGAACAGCTTCTTTGCCGGGATCATCTTCTCGTCGCCATCAGGCATCTGCCAGGTCTTGACCGAGTACCAGATGAACGCAACTCCGAGAGCAGCAGCAACGATACCGTAGACGATACCGGCGAACCCCATCAGGGTGGGGACAACGCCACTGATCGCAGTCAAAACCGCATAGAGAACGATCTGATGCTTTGTGGCACGCTCACCCGAAACATTGGGAAGCATCGGCACGCCAGCGCGGCCATAATCGGCGGACTTGAACAGCGCCAAAGCCCAGAAATGCGCAGGCGTCCAGAGAAAGATGATCGAGAACAGAACGATGCTCTCAATCGAAATCGAGTTGGTGACACAGGCCCAGCCGATGATCGGCGGGAAGGCTCCGGCTGCACCACCGATAACGATGTTGTGCGGCGTCGAGCGCTTGAGCCACATCGTGTAGATGACGGCGTAGAAGAAGATGGTGAAGGCAAGCAGTCCGGCCGAAAGCCAGTTCACGGTCAAACCGAGCACACCAACCGAAAACACCGAAAGGAACAGGCCAAAAGCCAGCGTCGTCTCAGCGGACACCTTGCCGGCGGGAACCGGACGCTTGGCCGTGCGGCCCATCAAGACATCGATATCGGCGTCGTACCACATGTTGAGCGCACCGGATGCGCCTGCCCCCACGGCAATGCAGACAATGGCGAGAAAACCCAGCACCGGATGAATCTCTCCGGGAGCCAGCAGCATTCCTACGAAGGCTGTGAAGACCACAAGCGACATCACGCGCGGCTTCAGGAGCGCGAAGTAGTCGCCTGCATCACCGTCCAGCATGGCTGGTCCGGCAAGCCCATCATGTTCATTGGTCATTGACATCGGCGTTACGTCTTTCCCTCTTGCCCCAGGGTTATGGCCGGGGACCGGGTTTTGACCCGGGATTTGCGACCAGACCGCCGGAAGGTTCCGGCGGTCTGGAATTCTCATCGGCGGCGCATGTTACTTGATGCGCGGCAGCTTTTCCCACTGGTGGTAAGGCGGAGGCGATGACAGCTGCCATTCCAGCGTGGTAGCACCCTCGCCCCAGGGGTTGTCACCGGCAACGCGCTTCTTGGCGAAGGCTTCCCAGACACCGAAGAGGAAGATCAGCACGCCGATACCGGAAATGTAGGACCCGTAGGACGATATGGCGTTCCAGCCGGCAAAAGCATCCGGATAGTCGATGTAGCGGCGCGGCATGCCGGCCAGACCCAGGAAGTGCTGCGGGAAGAACACCAGGTTGACGCCCACGAAGGTGACCCAGAAGTGGATCCGCGCGATCAGCGGGCTGTACATGTAACCGAACATTTTCGGGAACCAGTAGTACCAGCCGGCAAAGATTGCGAACACGGCACCCAGCGAAAGCACGTAGTGGAAGTGGGCAACCACGTAGTAGGTGTCATGCATGGCGCGGTCGAGACCGGCATTTGCCAGCTGCACTCCGGTCACACCACCAACGGTGAACAGGAAGATGAAGCCGATGGCCCAGAGCATCGGTGTGCGGAAGGTGATCGAACCACCCCACATCGTTGCAATCCAGGAGAAGATCTTCACGCCTGTCGGCACCGCGATCACCATGGTGGCGAAGACGAAGTAGCGCTGCGTGTTGAGCGACAGGCCGACCGTGTACATGTGGTGAGCCCACACGATGAAGCCGACCGCACCGATGGCGACCATGGCGTAAGCCATTCCGAGATAGCCGAACACAGGCTTCTTGGAGAAGGTCGACACGATGTGGCTGACCATGCCGAACGCCGGCAAAATCAGAATGTAGACTTCCGGATGGCCGAAGAACCAGAACAGATGCTGGAACAGGATCGGGTCACCGCCGCCATCCGGCGCGAAGAAGGCCGTGCCGAAGTTGCGGTCGGTCAGAAGCATCGTGATGGCGCCAGCCAGAACCGGCAGCGACAGCAGAAGCAGGAATGCGGTGATCAGCACCGACCAGGCAAACAGCGGCATCTTGTGCAGGGTCATGCCCGGCGCACGCATGTTGAAGATCGTGGTGATGAAGTTGATCGCACCAAGGATCGACGAGGCGCCGGCAACATGAAGCGACAGGATCGCAAAGTCCATCGCGGGGCCAGGCTGACCTGAGGTCGAAAGCGGCGGGTAGATGGTCCAGCCGCCGCCAACACCCATGGCGCCCGCAGGTCCTTCGACAAACATCGACAGGAGCAACAGGATGAAGGCAGGCGGAAGAAGCCAGAACGAGATGTTGTTCATCCGCGGGAACGCCATATCCGGCGCACCGATCATGATCGGAACCATCCAGTTGGCGAAGCCGCCGATCAGGGCCGGCATCACCATGAAGAAGATCATGATCAAGCCGTGAGCGGTGGTGAACACATTGTACATGTGCTTGCCCGCGTCGATCGAGGCGTCGCCGTCGACGCCGTAGACCATGGACGCGAGACCATGGAAAATCTGGATGCCCGGCGCCTGCAATTCCATGCGCATTGCGATGGAGAGCAGCCCGCCGATGATGCCCGCGATGATCGCGAAGATCAGGTAAAGGGTACCGATATCCTTATGGTTGGTGGAATACAGCCAGCGACGCACAAAGCCCTGGGGCTTGTGATCGTGGTCATGAGCGACAGTTGAACCGGCCATTGCTCTCAGTCCCCTCTCTTAATTTTCGACGGTAGCGGCAACATCGACCGACTTGTTGGCGGTATCGATGGCAGCCATCAGATTTTGATTGGCAGCCTCGACATCGTCGGCCGCGGCAGCGAGCCAGGTGTCAAACTGCTCCTCGGACACAACGCGGATGGCGATCGGCATATAGGCGTGGTCCTTGCCGCAAAGCTCAGAGCACTGGCCGTAATAGAGGCCTTCAACGTCAGCCTTGAACCAGGTCTCGTTGAGGCGTCCGGGCACGGCATCCATCTTTACACCGAAGGCCGGCATGGCAAAGGCGTGCAGCACATCGGCGGCGGTGACCAGCAGGCGCACAGTCTTGCCGACGGGGACAACAACTTCATTGTCGACGGCCAGCAAGCGGGGATAGGCAGCGACATCTTCCTTGCCATAATCGGCGCGATCGCTTTCCTGCAGCATCAGGGCGTCAAACGACAGTTCGTTTTCGGTCTGATACTCGTAACCCCAGTACCACTGGTAACCGGTGGCCTTGATGGTCATGTCAGCTGGCGGTGGCGAATATTGCGCTGTCAGGAGATTGAAGGACGGAATGGCGATCGCCAGAAGAATGACGACAGGTCCGAGTGTCCAAACCACCTCGATGGCAGTGTTGTGACTGGTCTTCGATGGCGTCGGATTGGCGCCGGCACGGAACTTGACCATCACGTAGACCAGAAGTCCGAGAACGAACAGCGTGATCGGAATGATGAACCAGAGTGTGTAAACCTCGAAACCACGGATCTGAGCCATGATTTCGGTTGCTGCAGGCTGGAAAGTCATCTGCCAGTCAACTGGCTGCGCGGCGTAGGCCGAGCTGGCGCCCAGCGAAGCAAACGCTGCAAGCCCTGCAAAAAGCTTGTTGGTCACGTCAAGTCTCCCTCGAGTGTCGTGCCATCTGCATGCGCAGACGGAATCCCTCAATATGATCGGCGCTTCAAACCACAGAATGGCACTGCCCGCAACCGTCGTCACCTGTGTATGATGCGGCATTTTTGCGCGAAACTGGTTTCAGTGGTGTTTTGCACATTGCATCGAGCTGTAAACTGGCGCGAAACGGGGCTTGAAGCCATCTGCAACAGTGTCGCAGGGACCACTAATATGCTTCCGATGGCCGCAAGAATGGGCAGGAGCCGCATTTTTGCCGCAGAAAACAGCACAGAGTTGCCGCTAAGGGTTCCAATTTTGCGCTGTGGACTTACAAACTGTGCAATGATTCGGCGGCTCCGTGGAGTTGAAATGGCATTCTCTTTGAATTTTAAAACTGCTTTTGCGCTGGCTGCAGGGCTGCTTGTTATGCTTACAGCTGCGCACCAGGCACAGGCCCAACAAGCCGGCCAGGTCAAATCCTCGCATGGTGCCTGGTCGATCGTGTGCGACACGCCTGCGGGTGCTCCGAGCGAACAGTGCGCCCTGATGCAAAATGTCATCGCCGATGACCGGCCCGAAGTGGGGCTTTCGGTGGTGGTGCTCAAGACTGCCGATCAGCAGGCCCGCATCCTGCGCGTGCTGGCGCCTCTCGGGGTGCTGCTGCCATCGGGCCTGGGTCTCAATGTCGACGGCAAGGACATCGGACGGGCCTATTTCGTGCGTTGCTTCTCGGATGGTTGCTATGCCGAGGTAATCCTGGACGAGACCCTGCTGACCACGCTGCGGGCCGGAACCACAGCAACCTTCATCGTGTTCCAGACGCCGGAAGAGGGCATCGGCATCCCGGTAGACCTGTCAGGCTTTACCGACGGATACGCCTCGCTGCCGTAAGGCCGCCGGCCTGGGCGTGACGAAAACCCGTCAGCTTCCGGCCTTGGCACTTTTCCCCACGGTTCCAATCGCGAATTGACCACCTATATGTTGGTTTAACGAGACAAGAACGGATCCCGACCATGCAAGACGCGCTCACCAGCCAGTTCGACATTTCGGAAGCTCATGTCGAGCGGATCGTCGCCGATGCGCTCAAAGACGCGGATGATGGCGAGCTTTATCTCGAATACGAGGAAACCGAATCGCTGGTGTTCGACAATGGCAAGCTGAAATCGGGCGCCTATGCGACCGACCGCGGCTTCGGCCTGAGATCGGTGCTTGGCGAAACCTCTGGCTATGCCCACGCAGGCGAGTTGTCCGAATCCGCCCTGAAACGCGCCGCCGACGCCGTCTCTGCCGTCACGCGCGGCGCCACCGGTACCTATTCGGCAGCACCGCAGCGGACCAACAAACTGCTCTACACAGCTGACAATCCCCTCGCCTCGCCCGGGTTCGAGGACAAGGTCAAGCTGCTGCAGACGATTGATCATTACCTGCGAAACAAGGACGAGCGGGTCCGTCAGGTGTCGGTCTCGATCGCGGCCAATTGGCAGGTGGTCGAGATCTTGCGTGCCGACGGTCACCGGGTGCGCGATGTGCGGCCGCTCACACGGCTCAACATCTCGGTAGTGGCAGGCGTCGGCGACCGGCAGGAAAACGGCTCCTTCGGCATGGGCGGGCGCAAATTGTTTGGCGACTTCCTGACAGAGGAAAGCTGGCGTCACGGCGCTGACGAGGCGCTGAGGCAGGCCCTGGTCAATCTTGATGCGGTGCCGGCGCCTGCCGGCACGCTCGATGTGGTGCTTGGCGCGGGCTGGCCCGGCGTCATGCTGCACGAGGCTGTCGGCCATGGGCTCGAGGGCGACTTCAACCGCAAGAAAACGTCGGCCTTTGCCGGCCTGCTCGGCGAGCGAGTGGCCTCCAAGGGCGTCACCGTGGTCGATGACGGAACCATCGAAGGCCGCCGCGGCTCACTGTCGGTGGACGACGAAGGCACGCCATCGGGCTACAATGTCCTGATCGAGGATGGAATTCTGGTCGGCTATATGCAGGACCGCCAGAATGCCCGGCTGATGGGCATGAAGGCGACCGGCAACGGCAGGCGCCAGTCCTATGCGCATCAACCGATGCCGCGGATGACCAACACCTATATGCTGTCCGGCGACCGGACCCCGGGAGATATGATCTCGTCAGTCAAGAAGGGGCTTTACGCGGTCTCCTTCGGCGGCGGCCAAGTCGACATCACCTCGGGCAAGTTCGTGTTCGGCTGCACCGAGGCCTACATGATCGAGGACGGCAAGATCGGGGCACCGGTCAAGGGCGCTATGCTGATCGGCAACGGTCCGGAAGCAATGCAGCGGATCGCCATGGTCGGCAATGATTCAGCGCTCGACACCGGCATCGGCATGTGCGGCAAGGCAGGCCAGAGCGTGCCGGTCGGCGTGGGCCAGCCACATCTGCTGATGAACGCCATGACAGTGGGTGGCACCCAGGCATAAGAGTTCCGCGATTGTTGCTCGCGCAATGAGCGTGTTTCGCTGAAACCGGACACTCCCAGGCGTTGCCAAAAGCAACTGGAGATTGATTCAACAACGGTTAAGCCGCGTCTGTTAGCTTGGTCCCAACTCCGCCTTACCGCGCTTTTGGATCGGATTTATGCACGGACCCCACACTGTCGCTGCACGACGCATGATCAAACGGGCTGCCATTCAGGGCGGGCTGGAGGTCGTGTCGTTGATGGCGAAGTCCAAGATGATGCCGGGCGCGCGAGGGCTGGGCTCAATCTTCACCTTGCATCATGTGCGGCCCGCTCAACAAAAAGAGTTCGATCCGGTCGCGCACCTGGCGATCACGCCGGAGTTTCTCGACGCCAGCATTACCAAGCTCAAGTCGATTGGCTATGTCCCCGTGGCGCTTGAGGATCTCCAGGCATATCTGGCGCAGCCCGACCGCCCGGGACCGGCGATGGTTTTCACGCTGGATGACGGCTATCGCGACAATGATGTCCACGCCCGCCCGGTGTTTGAGAAACACGAGATCCCCTACACGATCTTCATATCCGGTGGCTTTGTCGACCGGACCCACTCGATCTGGTGGAAGACCGCGGAAGAGCTGATTGGCCGTGTCGACCAGTTCGATTTCGACTTTGGTGATGGCGAGACCAGCTATTCAACACGCACGATGCTGGAGAAATATGCCACCTTTGACCGGTTGCACAAGGCGCTGTCCTGCACCGAGCAGGATCACATCATTGCCCAGCTGGACCGCCGGGCACGCGCGGCGGGAATCTGCCCGACCGGGATCGTTGACCGGGAGGTCATGGACGAAGCCGAGCTTGAAGTGCTTGCGCAAAGGCCGCTTGCAAGCCTCGGCGCGCACACCATCAGCCACATCAATCTTGCCCACACCGACGCGTCGCGGATGCGCGAAGAGATCGACCGCTCCGCGGAGCGCGTTGCACAGATCACCGGGGCAAAACCCAGCACCTTGGCTTACCCCTATGGCGACCGCTGCGCGGCATGCCAGCGAGAGTATCAGGCGGCTGAAGAGCTGGGCTTCTCGCTTGCAGTGACGACCAATCCCGGGGTGCTGACAGAGCAGAGCCTTGCCTCGCGGTATTCAATGCCGCGCATCTCTCTCAATGGCTACTATCAGAAGGGCCGCTATGTCGGCGCGCTTGCCTCAGGCATTCCCTTCGCGCTTACAGGCTGATCTCAGGGATAGAGCCGGGTCTTGTCCCAGTCATCCTGGCTGCGATTGAAGACCACCCGGTCATGTAGCCTGAACGGCCGGTCGTGCCAGAACTCGATCGACTGCGGCAGGATGCGAAAACCGGACCAGTGTTCCGGACGCGGGATCTCGCCAACCGCGTGCTTTGCCGTATATTCGGCGACCGCCTTTTCCAGCGCAAAACGGCCTTCCAGCGGGCGCGACTGCTTTGACGCCCAGGCGCCGATACGGCTGCCGCGCGGGCGGGAAGCGTAGTATTCATCGGCCTCGGCGTCGCTGACCTGTTCCACCGGCCCTCTCACCCGAACCTGGCGGCGCAGGCTTTTCCAGTGAAAGCACATTGCAGCCTTCATCGACCCAAGGATTTCGCGGCCCTTCTGGCTTTCGAAATTGGTGTAGAAGACGAACCCGCGCTCATCGAACCCCTTGAGCAGAACCATGCGCACATTGGGCATTCCGTCCGTGTCCACAGTGGCCAGAGCAAGTGCATTGGGGTCATTGATCTCCGAGCCAGTGGCCTCTTCAAGCCAGCTTGCAAACAGCCGATAAGGCTCCTGCGCTTCGGTAAAGTCACCAGTCGTTAACCCTGTTTCGGCCATACTCTTTCCTCAATTCTCCGGATCGGAGCGGTGTATCGGTGACCAGTGACCTAACAGAAGCATACAGAAGCGGAAAGAGCCGGATCGCCATCCGCGCGCCTTTGGCGCTGGTGCTTCCGCTTGCACTGATTGCCGGCGGATGCATGAGCGGTCGGGACAGCGTGGTGTCTGCCCTGACCGTTGACCCTGTGACCACCAGCGCGGTGGCGCCATTGTCGGCGGAAGCCGAGATCATGTCAGATGAGACCGTGGTGCGCGATCTCGCAGGCAGTCTGGGCGCGTCGGAGCTGGCCGGTGCCCATCCCTGGTCGAACGCACTGACCGGTTCGGCCGGGGTCATCACCGGAATTTCCAAAATTTCTGATGGATCACGGGCCTGCCGGCAGTTTCAAACCACCCGCCATGCCTTTGACGGCGTCGCCCTGTTTGACGGCAAGGTCTGCCAAAGACCCGACGATTCCTGGGATCTGGTGACATTCGAGCGCACCGGCAACTGAGGCCCGACAGCGGCCCTGGCGGTTTTTCCCGCAAACTCGCTTTCATACACGGATGGTTAGCAAATCGTCGCTAGGTTTGTCGTACGATGCCCATACGGGAAAGTTCCATGCGTAATCCGTACACGGTGCTCGGCGTCACCCAGACCGCCAGCGTAGACGAAATCAAGAGTGCCTTCAGGCAACTCGCGAAGCACTGGCATCCGGACCAGAAGCCGGATGACCCGCGTGCAGGCGTACGGTTTGCAGAGATCGCGCAGGCCTACAAGCTGCTGATGGATTCGGATCTCCGGATCAAGTTCGACAAGGGTGAAGTGGATGCACGCGGCCGCCGGCGGCCGAAGCCGGCCCGCGGGTTCAGCATCAATCCATTCTCCGCATCCCGCAAATCCCGCTCCAAAACCCGCACCCCCAAAAACGACGGCGAAGACACCGAAACACAGACGCAAGACGCAGCCGATGAAGCCAGTTTTGAGGAAATGGTCGTCCACATCTTCTGGGGAAGCCGCCGCGAAGCAGGCCCGCCAGAGCGACCAGGACACCGGAAGCACAAATGAACGCAAGCGTGCGGATGCGCCGGGACTGGACGAGGACCCGCTTGATGCTCTCGATGAGCTGTTCGCGAAATGGAAAAGCCGGCACCATTCGCACGCCGCGCAATCGGATACGCCGCTCACCAATCAGCAGATCGAAATCCCGCTTGAAACCGCTTTGACGGGGTATCGCGGAGAAATCGTGTTCGGCGATGTCCATACAGTGAGCTTCACATCGCCTCCGGGCACCCTGGATGGCACCGAGGTCCGGGTGCCATCGCCTGATCCTGACGCCTTTGGCGACATTCTTGTCACCCTTCGGCATGCGCAGCATCCCCGGATGCGCGCTGCCGGCGCAGATTTGCATGGCGAACACGCAATCAGTCTGACTGAAGCGGTTCTCGGCGGCTCTTTCGTTTTCATGAGCCTTGACGGTCCGGTGCGCATCACCATACCGGAATGGTCGGGCTCCGACACGGTGCTCCGTATCCCCGGAAAGGGACTTCCCTCAGCCGATGGCGAGCGCGCGGCTCTGCATGTTCATCTCAGGGTATTGTTGCCCGAGAAGCCAGATTCCCGTTTGATAGACTTGATGCGCTCAAACCGGCGGTCATGGTTTATGTAATGCCCTCAGTTATTGGGGGAAATCAGTTGTGATCCATCATAGAAGATGGCTGCGGCTTGCAGCATATGGCGCTGTGTGCCATAGCCAGCGCGATGATTTCGAGGGAGACTGCAATGGCTGACACTTCCGGCCTGATGAAAGGCAAACGCGGCCTGATAATGGGCGTGGCCAACAATCGTTCGATTGCTTGGGGCATCGCCAGGGCCTGCGCCGACGCTGGCGCTGAACTGGCTCTGACCTATCAGGGCGAGGCGCTCAAGAAGCGCGTGGAACCGCTGGCCGCAGATCTGGGCGCAATTGTCGCCGGGCATTGCGATGTCACCGATCTTGACAGCATTGACGCGGTTTTTGCCGAACTTGAAGCGAAATGGGGCAAGCTCGATTTCGTGGTTCACGCCATCGCATTCTCCGACAAGGATGAATTGACCGGCCGTTACGTCGAGACCAGCCGCGAAAACTTCAACCGCACGATGGACATTTCGGTCTATTCGCTGACTGCCGTCGCCAAGCGCGCCGAACCGCTGATGGTTGACGGCGGTTCGATCCTGACGCTGACCTATTACGGCGCCGAGAAGGTGATGCCGCACTACAACGTGATGGGTGTTGCAAAAGCAGCCCTAGAGGCCAGCGTTCGCTACCTGGCTGTTGATCTGGGCGCCTCCAACATTCGTGTCAATGCGATTTCAGCCGGCCCGATCAAGACGCTTGCCGCCTCCGGGATCGGCGACTTCCGCTATATCCTGAAGTGGAACGAGTACAACTCGCCGCTCAAGCGCACGGTCACCATCGATGAAGTGGGCGATTCGGCAATGTATCTGGTGTCAGATCTCTCGCGCGGCGTGACCGGCGAGATTCTTCATGTCGATTCGGGCTACCACACGGTCGGCATGAAAGCGGTTGATGCACCTGACATAAGTGTCGTTTAGGATCGAAGGCCCCACGTTCCCAATCGAGAGCCTGATATGCTCCTTTACATGATCCGCCACGGTCAGACCGATTACAATCGGGAAGAACGGCTTCAGGGCGCGCGTGATATTCCGCTCAACGACACGGGGCGCGGTCAGGCGAGAGCAAATGGCCAGACCCTTGCCGCAATGCCACTGGAGCTGCCGCTGGACGGATTCGAGTGGGTTTCAAGCCCGATGTCGCGCACCCGCGAAACCATGGAACTGGTCCGCACCGCTGCAGGCCTTGTCCCGGACGGCTACAGGACGGATCCGCTCTTGATCGAATTGTCGTTTGGCGACTGGGAAGGCCAGACCCTGAGCGAAGTCGGCGAGCACTCGCCGCACTTGATCAAGGAGCGCGAGCGCGGCAAATGGCGCTTTCGCCCACCTGGCGATAGTGCCGAGAGCTACGCCATGCTGGCCGAGCGCACCGACAAGTTCCTGGCGAGTGTGGACCGGCCCACAATTTGCGTTGCTCATGGCGGCGTGATCCGGACGCTGTTTCAGCGCATCGGCAAGGTTCCCGATGAAGACGCAGCGGTGGTCGATATTCCGCAGGACCGGATTTTGAAGATTGATGGCGGTCAGATCGGCTGGATCTGATTCGGCTCAATGGCAGCGCCGATAGGCAGAAATCACTCGACCAGTTCGAGATCGTTGATCATCCGCTTGCCATTGACCTCGGTGTAAAACACCAGAACCTTCACGCCTGACGCCAGCCCTTCAAAATTGAATTCGGAAGGGGCCTGGTAGACTTGTCCGTCATTCAGGCTGATGGTCAGTTCTGCGGTCGAAACATCCGTTATTGTTCCCTCGACATCAGCGCTCTGCGCCCATGCGGAGAAGGATGCGAACATGGCTGCAACGCCCAACAAGGCGGAAATCGCAATACGCATTTTGAAGTCCCTGCTCAAATAATCTATGCGCACCTTCAAGGCGCTGAATGTGGCGAATTAACGTCACCATGTGAATGACAATGAATTGTGATGTCAACGAATTCGACGAACCTGAGACACACTGTGAACAAAAAGACTTCCCCCAAGGCCCTGATTTCCTCTAGAAGTCACGCCAAACTCATCAAGCGGGCATGATCCCGCGCAAACTCCACGGTTCGCCCGCATGTCGCACAATACTTTCGGCCATCTGTTCCGCGTCACCACCTGGGGCGAAAGCCACGGGCCGGCATTGGGCTGCGTTGTGGACGGCTGCCCCCCCGGACTGCGGTTTACCCAGGACTCGCTGCAGCACTGGATGGACAAGCGCAAGCCGGGACAGTCCCGCTTCGTCACCCAGCGCCGCGAAGCCGACCTTGTGAAGGTGCTGTCGGGCGTCATGCTCGAGGATGACGGCACGATGGTGACAACCGGAACGCCGGTTTCAATGCTGATCGAGAACACCGACCAGCGCTCCAAGGACTACTCCGACATCGCCAAGCGCTACCGGCCCGGCCATGCCGATTTCACCTATGACGTCAAATACGGCGTGCGCGACTATCGCGGTGGCGGCCGCTCCTCGGCACGCGAGACCGCCGCCCGGGTGGCCGCGGGTGGCCTGGCGCGGCTGGTCGTTCCAGGTGTGAACGTGCGGGCGGCGCTGGTGCAGATCGGCGAACACAGGATCAACCGCGATAACTGGGACTGGTCGGTGGTCGACACCAATCCGTTCTTCGCGCCCGACCCGGAGATCGTTCCCGTCTGGGAAGAGTATCTCGACGGCATCCGCAAGTCGGGCTCTTCCGTCGGCGCGGTGATCGAGGTGGTGGCCGACAATGTGCCCGCCGGGCTCGGCGCGCCGATCTATGCCAAGCTTGATCAGGACATCGCCGCAAATCTGATGTCGATCAACGCGGTCAAGGGTGTCGAGATCGGCAACGGTTTCGAGGCCGCGCGGATTTCGGGCGAGGAAAATGCCGACGAGATGCGCATTGGCGAAGACGGCAAGCCCGTTTTCCTGTCCAACAATGCGGGCGGCATTCTGGGTGGGATATCCACCGGGCAGCCCGTTGTTGCCCGCTTTGCCGTCAAACCCACCTCATCCATTCTCAATGACCGGCGTTCGATCGACGCCGACGGCAATGAGGTGGATGTGCGAACCAAAGGCCGGCATGACCCCTGTGTGGGCATCCGCGCCGTCCCGATCGGCGAGGCCATGGTGGCCTGCGTGATCGCGGATCACTATCTGAGAGACCGCGGCCAGACCGGCCGCCTCGACTGAAAGCATATTACCATGTCCTATGATCAAACCCGTGTTGTTGAAGCCATCCGCGCCATGGAAGCCGGCGAAATGGTTGTTGTCACCGATGATGGCGGCCGCGAGAATGAAGGCGACCTGATTGTCGCTGCTGTGCATTGCACGCCTGAGAAGATGGCCTTCATCGTGCGCCATTCATCGGGCATCGTCTGCACGCCGATGCCGCGCGAGGAAGCCAAGCGGCTGAACCTTCCGGCGATGGTCGCCGACAATGATTCGGCCCACACGACGGCGTTTACGGTTTCGGTCGACTACAAGCACGGCACCACCACCGGCATTTCCGCCGATGACCGGACGCTGACAGCGCGCAATCTTGCCAATCCCAATGCCGGCGCCAGCGACTTTACCCGCCCCGGCCACATCTTCCCGCTGGTGGCGCGGGAGGGCGGCGTGCTGATGCGCTCGGGCCATACCGAAGCCGCCGTGGACCTCTGCAAGCTCGCCGGTCTGCCGCCGATTGCGGTGATCTGCGAGCTGGTCAATGATGATGGAACCGTCACCCGCGGCGAGCAGGTGGACGCGTTTTCCGTCAAGCACGGCCTCAAGCAGGTGTCGGTGGCAGACCTCATCGCCTACCGCCAGCGCAAGGAAACATTGATCGAGCACATCGACAGCTTCGAGGTCGAGACCGTCGCGGGCAAGGCCAAGGCCTATTCCTACAAGCTGCCCTGGGATCCGATGCATCATCTGGCAGTTGTTTTCGGAGACATTCGCGACGGCGTCGATGTGCCGGTCAGGCTGCATCTCGAATCCGTGGTTGATGACGTGTTCTCCAGCGAAGCACCGATGACGGCGATCATGCAGCGCATGGCCAAGGAAGGGCGTGGCGCGATCGTCTATCTGCGCGAAGGCTCGGTTGGCGTCGGCAAGCAGGCTTCGCGGCGCAGCCCCATCATCGAAGGCGAAGGCCATGCCGAGGCCCAGGCGCGCGATGACGAATGGCTGGAAATCGGGCTTGGCGCGCAGATCCTGAAGGATCTCGGCATTTCCTCGATCAAGCTCTACGCTTCGCGTGAGCGCCACTATGTGGGGCTGGAAGGCTTCGGCATCCAGATCTCCTCGACCGAAATCATCTGATGCGAAGGGCGCGCCAGACATTGATCAGTCTGGCGCTGCTGGCCGTATTGCCGGCGCCCTCTAGCCTCGCCCAGACGGTTCAAAAGCTTGAGACAGACGCGCCGGTGCAGCGTGTCATTGAGACCGGCGACGGCGCGCTGGTGTACGCGGGTGAGCGTTATCAGGCCATCGTGCCCTGCTCCGATCCCATCGGCTTGTGCGTGGTCCCGGCCACAGCGCCAACCGGCCCAAAACCCGCACCGGCCAACGGGCTTCCCGATGGAGAGATCGCAACGGCCCCGTCCGGCGACATCAGCCGAGCCTGGTATGCACGGCCCACAAATCGCTACGCCCATGGAGTGCTGGGAGACGCAATTGAAGCGGGCTCGCTGGTGGTCGCCACTCAGGACGGGCGGGAGCTGGAGCTCATCCTGCCCGAGGCGCAGGTGTTCGAGGACATCACGCCCCGCATTGCAGATCTGGACGGCAACGGCACCAACGAGATCATCACACTACGGGCTTCTCGCACCGGCGGTGGTGGCGTGGCGATCTACGGCCTTGCCGATGGTGATTTGCGCGAACTGGCTGCCGGCAGCGAAAACGGCCGTCCCAACCGCTGGCTCAACATTGCCGGTCTGGTTCCACGCCCGGATGGCGGCTTTACGATCTATGGCGTGCGGACGCCGCATATCGGCGGGCGGCTGTTTGCGCTCAATTTCAGGGATGGCGCGGTTTCAGAGCGCAATGACATTGCGCTTGATCTCTCCAACCACGTGATCGGATCGCGCGAACTCGATCTTTCCGCCGTGGGCGAGTTTGGCGGCCGGACAGAGCTGGTTCTGCCCTCGCAGGACCGGCGCCGGCTAAGGTTCCCATTGTCTGACAGAGCCGACATCGCCCTCCCCGGCCCCATCGACAGAGCGATTGCGCTGGTTGACGGACAGATCGTGACCGCGACCGGGAGCGGCGATCTGCTGGTGATCAGGCCCTGATATCTGACGGCTTCACCCAGCGTTCCATCCCGGCGCGTAGACGATCTCCCCAACACCCGCAAACCGTGCCACCCGGGCAAGCTCCGCATCGAGTTTGGACATGCGGCCGGCCGACGCGCGCACCCCGGGTTCAAGCCAGAGCCGGGTGACGTTGAGGGTTCCTGCCTTGCGGTCGGCCTTCATGTCGATACGGCCGATAATCCGGTCCCCTTCAAGCAGTGGAAAGACATAGTAGCCATACTCGCGCTTTGCCTCCGGTACGAAAACCTCGATACGGTAACGGAAGCCGAACAGGCGTTCGGCCCGGTTGCGGTCCCGCAAAACAGGATCGAACGGGCTGAGCACCCGGACCCGGCCGGGCGGCTCGGGCCAGTCATCGGGATTGGACGACAATCCCGCAAGCGCATAGCCGGCACGCGGCTTGATGCCACCGGTGCATTCGATCTCGACCTCATCAAGCTGCTCACGGTTGGCCGCGACCCAGTTTTTCGCCTCTTCGGGCGACACCAAATCCCAGAAGGCGGCGATTTCACCATGGGTGGCAAACCCCAACCGCTCGAGCGCACTGCGGCAGGCCCAGTCGATGAACTGGTCATGGCTGACCTCGGCCTCAAGATGACCGGCGGGAATGACCCGCTCGCTCAGATCATAGACTTTCTGGAAGTTCTGCCGCGCGCTGATCGCCAGCTTGCCGGTGTGCCAGAAGTACTCAAGCGCTTTCTTGGAGGGGTGCCATTGCCACCAGCCGCCGGATTTATGGTCTGACTGCTTTATCTCGCGGGCAAGCACGGCACCGTTGTCAACAATATGGGCATAGGTCTCGCCAAATGCCTTGTCGAAGTCCTCGCCGTGCCATTTGGTCCAGCGCTGGCGCATGGTTGTTTCGTTGCGAATGAACTTGTGCTTCCAATAGGGATAGAATGCCGAAGGCAGGATCGCCGCATCATGGGTCCAGTGCTCGAACAGTTCCCGGTCCTGTTCCAGCAAAGCGGCCAGATGACGTTTGCGGAAGGTCTGGTTGCGGGAAAACAGGATCTGGTTGTGGGCGCGTTCGACCGTGGAAATGCTGTCGACCTGGACAAAACCGATCGCCTTGATCAGTTCCAGCAGATCCTGCTTGGCCAAGGCCTGGGCCGGAGAGCCGGAAAGCCCCTGCCTGGCCAGAAAGATCCGCCGGGCCGCTGTGTTTGAAAGCCGAATCGTCATCGGTTCAGACTATACATGTTCGCTTTTTGTTCAATATTCCCTAAAAATAAGCCTGGTTTTTCAACCGAAGGGGACATTGATGCGGAGCGATCTGTGCGAGTTCTGCGCTACCACTGGCATCGGCCACAATTGATCGCTAGATAGGATGGATGACCACGTTCTATTATTCCAATCCGATCTGTCTCGAACACGAGGTACCCGCCGGGCATCCCGAGCGGCCTGACCGGCTGCGCGCCCTTGAGGCCGTGTTCGAGCATGAGAATTTCAACCCGCTGGTGCGGCATCTGGCGCCGGAGGCTGCGGCGGAAACCGTGCTGACGGTTCATCCCGAGAACTATCTCGAGCGCATCCGCTCGACGATCCCCGAAAGCGGCATGGCGCGCATCGACGAGGACACGGTGGCGGGTCCGCGCGCTATGGAAGCTGCGCTGATTTCGGTCGGCGGCGCCATGGCGGCGGTTGATGCGGTGTTTGGCGGTCAGGCCGACAATGCCTTTGTGGCCACGCGCCCGCCTGGACACCATGCCGAGATAAACCGTTCCATGGGCTTCTGCCTGTTCAACCAGGCAGCCATCGCGGCGCGCCATGCCCAGAAGGCCTATGGCGCCGAGCGGGTGGCGATTGTCGACTGGGACGTGCATCACGGCAACGGCACCCAGGACATCTTCTATGACGACGCCAGCGTGGTGTATCTGTCGACCCACCAGATGCCGCTCTATCCCGGCACCGGCGCGCTGCGTGAGACCGGCAAGGGCAACATCTTCAACGCGCCGCTGTCGGTCAATGATGGCAGCGACCATTTCCGCGAGGCCTTCAAGACCCGCATCCTGCCGGCTCTTGAAGAGGCGCGGGCCGATCTGATCATCATTTCGGCCGGGTTTGACGCGCATCACCGCGATCCGCTGGCTGAAATCAATCTCACGGCCGATGATTTCGACTGGGCCACCGGCAAGGTGATGGAGATCGCGGGCCGCACCGCGGGCAACCGGGTCGTCAGCCTGCTTGAAGGCGGCTATGATCTTGTTGGCCTCGCCGAATCGGCGGCGGCCCATGTCATGCGCCTGCAGAGGGGTTGAGCGATGAGCCAAGCCAACGAAATTTCAGCGATGAGCTTTGAAGCGGCGGTTGCCGAACTGGAAGGCATTGTCGAGCAGCTTGAACGCGGCGATGTGGCGCTCGACAAGTCGATCGAGATCTATGAGCGCGGCGAAGCGCTCAAGGCCCATTGCGAGAAATTGCTGTCTGCTGCGGAGAAGCGGATCGAGAAAATCCGTCTCGACCGGCAGGGCCAGGCGGCTGGAACGGAGCCGCTGGACGCGGAGTAAATTCGACCAAAAAGGAGAACGGCATGAGCTTCTTTCCAGGCGGTGACCCGGAACCCGGTGATGCCTTCTCCTGCGATGCGATCGAACATCTGATCATCCCCTCCTCGCGCGACATTGGCGGATTTTCTGTCCGCCGGGCGCTGCCCACCGCGCGCCGGCGCATGGTGGGGCCCTTCATCTTTTTTGACCGGATGGGACCTGCCATCATCAAGGCCGGTGACGCGATGGACGTGCGTCCGCATCCACATATCGGGCTGTCGACCGTCACCTATCTGTTTGACGGCGCGATCCGGCACCGCGACAGCCTGGGCACCGAGATGGTAATCAGGCCCGGTGACGTGAACCTGATGACGGCCGGCCGCGGCATCGTGCATTCGGAACGCTCGCCCGAGGAAATGCGTGGCAATCCGCTGTCGATGTCCGGTCTTCAGACCTGGCTGGCGCTGCCCGAATCCCTGGAGGAAATGGACCCCGGCTTCGAGCACACGCCGACAACCGCATTGCCCGAGCTGAGCGACGGCGGCAGTCATGCCCGTGTGGTGATGGGACGGTTTGGCGGCGCGCTTTCGCCGGTCAAGCAGCATGCGGGCACGCTCTACATCGATCTTCGCCTGGAGGGTTCGGCCTCAGCCCCGTTTGATGCCGAGTGGGAGGAGCGCGCGCTCTATCTTCTCGAAGGCGAGATCGAGATCGCCGGCGACCGGTTTGGTCCCGATCAGCTGCTGGTGTTCCGCCCCGGCGACGCCATCACCATCAAAGCAGGGCCATCAGGCGCGAGAATGATGCTGTTTGGCGGCGACAGCATGCCCGGCAAACGCCACATCTGGTGGAACTTCGTCTCGTCTTCCAAGGAACGGATCGAGCAGGCCAAGGCGGAATGGCGTTCAGGCCGCTTCGACATCGTGCCCGGGGACGAGGAAGAGTTTATCCCACTGCCCGATTGACGCCGTGATCCTATGTCCTACGTTTGACGGAACTGGCGCTCCTGTCCTGCCAGAAATTGCGACGTTTAACCGGGTTTACACACCAATCGTTCCGGGTTACGCCGTGATCGATTGTGAGGCATGACGTGACAAACCCGCCAAATACCCCGCTTCTGGACACAGTCCGGTCCCCATCTGACCTGAAACAGATCGACGACAAGCAATTGCCGCAGCTGGCCGATGAATTGCGCGCGGAGATGATCGATGCCGTATCGCACACCGGTGGCCATCTGGGTGCCGGGCTTGGGGTCGTGGAACTGACAGTCGCAATCCACAAGGTTTTCGATACGCCGCATGACCGGCTGATCTTCGATGTGGGGCATCAGTGCTACCCGCACAAGATCCTGACCGGCCGGCGCGACCGGATCCGCACGCTCAGGCAGGAAAACGGGCTCTCGGGATTCACCAAGCGGTCCGAAAGCGAATATGACGATTTCGGCGCGGGGCATTCCTCGACGTCGATTTCAGCCGGCCTCGGGATGGCGGTGGCAAGCCAATTGCAGAACAAGCCGCGCCATGTGGTTTCCGTCATCGGCGACGGCGCCATGTCGGCCGGCATGGCGTTCGAAGCGCTCAATAATGCCGGAGCGCTGGATGCGCGGCTGATTGTGATCCTCAACGACAACGACATGTCGATTGCGCCGCCGACCGGCGCAATGAGCGCCTATCTGGCGCGAATGGCGTCGGGCCGGACCTATATGGGGTTCCGCGATTTCGGCAAGAAGCTCACTGCCTATCTCGGCAAGAACATCGACCGGGCGATCACCCGCGCCGTCGAGCATGCGCGCGGCTATGTGACCGGCGGCACCATGTTCGAGGAACTGGGATTTTACCACATCGGGCCGATTGACGGGCACAATCTCGACCACCTTCTGCCGGTGCTGCGCAATGTGCGCGACAATGGCGACGGGCCGGTGCTCATTCATGTGGTCACCCAGAAGGGCAAGGGCTATGGGCCGGCGGAAGCCGCGGCCGACAAGTATCACGGCGTCTCCAAATTCGACGTGATCACCGGAACCCAGGCCAAGGCCAAGCCGAACGCGCCGAGCTACACGGCCGTGTTTGGGGAGACGCTGGTTCAGGAAGGCGGCTATGACGACAAGATCGTTGCCATCAGCGCTGCGATGCCTTCGGGCACCGGGGTCGACAAATTCGCCAAGGTGTTCCCCGAGCGGACCTTCGATGTGGGGATCGCCGAGCAGCACGCGGTGACGTTTGCGGCCGGGATGGCGACCGAGGGTCTGAAACCGTTCTGTGCGATCTATTCCACCTTCCTGCAGCGCGGCTATGATCAGGTTGTCCATGATGTGGCGATCCAGAAGCTGCCGGTGCGTTTTCCGATCGACCGCGCCGGGTTTGTGGGGGCCGATGGCGCCACCCATGCGGGCTCCTTCGACACCACCTATCTCGCCTGCCTGCCCGGCTTCGTGGTGATGGCGGCGGCCGACGAGGCGGAACTCAAGCACATGGTGCGCACCGCTGTCGCCTATGACGAGGGGCCGCTTTCGTTTCGCTACCCGCGCGGTGAAGGCGTCGGAGTGGACATGCCAGAGCGCGGCCAGATCCTTGAAATCGGCAAGGGCCGGGTGATGCGCGAAGGGTCGAAGGTGGCGTTGATCTCCTTCGGCACCCGGCTGGCGGAATGCCTGGTCGCTGCCGAAGATCTTGACGCCGCAGGCCTTTCCACGACGGTGGCCGATGCGCGCTTTGCCAAGCCGCTGGACCATGAGCTGATCCGGCAGCTGGCGCGTCACCACGAGGTGCTGATCACCATCGAGGAAGGCTCGGTCGGCGGCTTTGGCAGCCATGTACTGCAGTTCCTCGCCACCGAAGGGCTGCTGGATGGCGGGCTCAAGGTGCGTTCGATGGTGCTGCCGGACATCTTCATGGACCACGCGTCACCGGATGTGATGTACGCCCGCGCCGGTCTCGACCGGAAAGGCATCGTCGACACGGTGTTTCGCGCGCTCGGCACCGAGAACCCCGCCGGTGCCGCGGTTACACTCCTGAAACCATAGACGTTTGCCCTTTCCTAACCACGTCTTTTGGCCGTTCTGAAAGGTCCTGATGGTATCCCTTGAGGTGAAGTTGGGGACTTTGGGGCACCATGATTGCGAAACCGGACCAGAGGGCAACGGGGCATACGGCATTTTCATATGCCGTTATTCTGTCTGTCATGGTTTTGGCCTGCGAATCCGCAAGGGCCACCGAGGCCCGGCCCACCTATGACCGCCGGATCGAGGAAGCCGCGATCCGGATGCTGCAGCCCAAGCTCGGCGAGATCCGCGGATCCCTGGACCTGACCGAACGCAACCATCTGTTCCCGCCACTGCGCCAGCGGCTGGTCGACAGCGGCAAAGCGGAATGGCCTATGTTCGATGGCCCCCAGCAGACCAGCAGCAGCATCATCCGCTACTGAGACATACCCTTTTGTGCACAAAAGCGCTTGCCCCGGCCCGGCTTCCGGGCGATGAGGGCGTCATGGCGCGCTGCTCCCACACTTCACCTACCGCACATGCACCGGATCGAGACCGGCTCGACCAGATACTGGTCCGGCTCGGACATTATGAAAGCCGGGCACGGGCCCGCGATGCGATTTCGCGCGGCGCGATCACGGTGGATGGCAAGGTGCTCATGAAAGCCGGCGTGCTGGTCAGCCCCACCGCAGCAATCGACATCGCCGATCCGGCGCAGGCCTATGTCTCGCGCGCGGCGCTCAAGCTCAAGGCCGGGCTGGAAGCCTTCGGGTTTGATCCGGCAGGCCGCACCGCGCTCGACATCGGCGCCTCGACCGGCGGCTTCACCCAGGTGCTGCTGGAGGCGGGTGCCGCCCATGTGATCGCGGTGGATGTCGGCCATGACCAGTTGCACCCCTCGCTGACCCGCGACAGCCGGGTGAGCAATCTCGAGGGCCTGAACGCCCGTGAACTGGGGGCCGATCATCTCGCAGGCCACGAGATCGGCGCTGTGGTCTCCGATGTCAGTTTCATCTCTCTGAAGCTGGCGCTGCCGCCTGCCCTGACGCTTGCCGCACCCGGCGCCTTTGCGGTTCTGCTGGTCAAACCGCAATTCGAGGTGGGGCGCGCAGGTATCGGCAAGGGCGGGCTGTTGAAGGATCCGGCGCAGGGTCCGCTTATCGCCGAGGAGCTGGCCGCCTGGCTCGGCGCGATGCCGGGCTGGCGTGCCGTTGGCCCCGTCGCATCACCGATTGCGGGCAGCGACGGCAACCATGAATTTCTGATTGGAGGCGTCAAATCATGAGCGCTCAGACACTCGACATCTCGAAGCTCGGCGGACAGGGCGACGGCATTGCCGAGACCGCTTCCGGTCAGGTTTTCGTGCCCTTCACGCTGCCGGGCGACGTGATCACCGCGGCGGTGGACAAGGGGCGCGGCACGCTGATGGCGGTGCTCACCGCTTCGGCGAACCGGGTCGAACCGCCCTGCCCGCATTTCGGACCGGACAGCGACGACGCCCAGTGCGGCGGTTGCGCGCTGCAGCACATGGCGGATGAGGCCTACCGGGACTGGAAGCGCGGGCTGGTGGTGTCGGCGCTTGAAAGCCGTGGCATCAAGACCGAGGTCGGCGATCTCGTGGGCGGCGCGCAGCATTCGAGACGGCGGGTGGTGTTTGCCGCGCGGCGCACCGAGACCGGCGCCGTGCTTGGCTTCAACAAGGCCCAGAGCCACCAGATCGTGCCAGTGGAGAGCTGCGTGGTTGCGACAGCGCGGATCAATGCGGCCCTGCCGGTCCTCACCCGCATGGCGGCGGCCGTGGCCATCGGCAAGGAGGCGTTCAGGCTCACCGTTGTCGACACGGCGGCAGGCTTTGATCTCGCCGTGGATGGCCCGTTCAAGCTGAGCGAGACCGAACGGCTGCGGATCATCGCCGTGACCCGCAAGGAGCAAGGCATCGCGCGGCTCAGTTTCAATGGCGAGTTGCTGATCGAGAAGCAGCCGCCGCAGCTCACATTCGGCACCGTGACGGTCAACCCGCCACCGGGCGGCTTCGTGCAGGCCAGCGAGGCCGCCGAGGCGATCATGGGCGATCTGGTCACCGGACATCTGAAAAAGGCCAAGCGGGTGGTGGATCTGTTTTCGGGATCCGGCACGTTTACGCTCCGGCTCGCCGCCAACAGCCATGTGCATGCGGTGGAGAGCGAAGAGGCCGCCCTTGCCGCGCTCGACAGGGCCGCGCGCCACGCCCAGGGCATCAAGCCCGTCAGCGTGGAGCGGCGCGACCTGTTCCGCCGCCCGGTGATGTTTTCCGAGCTCAAGACCTATCAGGGCCTCGCCTTCGACCCGCCGCGCGCCGGCGCCGAGGCCCAGGCCCGCGAGATCGCCAAATCCATGGTCCCCCGCATCGCCGCGGTCTCGTGCAACCCGGTGACACTGGCCCGCGACCTCGAAATCCTGATTGCGGGCGGCTACAGGATCACCTCGGTGACGCCGATCGACCAGTTCCTGTGGTCGAGCCACGTGGAAGTGGTGGCACTGCTGGAGCGGTCGCGGCGGTAGGTGTTGGATCCCTCCTCTCCCCTTGTGGGAGAGGATAGCAAGTCCGCGTACGGCGCAGCCGACCGCTGGACGCGCTTTGTGAGGGGGCGGCACTTGCCGCGCCCTGCCTTCATGCAAGCCGGTTGTTGCCGCCAACCCCAAGAAGGCCCCTCCCCAACCCCTCCCCACAAGGGGGAGGGGCTAGGATTGCCGCAGGCTCAATGCCCTCACTGCAGACCTTGCAACAGGTTCAACAGTCGATGCGAGGACGGTCGCCGAAGCCGGGTTAAGCCCCTCCCCCTTGTGGGGAGGGGTTGGGGAGGGGTTTGTAGCTCAAGGCCAGGATGACCGACAAATTGGGACGCCCTAGCAGCACCGACGCACACAAAAAGGCGGCACACCTCAATGCGCCGCCTTCCTTTGCAATCAAACCTTACGCCTTATTCCCCGGCCTTGAGCACCTCGTAGCGCAGGCCCTTGGCGGTGCGGTTCTGGAAGCCGTTCCAGTGGGTGTGTTCGGGCTTGTTGGTGCCGTCGTCTTCGCGGGCCCAGACGCCGTCATTGGCGGGGGGGGTGAGGTCGAGATAGGCGGCCATGGTCTCGTCGCCCTTGAGATAGTGGCCGAGCCAGGCGGTGACGAAGTGCTGCGAGATGTTGTTCATCCGCACCGAATCCCAGACCGCGTCATTGTAGTGTTCGGCGAGATTGAAGCCGAGGTCTGCGTCGACCTTGTCGGCCTCGGCGGGCGCGGGCATCGGGGCGCCGGCATTGTGGTTGGCGTTGTCGAAGGTCAGCAGCGAGCGGTCGGCGCTGGATGTGCCCTGCCAGATGGCGCGCACGCCCTTCTCATAGCCCGAGACATCGTCGATGGAACCGGCGATGAACAGCGACGGGATCTTGATGCCCTTGAGCGTCTCGGCATCCCAGAAGCCGCGCTCCATGCCCCATGGGCCGAAGGCGACGATGGTCTTGATGCGCGGATCGGGCAAGCCATTGTGGCTGTCGCTGCCGCTCAAATGCACGCCGAGCGTGCCGTGCGGGCCGCCCCAGCTCAGATCGACGGCGGCCTGGGTGACACCGCCGCCCGCAGTGATGATGGCGCCGTAGCCGCCCATCGAATAGCCGATGACGGCCGCATTATCGGCGTCGGCGAGGCCATTCAAGAAGTTGCCGTCCTCACCAGCGAGACGCGCCAGCTCACCCAGCACGAAGGTCTGGTCGAGCGAGCGGTTGACCAGTGTCGAGCCGAAGGCGGCGCGGGTGCGGTAGGTGGAATCGGTGTGGTCGATCGAGGCCACGACATAGCCCTTGGAGGCGATGTTTTCGGCCAGATGCGCCAGCAGGAAGCGGTTGCCGGGATAGCCGTGCGAGATGATGACCAGCGGCAGGGCCTCTTCGCTCGCAAGCGGTGCGGCTTCGCGCATGGCCTGGCCTACAAGCTTGACCTCGGTCTTGCCGTCACGCAGATAGGCCTTGAGTTCGGTGGAGCCTTCAGCCGTGCTCTCGGCGGGATACCAGACCTCGACGCTCAGCGGGCGGTCGTAGCGCGGCCACTCAGCAGGCTTTTCGGCAGCCGGATCGATGGCCAGAATGTCGATCTGGCCGGGATTGACCATCTCGAGCGTGCGCACGCCGACCTTGTACTCGCCATAGGCCGAGAGTTCCGGCGCATCGTGGCGCTGGGTGTCGATGCGGTTTTCAGCGAGGGCGTTGCCAGCAGCCATGGCGCCGGTGGCAATCACCGCCGCGAGGACGGTTGAACGTAGATGGAACATGATCTCTCCCTTGATCTGCGGTCATCAGGACTGCGGCATTCATCCATACCGGTGTCCTGTGACGGGTACGCGATGGTACCCCGGCAGATTACGCGAAGACAGGCGAGAACTTGCAATTGCATCTATTTTTTGCGGGCCATGAAGGTCTGGAACGCTGTGAGCGCCTCGGCGCTCTTGAGCTGCGCGGCGAACAGCTCGCCTTCCTCACGGATGCGGGCGACCACGGCTTCCGGATCGGGCTTGATGAGTCGGCGGGCGATGGCCAGCGCCTTGGGCGGCTTTTGCGCCAGGTTTTCGGCGGCCGCGAAGACCATCGGTTCGAGCTCATCAGCGGATGCTGTCTTGAAGATCAGGCCTGCCTGCTCGGCCTCCTCGCCTGAAAACGGGATGCCCGCGGCGAGCAGCGCAAAGGCCTTCTGATGCCCCATGACGGCTGGCGCCAGCAGGCTGGAGCCGGCTTCGGGCACAAGCGCCAGATCGACAAATGGCGTGTGGAAACGCGAGTCCGGAGTGGCGAAGGTCAAATCGCAATGCATGTGGATGGTGGTGCCGATGCCGATTGCCAATCCATCAACACCGGAGACCACCGGCTTTTTCACCGTCGCCAGCGCGATCAGGAAATCAAACACCTCGGTGCCCTTGGCGCCGCCCATGGCCACGGCCATGAAATCCTGCATGTCATTGCCCGAACTGAACGCGCCCGGAGTTCCCAGCATCACATGCACGCGCACACTGTCATCGGCATCGCCGGCGACCAGCGCCCTGGCCATGACCGCATACATGTCGCGGGTGATGGCGTTCTTCTTTTCAGGCCGGTTGAAGCGGATGACGTTGATGGCGCCGGTTTCGCCCGCGCGTTGGGTGAGAATGTGATCGCTCATATGGTGTCCCTTTTCGCGTTCAGGCGAGTGCAGCCTGGGCCGCTTCGAGGCTGTCGGCCCCGGTGGTGATGGTGACGCACAGCCCGGCCGTCTCCGGCGCAAGGCTGATGGCTGCAAATTTGGCGAGCGCCGCACGGCCATCGGCCTCCGGCGCATCAATATCGGCAAGCGCGCCGCGGGCCAGCATGGCGGCTGTTGCGGTCAGGCCGAAGAGCCTGAGATAGGGTGTCGCTCCCGCCAGGGCATCGGTCTGACGGCCTTCCGAAATGGCCAACTGGAGATAGGCGGTGGCGGTTTCGAGATCGGCAATCGCGGCATCAAGATGCTCGGCAACGCCATCCAGGCGCGGCGCATTGGAGGCACGGGCGGCCTCGGCGTCGGCCTTGAAGTCAGAGATCAGGGCCTTGACGGTGTCGCCGCCCGAGAGCGGAAGCTTGCGCATCACCAGATCGATCGCCTGAATGCCGTTGGTGCCTTCATAGATCGGGGCAATGCGGGCGTCGCGCAGATACCGTGCGGCACCGGTCTCCTCGATGAAGCCCATGCCGCCATGGACCTGAACGCCGAGCGAGGCGACTTCCATGCCGATGTCGGTGGCAAAGGCCTTGG
Source organism: Hoeflea phototrophica DFL-43 (assembly GCF_000154705.2). Classification (NCBI taxonomy): domain Bacteria; kingdom Pseudomonadati; phylum Pseudomonadota; class Alphaproteobacteria; order Hyphomicrobiales; family Rhizobiaceae; genus Parahoeflea; species Parahoeflea phototrophica. The sequence continues at coordinate 1,373,496 of NZ_CM002917.1, read as the reverse complement.
CAATCGGGGTGATCAGGCTTGCGCGCTCGGCCCAGGCTTTCGCCTCGTCGCCCTCGCTGACCCGCGCCATATCCAGCGCCTCGGCACAGGAGTAGCAGATCGCGCGGGCGCCCTGGGTGAGCGCCTTCATGGTCATCAGCATGCGGGCGACATCGGGATGCTCGATGATTGGGCTCATGCCCTCGCCCTTAAAGCCCGGCGCGCGGCCCTGGGTGCGCTCCCGGGCGTAGGCGAGCGCCTTCTGATAGGCGGTTTCGGCAATCGCCACGCCCTGCATGCCGACGGCCAGGCGGGCATTGTTCATCATGGTGAACATGCAGGCCAGACCCCGGTTCTCCTCGCCGATCAACCAGCCGATGGCGCCGGGCTGATCGCCGAACTTGCCGTCGCCATAGATCATGGTGCAGGTGGGCGAGGCATGGATGCCGAGCTTGTGCTCGAGGCCCGAGCAGAACACGTCATTGCGCGCGCCGAGCGAGCCATCATCACCTACGAAGAACTTGGGCACCAGAAACAGCGAGATGCCGCGGGTGCCGGCCGGCGCATCGGGCAGCCGCGCCAGCACCAGATGAATGATGTTGTCGGTGAAATCATGCTCGCCATAGGTGATGTAGATCTTCTGGCCGAAAATCCGGTAGGTACCGTCGCCGACAGGTTCGGCGCGCGCCTTGAGCGCGTTGAGGTCGGAGCCGGCCTGCGGCTCGGTGAGGTTCATGGTCCCCATCCATTCGCCGGTGACGAGCTGTTCGAGATATCTGGCCTTGAGTTCATCGGTGGCGTGCTTTTCCAGAGCCTCGACAGCGCCCATGGTCAGCGTCGGGCCAATGCCGAAGGCGAGCGATCCGGAATTCCACATCTCCAGAGCTGCGACCGAGAGCAGCATCGGCAGGCCCTGCCCGCCAAACTCTTCCGGTCCGGTCAGGCCATTCCAGCCACCATCGATCCAGTTGCGATAGAGCTCTTTCCAGCCGGGCGGCGTGGTGACCGCAGCATCCTCGAGCACTGCGCCGTGGGTGTCGCCAATCTCGTTGAGCGGGGCAATCTGGTCGGTGGCAAAGCGACCGGCCTCGGCCAGAATGGCGTCGACCAGATCTTCGCCAAGATCGCCAAAGCGGCCGGCCTCAAGCGCCTTGCGCAGGCCCGCGACGGATTTCAACGTATGGGCAATTTCCTCAACCGGTGCACGATACATATCGTCTTCTCCCTGGCTCCAAAGTCGTGGTGATGGCAGATGCAAAACCAGTCTTTAGCGCTAAGTGATTTTTACGTAAACGTCAATTTACGTTGATGCGACAATCCACCTTTGGATGGGTGGATGCGACGCTGTGACACTTATGTCAGGGATACCTGCGGGGCTCAATCGGCAGCTTGTGGATCAACCGAGTCCCGTGTGCACCGCACGCCTTGCCCGAAGGGTCAGGGCCGGTAAATCATCCAGTCACGGCTGGCGCCAGTTGGCGCCTTGTCGGAATAGAGAGTGGCGCGGTTGCCACCGTTCTTGGCTGACATCACCATGGCCTTTTCGGCAAAGCTCATCAGTTCGGTGGCACTGTTGGCCAGGGTCGACATGGCAACGCCGAACGAAAGCGTGGCATTGCCGAGGCTGCGGCCATTCTTCTGGCTGATCATCGGCCGGGAGGCAATGCCGGCGCGAAACCCGTCGATCAACCTCATGATTTCGGATTCCTCGGCAGAGTTGATCAGAAAGGCGAACCGGTCCTTGTCCAGGCGCGCGACAAATTCGCCATTCCTGTTGACCTCGTGAAGCAGCTTGCCGACGTGGCGAACGAAGTGGTCACCCGCCAAGCTATCGGGGCCGGAGCTCTCGCCGGATGCGGCCAAGCCGCTGAAGCCGTCAATCTGGGCGAAGCCCAAACCGCACATCATCGGAAGATCCGGATTGGCATAGACTTTTGCAACCGCCTTGTTAAATGAGCGGCGGTTGGCGAGGCCGGTCAACGGATCGACAAATTTCATCCGTTCAAAACTGTCGATTTCGGATTTCACCTCCTCGATCGATTGAGCCTGCTGCTGTGCCGCAGCCGCCATGGCCTGGCTCTTGGAGGTTTGCTGTTCAGTCGCCTGGCTCAACTGCTGAATCGATTTGACCAGAGTTTCACGATCGATCTCACCTTCAACCGAAATGCTGCGTGAGGCTTCACCGATGATTTTGCCATAATCGTTCAGTGATGTTTTCTCTTCTTCGAGGAGATCAATGAACGACGCCATCTGATGGCGCATGTGATCGCTGGTCTTGCTCAGGACCGTTGCTTCATGATGGTGCGGCAGGTATTTCCGGCCGAGCTCATCCAGCGCCTGTTGCGACTTGACCTTGCCAATCGCGACAAATTCCTTCGTTAAATCAGAATTTTGGCCCGAGTAGGCTTCGTAAACGAGCTCGTAATTGCGTGGCAGGCCCTCGATACCCATCTGGAACATCGCGGTGGCGACACGGATGCCGACAGATCTTTCCGGGGATATCGGGTTGCTCATCAAAGTATCTCTTCGAATTTCTTCTTCATGGCTATTGTGTAGCGCAAAAGGTTATCGTCTAACTAGGGCCTGTGGACATTCAGGATTCCCATCGGGTTTGATTTCTGATTCAAACTTTCCAAACGGAGGTTTGAATGAACGAGCAGCGCTTTGTGGTGACGGATGATGTATGGCAGCGACTTGAGCCGCATTTGCGTGGAAAGGCCAGCGATGCGGGAGCCACGGCAAGAGACAATCGGCTGTTTCTTGAATCAGTTTTTTGGCGCGTTCGGACCGGCTCACCATGGCGCGACCTGCCGCCAGCTTTCGGGAATTGGAACAGTCAGTTTCGGCGGTTTCGCCGCTGGGCGAAGGCGGGAGTATTCGAGGGTCTTTTCAAAGCCATGAGCGGTGACCCCGACCTCGAATATGCGCTCATCGACGGCACCATTGTTCAGGTTCACCAGAAGGCAGCTGGCGCAAAAGGGGGACTCAGGCTCAGGCCATCGGGCGCTCACGCGGCGGCCTGACGACCAAAATCGTTGCACTCGTCGATGCTCTTGGCAACTTGGTCCGCTTTCTGCTGCTGCCGGGTCATGCGCACGACATGAAAGGCGTTGCGCCGCTGATCCGGGATGTCTCCTTCGGCGCGCTAATGGCGGATAAAGCATTCGACGCGAACTGGCTTCTAGAGGAGTTGGATGAGCGTGGCGCAAGCGCCGTGATCCCACCGAAATCAAACCGAAAGCAACAGCGTGACTACGATGTCGAAGCCTACAAGTGGCGGCATCTGGTTGAAAACTACTTCGCGAAGATCAAGGAATTCAGAGGCATAGCAACACGCTATGACAAAACGGACTGTAGCTACACAGCCAGTTGGAACCTTGCCGCGACCCTGATTGCGTCAAGATGATTGTCCACAGGCCCTAAACCAACTGTCTAAATTTGCATTTTTTGTGCCGTTTTTCTCGTAGTCAGCGGATTTCCCGCGGCGTTGCATCCCGCCGGAGCGACTGATAGAGCCAGCGCCGATGATATGGTGATGGCATGACGCAGATCCTTACGGTTTCAGATCCGAACACGCTCAGAGCGGCTGTCGAGGCTTTGCGCCGCGGCGAAGCTGTCGCCGTGCCCACGGAAACAGTCTACGGACTTGCAGCAGATGCCACCAACCCTTCAGCCATCACAGCAATCTACGAGGCCAAGGGCCGACCGCGTTTCAATCCATTGATTTCGCATGTGTCCGACATGGATATGGCGAGGGCACATGTCCTGTTCACACCGCTTGCGGAAAAGCTCGCGGCGGCGTTCTGGCCAGGACCACTGACCCTGGTGCTGCCGCTCAATCCGGATGGCGGGATACATGAGCTTGCAACCGCAGGGCTTGAGACTGCGGCCGTGCGGATCCCTGAAGGCTTTGCCCGCACACTGATAAAGAGCTTTGGCGGCCCGCTGGCCGCACCAAGCGCCAATCGGTCGGGCCGGATCAGCCCGACATCAGCGCGCCATGTGGCAGATGACCTTGATGGGCGGATCAACCTCGTTCTTGATGGCGGCCCCTGCCGGGTCGGCGTGGAATCGACCATCCTTGCGGTGAACGGCGATAAGCTGACGTTGCTCAGGCCCGGCGGCATTCCTGTCGACGCCATCGAAACGGCAGCGGGTGTGGCGGTGGACCGCCCTGGCCCTGATGCGCAGACGAGTGTGATCGCACCGGGCATGCTGAAGTCCCATTATGCTCCGGACGCCGCGCTGCGGCTCAATGCAACCAGCGTGCTGCCGGGTGAGGCAATCCTTCAGTTTGGTGGAAAGCCGCTTGATGGACAAGACAAGGCCTCACTGGTGCTGGACCTTTCCCCGTTGGGTGACCTGCGCGAGGCTGCGGCCAATCTGTTTTCGATGCTCAAACGTGCTGATGCGAGCCAAGCGACGGGAATTGCCGTCGCACCGGTCCCGCAACACGGGCTTGGCGAGGCGATCAATGACCGGCTCAACCGCGCGGCAGCGCCGCGCGACTGAAACCGGTTATTATATTGCCCATCAAGCCATGCCACGTGATTGACATCTCGACTTGAGAGAAGCCGGGCGCTAAATCGTTGCCTATGCTGAACTCCCAGATCGACTCGTCGCTTATCGCCCGCTTCACAGCCATCACCGGCGCGCAACACGCCGTGACCGAGCCGTCCGACATCGCGCCGCATCTGAGCGAGCCGCGAGGGCTGTACAAGGGTGAGAGCCCGCTGGTGTTGAAGCCAGCAGATACCCAGGAGGTCTCTGCGATCCTGCGCCTGGCCAATGAGACCGGAACGCCTGTCGTCCCCCAGGGCGGTAATACAGGCCTGGTGGGCGGCCAGTCGCCACGGCCCGGTCAGGGTGAGATCGTGATTTCGCTTGCCCGGCTCAATGCCATCCGCTCGCTCGATCTGGTGGGCCAGACCATGGTGGCAGAGGCCGGCGTGGTGCTCGCCAACGCGCAGCAGGCGGCAAGCGACGCGGGCTTGCTGTTTCCACTTTCCCTGGGGTCGGAAGGCTCCTGCCAGATTGGCGGCAACCTGTCGTCGAACGCGGGCGGCACGGCTGTGCTTGCCTATGGCAATATGCGCCAGCTGTGCCTGGGGCTGGAAGTGGTCTTGCCGAACGGCGAGATCTGGCACGGCTTGCGGGCCTTGAAGAAGGACAACACCGGCTACGACCTTCGCGATCTGTTCATCGGCGCGGAGGGCACGCTTGGCATCATTACCGCCGCTGTCCTCAAACTGTTTCCAACACCCAGCGGCCATGAGACCATCTATGCCGGTGTTGACAGCCCCGATGCGGCGCTGAAATTGTTCCGGCTGGCGCAGGACTATTGCGGGCCTTCACTGACCGGCTTTGAACTGATGCCACGCATCGGCATCGACTTCACCACCCGGCATATCGAGGGGGTGCGCGATCCTTTGGGCGAGCCCCACCCGTGGTACGCGCTTATCGACATCTCGTCAGGCCAGTCGCAGGACGCCGCACGCGCGATGCTCGAAGGGCTCTACGTCGCTGCCGACGAGCAAGGCCTTATCCGCGATGCGGCGGCTGCGGAAACCGAAGCCCAGCGCCAGGCTTTCTGGACGCTCAGGGAATCCATGTCATGGGCTCAAAAACCCGAAGGCGGATCCATCAAGCATGATGTGTCGGTGCCCGTGGCTCGGGTGCCCGAATTTCTGACCAAGGCAGATGCGGCCGTTCTGAAAGCCATGCCGGATGCGCGCATCGTCGCGTTCGGACATATGGGCGACGGGAACATCCACTACAACATCTCACAGCCGGTCGGCGCGGACACAGGCGCGTTTCTGTCGCGCTGGAAAGAGATGAACGAGATCGTCCACGCCATTGTCCTGGCGCTCGACGGCTCGATTTCAGCCGAGCATGGAATCGGACAGCTCAAACGCGATGAACTGGCCGCTATCCGCTCGCCTGTTGAAATGGCGATGATGAAGCAGATCAAGCAGGCTTTCGATCCCAAGGGAATCATGAACCCGGGAAAGGTGGTTGCAGGCTGATATAAAGTGAGCCCGCCGAGCCAAATCCGCTACAGCCCTCGCCTACCGGCCAAGCTGGCTGAGCGAGAGCAGCATATCGAAGCTGATTCCCGCGGAGGATGAACCACCCAGGATCACTTCCGCTGCTGTCGGTGAGGAACTGCTGTTTTCCAAATCATACATGATGGTGAAGCGCTCCACGAGCTTCTTGAGCTTTTCCGGATCGGCGAGGTCTGCCATGTCCATCCGGTCCTCAAGCAGCGCCGCCTGCGAATCGACACTCATGCCGGAAATCTCGTCAGGCAGGCTGAAGATGGTCTTGAAGACCTCATAGAGGGCGGTGTCACCCAGAATGTCATAAACGGATGTGATGGTTGGCGCCATACGCTCGAAATAGAGCGCAAGGCGGACGCCGTTGTCTTCCTCACCGCGTTCCAGTTCGATGGTCTGCCGCAAATACAGGTTCATCGTCTCATACAAATCTCCACGACTTGATATCTCGGCCGCATCACGCTGCATCAATTTCCCGGCTTCGTCGAAATTGAATGACGTCACCACCTCTGTGAGGCGAAAATCGGAAACGGTGTTTGCATAACTGTCGGGATCATCAAGGTCGGAGCGGAAAAGCAGCTGCAATTCGTCATTTGAGACCGTTTCCGGGTCGATGCCTTTTGCCGTCAACGCAAAATCGATCAACCGGCGATTGCCGAGCAACTGATCAAGCGTCTCAATGTTGCTCACGGTTCTCTGATAATAACTGGCTTCGGCCTCCGCATCCGATCGGGCCGTGGCCGCCTCTTCACCGGTCAAGAAGCGCGTTTTCTGTACAATGTAATCCCGGGAGATATCATCCATTCGCGCCTGGTCCTGGGCGGTCAGCGGAGCGGTCGCCACACCCTCGGAGTCAAAGTTGAAGAGATTGGCAAACTTCACATAGCGTTCGTCCTTGAGCGTGTACACGTAACTATTGGGATCCTGAAGGTCGCTGGTCAGCACCTTGCGCATAATTCGCTGAGGAATCTCGTTCGGATCAAGCTCAGCAGCCTGCATCGCAAAACTGTAGACGGCCGAGCTGTTGAACAGATCCTCAACTGTGGCGCCTTCCGTATTCAACCCGACCAAGTCGATCTGCATGCGCCTGATGGCTTCCTGGTCCGCCGCTTCGTCGGCATCATCGTAACCGCTGAAGTAGCGGCTCGACAAAACTGACTGGTTCTCCGCATCTACCGGCTGAAGCCCATCAGGCAATGTGCCATCTTCCTCGAAGTTGAATGCTCGGGACAATGCAACGAGGTCATCAAAATACGGTTTGCCCTTGTGGAAGGCGACCAGGTAGTTGGTCTCATCTTCAAGATCAGCATCGGTTGCGGGCGAGGTGATCGCGTTCTCGAGGGTGCTGGTCACCACGGTCAGATAGGTATCGAGATTGAAGGCTGACTTGAGATAGCTGACGATGCGTTCGTCTTCCATCATCTCTTCGGCGGTTGTGAACGAGCCAATGGTCTCTCTGAAATAGTCGTCATTGAGCATCGCACCGGTCAGCGTCAGGCGATCCTGGGAGGTTACATAGAGCTCTGTGGTCGCCTCAAGCTCGGCTTCGGTTTGAAATCCACCTGCAGGTACCGTTCCGTCATCGTTGAAATTGTACGCATAGGCCAGTGCCAGATATTTATCCGTTGCGTTGATGTAGTTTCTGGCCGCAGCAACATCTGTGTTCAACTGCGCCGCCAGCTGGTTTGTGTCATCGCCCAGCTCCGGCAGATCAGTGTAGGCTGCGATCGCGACATCCTTTGCAGCAACCGCATCATCAATGTCGCTGGTTGTCAGGGTCAAGTTGGCTTCCGCACCGGTAATCGTTACCCGCAGCGCATCGATTTGAGACTGTATTGCGGCCAGATCAGCACCTTCCTGGGTCTTGCTGGCCTCCAACTCGACAATCTCATTGAGCGATGTGGAGATGGTCCAGCGCGCATCCGTGTCGGCGGTCCAGACATCAATCTTGTTTCGCAGAGCCGTCATTTCCGGACTGTTTTCAAGACCATCTGCGATCAGTGCGCTTTCCTCCTCACGAAAGTCGATCATCGCCAGTTCAATGAAATTCCTGTACGTCGTGTGCAACCCATCGGTTAACACATCGATTTCCGTCTGGATGGAAGCTACGTCGGCACCCGGCTCGGACTGTCGAACCAGGGCTTCGTCAATAGCAGCCTGAATGGAGACAATGCCTTCACCATAGGCAACCATGGTTGCCTTGTCGTCGACTTCAGACTGGCGTGCGGCGATGTCGTTGAGAATGGGCTGGGCTGTTGAAAGCGTGGTTTCCGATGAGGTGCGATTGGCGATCAGGTTGGTGTTGAGGTAGCTGTTGGGGTCATCGGGGTCACTGGCTAGAATGCCGCGCAGGAACGTCCGGTCGACGGTGGATCCATCGATTCCGTAGGACTGGGTGATGAAGTCAAAGAGACGCGGGTCCGCGAGAAACTGATCAACATTCTCAACCAAACCTGCCATGGCGTTGTAGTAGTTGACTTCGCCGGAAATCTTGTCATCCAGGCTGGCAACGGTCTCGTCGTAGAGCCCGATAGCTTCATCGATCTGATTGACCGACATCGGCACCTTGCTGCCGTCCTCGAACTGAAAGGCCGCGGCAAAATCGCGGTAACGGCTGTCAGTCAACCGGTTGGCGTAGCTGTCACTGTCGGACAGATCACTCTCGAGGACCTTCAACATGAAGGCCTCGGCGTAGATCATGTCCTCAAGCCCGTGCGCCTTCATGGCATAGGAATAGAGCCGGTAATCGCCGACGAATTCCTCGGCTGAGCGGACTTTGCCGATGTTCTCCTTGAAGTAGGCTGTTTCCCGGCTGACCTGAGTCTGCTGGGAAACACGATTCATCTCTGCCTTGAGATCTTGGGCAACAAGGTTGTAGTTCAGATATGTGGTCGTCATGTCCGGCTCCGGGCACTTGGTAACAGCCCTTTGTCTTCATTTACAGATCCAAGCTTTCCTCAGGCCTGCGGGATGAAAGCCGTCCGGCACAGGCGGTGCTTGAATACTAAACAGGTCCTTACCTGTGGTTGTCTTTCGCTAACCATTTCCAAAACATAGGTTTTCTTAACCCAACTCCTTAAGCCGTCTGGAACGGCATTTGGGTCATGATCCGTCGTGTGAGAGGGCGAAAAGCCCCGAAAAGCGAGGACCGAAAAATCGGCTCTCAAGGGTTACAGAAGGCGAAAAAATGACCAACACAGTTTTGAAACCCGTATGGGCCGGGTACGAACTCAGACTGGATCCATCGAAATTCCCGCAACGCGTGTCCTATGCCGCACGCGACGAGATCGATGAAGTCTCGGTCCAGCTTGATGATCGCGGCGCGGTGATGAAGAAGGTGCTGGCCAAGTCCGGCCTTCCGTTGTCGATTGCCCTGCCCGCACGTGCTTTCAAAGGCGTCGCAGCCCGGGCAATCGATCATGGCGATGGCACCGTGACGGTCACACTGGAACTGCATCACAACGATCCGGCCATGTGCGTGCCGCTGCTGGTTGCTCACGATCTCGAGGACATTGCCGCGGACTGGCGGAGCTGGGCATCGGTCTATGGTCTGCCGATGCTGATGGTCGAGGCTGACGGCGTTGCCCGTCCGCTCGATGAAAACTCAGTCCATTACAATGTGCCTGCCCCCAGCCGTCGCCGCCGGCACAACCAGATCGCCGACCGGCGGCCGCGCTTTCTGGTGCGCCGCTCAACCGGCACCATGGGCATACGCATGAGGATCGAGGGACGCGAGATCATCGCCCGGCGCTGACCAGAGTTCAGATCAAACAGGAAAAGGCCCGCCAGCTCGACCAGCAAGGCGGGTTTTTTTTGTCCGCCTCAGCCCAGCAAGGCCGCGCCGAGGCCCAGAAAGACAATCAGACCTACGCGACTGTTGGCCTTGAACAGCGAAAGGCACTGGTCAGCATCATCGATGTTGATAACGCGGATCTGCCAGCCCAGCAGGATTACGCCGAGCGCAAGACCCGCATAGGCAGGCCAGGCGACACCGCTCAACCAGTAGGCCATCAGCGTCAGCGCCGCAAACAATCCGTAGAAAAGAACCAGCCACGCCTTGGTGTTTGCCCCGAACAGACGGGCGGTCGATCGAACGCCCACCAGGGCGTCATCCTCCTTGTCCTGGTGGGCATAGATCGTGTCGTAACCGATGGTCCAGGCAATCGCTCCCGCATACAGCAGGAGCGGCGCCAACGACAATTCCGCGAACAATCCGGCCCACCCCATCAGCGCGCCCCATGAAAAGGCGAGACCCAGGAAGAATTGCGGCCAATCCGTGAAGCGTTTGGCAAAGGGATAGACCGCAACCACGCCCAGAGAGGCAATGCCGAGAATGATGGAAAAAACATTGAACTGGATCAGCACCAGGAAACCAACCAGTGCCTGGGCCACCAGAAAGGCGACCGCCGCCCGTTTTGAAATCCGCCCGGAAGGCAATGGCCGCGACCGGGTGCGCGCCACCTTGGCGTCGATCTTGTAATCGACCAGATCGTTCCAGGTGCAGCCCGCGCCGCGCATGGCGATAGCGCCGGCCATGAACAGAGCCAGATGCCAGATGGTGACTGACGGTGACCATGTGCCCGACTGGCTGGCGACATTGGCCGCCAATGCCGCGGACCAGAAGCAGGGCCACATCAAAAGTTGCCATCCGATGGGGCGGTCCCAGCGGGCGAGCTGGGCGTGCGGCCAGAGCTGACGTGGCAGAACCCGGTAGACCCAATTGTCCGACGGCGCGTCAGCAACGCGGGAATGCTCTTCAGCGATGGGGTCCTGAAATTCGGGCATGCCGCGACTGTTGCCATCGGCGGCAAGGCAGGTCAAGGCGGCAAATCAGCCACCCCGGTTGCGCGCCCCGCCAAATCAGGCAGCGGCGCTGATACTCATCCTGAGCTTGGTGTTCACGCCCGAAGATCGGGAATGAAATCGAGACTGAAGGCAAGGACAATCTGGAAGAACAATCCTCCATCCTGAGAAGAGATCCGCTCGGCGAGCGCTTTCCGGGAAATCCTGAACACAGCCTTGTTCGAGGCATGGGCCGGATCAGGTTCTTTGAACCCCATGCTCCAATCCGAGAACAAGCGTTGATCCGTCGTTTGTTCGCTAAGGGCCATGACGTGGCGATGGCGCGAGTCGCGGCGAATGCGCGCCACCAGATTTTCCACCAAGCACGCTTCGCCCTCATGGATCTGGAGAAACATGGGATCAGCCCACATCAATATACCGGTTATGCCGTCGCGCAGATTGTTCTGACGGGAGGTCGTGAGAATATCTTGAAGATCAGCGTTCGACATCGGCCTAGAAGCGCCGCTGACGTAAATGGAAAGTATCATGGCCAAGTTTCTCCCGGCTCAATTTGCTTTTGGCCGCCGGGTGTTCGCTGAGCGGCTTCATGCCGCCCTCGGCAGGCTTTTCCCTGTCTAGCGCCGAGTGACTAAGGAAAACTGCAGGAAAATCTGTCATTTTTTGCACCACATATCCTTGGCATTGGCGGTCTTGCGGCGATCTTGGCTTGACCCCATGCCCGGGGTTTCCTAACCCGATGCTAGCCTTGCTGATGGCAAACGTCCGCGGATTGACGCGCAGATCGTTTTCCATCAGTTCGAAATCAGAGAAGCGTTGTGCCTCACTGTTTTCCAGCAATTGCGGAGTGCGATGAAAATGAATGTGCTTTTGATTGGATCAGGCGGACGCGAACATGCGTTGGCATGGAAAATCGCGCAATCGCCTCTGCTTGGCACCTTCTTCGCGGCGCCGGGCAATCCGGGGATCGCCGATCATGCCGAGCTGACGGGCCTCGACGTGAGCGACCACCAGGCAGTGATCGCATTTTGCAAGGACAAGGCCATCGACATGGTGGTGGTCGGCCCAGAGGCGCCATTGGTGGCGGGACTTGCCGATGCACTGAATGACGCCGGCATCAAGGTGTTCGGGCCTTCAGCCGCGGCTGCACAGCTCGAAGGCTCGAAAGGCTTTACCAAGGATCTGTGCGCGCGGCAGGGGATTCCCACCGCCGCCTATCAGTGTTTCAACAATGCACCCAAGGCCAAGGCCTATGTGCGGACCCAGGGTGTGCCAATCGTCATCAAGGCGGATGGCCTGGCCGCCGGCAAGGGCGTGACCGTGGCCATGACACTCGAAGACGCCTTTGATGCGATCGAGGATTGTTTCGAGGGCGCTTATGGCGAGGCCGGAGCGGAAGTCGTGGTCGAAGAGTTCATGACCGGCGAGGAAGCCAGCTTCTTCTGCCTGTGCGATGGTCAAACCGCCCTGCCCTTCGGCACGGCGCAGGATCACAAGCGGGTGGGCGACGGCGACACGGGCCCCAACACCGGCGGCATGGGCGCCTACTCACCGGCCCCGGTGATGACGCCCGAGATGATTGCGCAGACGATGGAACAGATCATCGACCCGACCATGCGCGGCATGGCGGAGATGGGCGCCCCCTTCACCGGCGTGCTCTATGCCGGGCTGATGATCGATGAGACAGGTCCGAAGCTGATCGAATACAATGTCCGCTTCGGCGACCCGGAATGCCAGGTGCTGATGATGCGGCTCAAGGATGACATTCTGGTGCTGCTTTCAGCGGCAGCGGATGGCGGGCTTCGCCACGTATCGGCGCGCTGGTCCGATCAGGCGGCACTGACCGTTGTGATGGCGGCCGAGGGCTATCCCGGCACACCGAAAAAGGGCAGTGCGATTGCAGGACTTAAGCAGGCCGAAGCCAATGGCGCCAAGGTGTTTCATGCCGGTACAGCGCAAAAGGACGGTCAACTGATTGCAAATGGCGGCCGCGTGCTCAATGTAACCGCGCAAGGCGCGGACGTCAAAGCCGCTCAATCGCTGGTCTATCAGGCGGTTGAAGCGATCGACTGGCCGGGCGGATTTTACCGCCGCGATATTGGTTGGCGGGCGGTTGAACGGGAAAGCAATCTTGACTGACTGTTAACCGCTTCCAAAAACCGGATCGTAACGGCCCGCTGCTAGGCTCAACTCACCAAAGGCCGGGAATACCGGCGCGAACGGGAGTAAGCAGCCATGCTGAGATTGATCACCGCCCTATCCCTGTGCGCAGTCGCGAGCGCCGCAAATGCAGCATCGGTCGAGGCGTTCAAGCCCACATCAAGCACCCGCAACAGCATCATCGAGATCGGCTGCCCACCCTGCGTGCTCGCAGCGCAGAAAGCAGCCGCCGAGGCAGAGGTCAAGCTCGCGCCAGGCGAACAGATCTTCGAGGTTCGCGATGTCGGCGGCGAGAAGATGATCTACCGCACCGAGGGCTGGCTGGGTGGTTCACCCGTTACCATGGTAAGCAAGGCCACTGAAGCCAATCTTGCCGCGCTTGGCATCGGCGAGGCGGAAACAGATGTCGCAGACGCACCGGCCACCGAAGATGGCGTCGTCGCGGCAGATGAAGTGCAGACGGCAGACGTGGCAAAGGAACCGGCTGTGACCGAACCCGCGCTCGTTGCGCCGCGGCTGATCGAGCAGCCGCTGTTTGAACCGGTCATCGCCAACAGCGCGCCTGGCATTGACACCGACGCCACCACATCAGCGGTCCAGGAAAAGGCCGCGAAGCCATTCGATCCATCGACGTTCGAGCTCAGGCTGAACTGATCGGTCCCTGCCCCACCTGGTCCGACACCGGACCGAAGGTGAAGGCACTCAGCCGGCGCCCTCCTCCAGGGGTTGCCGGCTCAGGGCATTTTGAGGGCCGTGTTTCCCGGTCAGCCGGATATGCGGGAGAAATCCGCAACCGCGCCGGTGGCGTGGCGGATCATGGCGAGCAGCGCCAGGCGGTTGGCCCGCACGGCCTCGTCATCGGCATTGACCAGCACAGCTTCAAAAAATGAATCAACAGGTTCGCGCAGCGTGGCAAGAGCTGACATGGCTGCCGCATAGTCTTCATTTTCAATGACTTGGATGGCCGCGCTGACAGATTGAGTCACCGCGTTAAAAAGATTTCTCTCCGCATCCAGCTCGAACAATGCGGGGTCAATCGTCTCGGCGACAGCCGTCCCCTTCTTCTCTTCGGCGGCCAGAATGTTGGCGCCACGCTTGGTTCCGGCCAGCAGGTTCTTGCCGTCATCGGTGTCGAGAAACGCGCCCAACGCCGCGACCCGGCGGGTGATGTCGAGCAGGTCATCGGACTGCGGGGTAATCACCGCGTCGATCAGATCGTGGCGTGCGCCCTGATCGCGGAGATAGACCTTCAGGCGGTCGTGGAAGAAGGAGAGGAGGTCGGATGCTGCTGCCCATGAGAGATCCGCTGTCTCATTGATGAAATTCTCGGCGGCTTTTCGGCTCACCATGTCTTTTGCGAACTGATCGCGATATCCAGAAGGAAGAGCTCCTTTGCTTTCCAACTTTTCCAAATCCGCAATGATTTTTGCAAGACCGCGCATTTGAAGCCCAACAAGGTGGTCGGCTACCGAGGTTCCAATAAACCGTAGTAAGCTGGCCGTCTCTCCACTTGAAGTTACTACGCGGAGATCAACGCCATTCTCCACCAAAATCCGGATCACGCCCAGCGCCGCACGCCGCAGCGCATAGGGGTCCTTGGATCCCGTGGGCTTTTCGTCGATGGCCCAGAAGCCGACCAGCGTGTCGAGCTTGTCCGCGAGCGCCACGGCAATCGAGACCGGATCGGTCGGCACCTGATCGGACGGGCCTTGCGGCTTGTAGTGCTCTTCGGCGGCCAGCGCGACCGAGGCATTCTCGTTCTGGAGGCCGGCATAGATGCGGCCCATGACGCCCTGCAGTTCGGGGAACTCGCCGACCACCTCGGTGGTCAGATCGGCCTTGGCGAGCATGGCGGCGCGGGTGGCATGCTCGGGATCGGCACCGACGATGGGCGCCAGCTCTGCGGCCAGTTTCGCGATGCGTTGCACCCGCTCGCCTTGCGTCCCGAGCTTGGCGTGGAAGGTGACGCCCAACTGGTCGAGCCGCGCCATGCGCTGGTCGAGCGGCTTGCTCATGTCAAGGCCGAGTTTCTCAGCCGAGGCGGTGAGCTTTTCGAGATCCGGCAGGTCGGCCTGGTCTGTGTTCCAGAAATAGAGCGCGTCCGAGAGACGGGCGCGCACCACTTTGCCGTTGCCGTAGGCGATTTCCTTGCCGGCGTCGCTGGCCTCGATGTTGGAAACCAGGATGAACTTGTTCGACAGCCCGCGGCCGGGCCTGCGCAGCACGAAGCACTTCTGGTTGGTTTTGATGGTGAGACGGATGATGTCGTCGGGAATTGCGAGGAAATCCTCCTCGAACTCGCCCATCAGCACAACCGGCCATTCGACCAGGCCGGAGACCTCATCGAGAAGCCCTTCGTCCTCAACCAGTTCAAGACCCGAGGCGAAGGCGAGATTGCGTGCATCCGACAGGATGATTTCCTTGCGCCGCTCGGCATCGAGCACCACGCGGGCACGCTCGAGCTTGTCGGCGTAATCATCAAAGCGGCGCACGGTGAAGGGATCGGGCGCATGAAAGCGGTGGCCCGATGTGGTGTTGCCGGCAACCAGCCCGTCGATCTCGAAAGCAATGACGGTCGGCTCTTCGGTTTCGGGACCAAAGGTGCAGATGATGGATTGCAGCGGACGCACCCATTTGAGCGATTCCGAGCCCTTGCCCTCTATGCCGTGGTAGCTCGAGCCCTTTGGCATCGAGGCCGCGCCCCAGCGCATCGATTTGGGCCAGGAAAAGCCGCGGATGATGCCGGGCATCACATCGGCGATAATCACTTCGGCGTCACGGCCGGGCCGGGAGATATGGGCGACATAGAAATCGCCCTTCTTCGGATCCGTGTGCACATGGGCTTCAGAGATATCGTTGAGGCCCGCCTTGCGCATGAAGCCAGCCAGCGCCTGCTCGGGTGCCTTGGTGGACGGGCCCTTGATCTCTTCATGCACATCCTTGGAGCGCGCAGTCAGCCCGCGGATATCGAGTGTCAGCCGGCGCGGTGTCCAATATTCGCGCGCAGCCTCATAGGTCAGCCCGGCATCGACCAGCGCGTCGGTCACGGATTTGCGCAAATCGCCCGCAGCCTTGCGCTGCATGCGTGCGGGAATCTCTTCGGAGCGGAGTTCAATGAGAAGATCGGGCATGGGACATCCTGAAAACAGATTTCGGGCGGGACTTAGCAAGCCCCGCCCGAAATGTCATCCGTCGATTGCCATTTGTGGCGCTGATGCGCGCCCTCAAACCGCTATTGTCAACTCGATGGCAACATCACCGTGTCGATCACATGGATGACGCCGTTGTCAGCCTTGATGTCAGCCTGCACCACGGTGGCGTTGTCGACCGTGACCGTGTGGCCGGATTTGGCAACAGCCAGCGTACGGTCACCACCCGATTTGATGGTGCGAACGTGGATCGGACCGGCGGGGAGCTGATTTGACACCAGTTCGCGCGGCAGCACGTGATAGCTCAACACCGCGACCAGCTGGTCCTTGTTCTCGGGCTTGAGCAGGTTTTCGACCGTGCCGGCCGGAAGCTTGGCAAAGGCTTCGTCCGTCGGCGCGAAGACGGTGAGATTTTGACCGGTGGCAAGTGCATCGGCAAGACCGGCAGCCTGGGCTGCGGCCAGGAGCGTGCCGAACACGCCGGCGCCCTGTGCTGTCTCAACGATGTTGGCGGCGTTGGCCGCGGGTGCGGAAAGGGTCAGCGCCATGGCGGCGGCAAGAAGGGTCTTTTTCATCAAGATTCTCCTGGGTTCGTAACGCCGTAGCGGCGGGCCACCTTGTGTGGTGGCGACAGGAGGGTTTACGCAGCCGACCGTTTCCGGATTGGGATTCCGAATTCACATAATTGTCAGAATGACCGTGTGATCCAAAGGCGTCGATCTGCCTTTTTGTTTCCAATCACAGCACAAAGCTCTGAACAGACTGGGATTCTCGCCTTCTTGTTTGTCCCCCAAGTCCCGGGGGCGAGGCTGTCCCCTATCCGGAGACAGTCGAATGGGAGCCGTCGCAGAAAGGCTGTCCATCGGTCTGCTTGCAGGTGCAGAAGAACTTGGCTCCGCTTTGCTCGGCGGTCCATTTGAGCGGCTGGAACTCCGTGCCACTGTGGCTGCCATCACAGAACGGTTGTTTGCTCGACTGGCCGCAGGTGCACCAGAAGTAGGATTTGTCAGCCTCGACTTCGATGCGGACGGGCACGGTGGCAGCGACTTGACCCTTGGTCATTGGCAATTCCTCTTCGGAGTTTTCGAACCAGTACTGAAGCTATCCTGACCCGAAGGAATTTCAAGGCCTTCCTAATAAAGCATGCAGTTAAGGCCCGTGCTCTTTTCAGCGCAGGAAGGCCTGTTACCAGCCTCCACCACCGCCACCACCGCCGCCACCGCCGGAGGAACCACCGCCAGACGAGCCGGACGAGCTCTTGGGTTGCGGCATGGAAGACGCCATGGCAGCCGATACGGCTGCAACCGACGAGGCCGCAGCGGCCCCTATATTGCCGGGCGACCAGGAATTGCCATGGTACCAGTTTGGCCGGTAATCCGGCTCTCGATCCGGCGCGATGCGCGCGAGTTGCGCCGCCCAGGCTTCCGACCAGAGTTTTTCGACACCCAGACCCGCCGCGTAGGGCAGAAACCGTTCGAACAATTCTTCAGACATTTCCGGCGCATCGCGCATGTTGAGGCGGTTGGTCTCGGCGGTTTCGAGATAGAGCTTGAAGCCCTTGATGTCGTTGAGCACCTTGGCGCCGATCTCGGTGGGCGCACCGATGAGACCGACCATCAGGATGAATGTCACCATGCCGATGATCAGCAGCGCTCCGGCGAACTGGTAGACCGGAAAATCACCTGGAACCAGGACCACCAGAACCGCGATCAGCAAGAGACCGGAGCCAACCAAGGCCAGAAGGCCGCCCATGATCCTGTTACCGATGCCCGGTTGCATGAAAACCGATCGTCCCGCAACCCAAAGAATGCCTCCAAAAAGCGACATGAAGAAAACAGGCAGCAGATACATCAAGCCATCTTCGGGCGGATCCTGGAGGATCAGGCCAATGATGAATGCCGGGATCGCGATGATGCCGCCAAGCAGAAGCCAGCCCAGGTTGGAATTGTAATAGCGGCCTTCATACTCTCTCGAAATCGCAAGGCGCAGCTTTGTCAGCGCGCTTTTCAGAACCGGGCCATTGCTCTTGTTGAGAGTGATTTCATCACGCTTGCCAAGCAGTGTCGAATAAAGCGCGTTCTCGCCACCGGGCAGGACCGCCGAGCCCGAGGCCTCCGCAGGGCCGCGCTGAATTGTAACGGTGCCGCGCGCGTCTTCGTCAATCACCATGAAGCGCTTCACTCCAAGCGACAGCAACGCAGCGATGAAAGGCAGATCAATGCCCTTCTTGCCGGAGCGGAAGCCATTGAAATGGGCAAAGGAAAGGGCGGCGGGCGATAGTTTTTCCGGCGGATGGAACAGCGGAATGACCGGCGGTGCCGGGGGGTCGCGCCCGACCTTGTTCCAGGCATGTAGAAGATAGACCGGAAGGCCGAGCCATCCCAGGATCATCACAACAATGCCGATATTGTCTCCCAGCAGCGCCGCGCTGCCGCCTGCATCAGGCACGACGAGGCCTTTGGTGAAGCCGACTGCAATCGTCATGCCCTCTTCAGGTCCGAGCGGCCTGGTCAGGTCGAAGCGAACCCGGGATCGGCCTTCACCGGCGGCCCGGTAGTCGCTGCCATCGGCCCCGAACGCGCCTGTATAGGCGGCAAGCTGTTCGGCGCGTGCGCCGTCGGGCAATTCCACGTTTGCCGCAGCAGACAGGATCGGGAACGTCCAGAAATTGCCGGTGACGTTCCAGTAGAGCTCGTCATAGCCCTCAAAGTAGCGAAGCTGCCGGGTGGTCGCGTAACGGATCGTGTAGGTGTGTTCACCACGGGGAATGAAAACATCCGCATCGCCGATGTAAATCCTGAAGAAACGTCCCTGCCATTCGGTGTTGTAGGGTGAGGGCTGCCCGTTGTGGAGCACCTCAAGAAGTTCAAAGCCGTTGCTCGACCACAGACCCCTGTCGTCGAGCGTGCGAAGCGGGATATCGCGAAAAATGCCACGGCCTATGACGTTGCCCTCGGCATTGACCCTGATGGTCTCTGTCACCTCAAGCGATGAATCCACGTTCACCTTGATATCGGCGACGAAAGCGCGGATTTCCTCGCGCGCCGAAGCCGCCTGCGGCGCGAGCAGCGCGATGCATATCAGAATCGCAGCAAGCCAAAGCCTCATCGTCCTGTCCGCCTTAATGTCTTGGATTACTGGAAGGACACCTTCGGCACCGCACGGTCCGCATCGTCCTCGATCTCGAAATACTCGGCCTTGACGAAGCCAAACTGATTGGCGATCAGCACCGAAGGGAAGGATTCCACCGAGACATTGAGGTTGCGGACCGCACCATTGTAATAGCGCCGCGACATCGAGATCTCGTTTTCGGTTTCCTCAAGCGCGTCCTGGAACTCCTTGAAATTCTCGTTGGCTTTGAGATCGGGATAGCTTTCCGCCACCGCCATCAGCCTTCCGAGCGCGCCGCTGAGCGCGCCTTCAAGCGTTGCACGCTGTTCGGGTGAACCGCTGCTGCCGGCAACCGCCTGGCCGCGCAGCCGGGTGACCTCCTCAAGCAGTTCCTTCTCGTGCGACATGTAGCCCTTGACGGCTTCGAGCAGGTTGGGAATGAGATCGGCGCGGCGCTTGAGCTGAACATCGATCCCGCTCCAGCCCTCACCGGCCATCTGCCGGTTCTTGACCAGCGTGTTGTAAAGCGAAATCCCGTAAAGCACGATGCCGGCCAGCACCGCCAAGATGATCCAAGTCCCCATACTTCCACTCCTGGCTTGTAGGCATTTTTCATTCGGACCCGCAGGCCCGACCTGACGGTTCAATGAACTTACGCACACTCACTGCAAAAATCCATGGCCGAGACGGGGACGGGCCGCATGATTACCCGACTCAAAACAGTCCGAGATCCCCGCGGCTCCTCGGCGCGACCAGCACGGAGGTGTTAATTCTTCCCAAAGCTGTAAAGCTTTGATTTATCATTAAGCCTTCATAGTCGAGGGCACCTTACCAACCGTTGCTGCGGTCGCTTTTTCGCCATTCAAATTCTGAAGACACAGGATCATTGCGAGATGAAAACCTTCGACGCCACCATTTTCGAGCTCGCGCCCGTCGCCATGTGGATCGAGGATTTTTCCGGGGTGAAGAAGCAGTTCGACAAGTGGCGCGCTGAGGGGGTCGAAGATATTCGGGCATTTCTCAAAGAGGATCTGACGCGCGTCGAATCCTGCTCGCGCGAAATCAAGGTGCTTGATGTCAACAGCAAGACGCTGGAGCTTTTTGAAGCCAGGGATCTCGCGCATCTGGTGGAAAACATCTCGGTCGTATTTTCCGAAGACATGTTTGAAAGCCACATCAATGAACTGGCAGCGCTGTGGGAAGGCAAGACGGAGTTCAGCAGCAACGCGGTCAATTATTCGCTGTCAGGGCGACGCATGGACATCCAGCTCAAAGGCTCGGTGATGCCGGGCCATGAAGAAACGCTTGGACAGATCCTGCTGACAACCGAGGATGTGACAGCGCGCGAAGACGCGCGGCGCAACGAGAACCAGAGCCGCCGGCATGCCGAGGGGCTGTTCGAGTATTCGCCGGTATCGCTGTGGGTTGAGGATTTCAGCCAGATCAAGGACCTGATCGAAATGGTGCGTGATCGCGGCATTGTCGATTTCCGCGTTTTCATGGACGTCCATCCGGAGTTTGTCCGCCAGTGCATGAGCGAGATCCGGGTCATAAACGTCAACCAGGCGACACTTGACCTGTTCGGCGCTCCCGACGTTCAGACCCTGCTGCTGCGTCAGTCGGAAATCTTCCGCGACGAGATGGAAAAGCCGTTCCGGGAACAGTTGATGGATCTTTGGGAAGGCAAGCTCTACCATCATCGCGAAGTGGTCAATTATGCGCTCGACGGGTCGACACGGCATATTCTGCTGCATTTCGCGGTGTTGCCGGGGCACGAAGACGATTGGTCCCAGGTCCAGGTGGCTCTTACCGATATCACCGCGCGCAAGAAGGCCGAGGCCTATCTCGAGTATCTCGGCAAGCACGACGTGCTGACCAAGCTGCACAATCGCGCCTTCTTCACCGATGAACTCAACAGGCTCGAGCGGAAGTCATCGCGGCCGGTCTCCGCGATCCTGATGGATCTGAACGGCCTCAAGGAAGCCAACGACCAGCTCGGCCATGATGCCGGCGACGCGCTGTTGCGCCGGTTTGGCGAGGTTCTCAACGGCGTGGTCTCGTTGCCCAACCATGCGGCACGGATCGGCGGCGATGAATTCGCCATCCTGATGCCCGGAGCCGACCGGAAAGCGGCCGCGTCAATGGTCGAAACCATCAGTGAATTGCTGCACATCAATAACCAGTTCTATTCAAACACTCCGATCAGCGTGGCGATCGGCATGGCGACGAGTCATGACGGCGAGAAGATGGAAGAGCTGGTCAAGCGCGCCGATATGGCGATGTACGAAGACAAGCGGCTGCATCACACCGGCGGCTCGACAATGGAACAGAAGGCAAAGGGCGCATCCGCACTCGCCAGCTGACAGCGCCGCCCCGATCAAGCAGACCCGGAGAGGCGGCTATCGCCTATTCGGCAGCCTGCAGGAAGCCGTGGCCGCCAGCGTCGGTCAGCAGGAAGGCTTCGCCACACTGACGCGACAGGTTGCGCACGCGCAGGATATAGCCCTGACGCTCGGTGACCGAGATCACGCCGCGGGCATCAAGCAGGTTGAAGACATGGCTTGCCTTGATGCACTGGTCGTAAGCCGGCAGCACGCATTTGTGAAGCGAACCCGGCTCGGATGGTGCGCCGCTCTTCAGAATGGCTTCGCATTCCTTTTCCGCATCCTCGAAGTGCTTGAGCAGCACCGCGGTGTCGGCGATCTCGAAATTGTACCGCGAATATTCCTGCTCGGCCTGCAGGAAGACATCGCCATAGGTCACCTTCTCTGCGCCTTCGCGGCCATTGAAGTTGAGGTCATAGACATTGTCGACGCCCTGGACATACATCGCCAGGCGCTCGAGACCATAGGTCAGTTCACCGGCAACAGGTGCGCACTCGATGCCGCAGACCTGCTGAAAATAGGTGAACTGGCTGACTTCCATCCCGTCGCACCAGCACTCCCAGCCAAGCCCCCAGGCACCCAATGTCGGACTTTCCCAGTCATCCTCGACAAAGCGGATGTCGTGCAGCAGCGGATCAATGCCGATGGCGGCGAGCGAGCCGAGATAGAGTTCCTGGAGGTTTGACGGATTGGGCTTGAGGATCACCTGATACTGGTAATAGTGCTGCAACCGGTTGGGGTTCTCGCCATAGCGGCCGTCCTTGGGGCGGCGCGAGGGCTGCACATAGGCCGCATTCCAGGGCTTTGGCCCAAGCGCGCGGAGTGTTGTTGCCGGGTGAAACGTGCCGGCGCCGACTTCCATGTCATAGGGCTGAAGCACGACGCAGCCGTAATCGGCCCAGTAGCGATGCAGCGCCAGAATGAGGCCCTGGAATGAACGGGTCGGCTTCATGTGATCTGGAAGGGTTTCGGTCATGGCTTGGGTCCGGATGGCGCATCATGGGGTCGCGGGCCGTTCTCGGTGCGGCCCTGAATGTGCGGCGACAGGTGCCATGAAGGGATTGACCGGTCAAGTCTGCAGCCAGGCTCTTGACTGCTTAGGGCAAGTGTCCTAATAAATTGGGACAAACGACCTAATATGGAAAATTCTCCATGAAAGCCGATGAAACGCGCCGGAAGATCGTGATCGCAGCCGACCAACTGTTTTACGAACAGGGGTTTGAGAAGGCGTCCTTTGCCGACATTGCCCGGGTCGTCGAGATTTCGCGGGGCAACTTCTATTACCACTTCAAGACCAAAGACGACGTTCTGGCCGCGGTGATTGAACACAGGCTTGATGAGCGCAAGGCGATGTTGCGCCATTGGGAGCAGCAGGAAGACAATCCCGCGAACCGGATCAAGAGCTTCATCAACATCCTGATTGCCAACCAGACCAAGATCATGGCCTTCGGATGCCCGGTAGGGACGCTTTGCTCCGAACTGGCCAAGCTCGATCATGCCCTTAAACCGGAGGCCGCAGGGCTATTCACCTTGTTCGCCGAGTGGCTGGAAGAGCAGTTTGTAGAACTCGGACACAGCGGCCAGGCCTCCGATCTCGCCATGCATCTGCTCATGCGTAGCCAAGGCGTTGCCTCTCTCGCCAACACCTTTCAGGACGGTGACTTCGTCCGCCGGGAGGTTGAAGCGATGTATCAATGGCTGGACAACCAGCTTTCAACTCACCGCCCAAATTGATTGTGGCCAGGAACAGGAGAATCCGGTGTTTCTCATCATGCTTCGTTTTTCCGACAACAAGGCAGCGGCCGCCGAACATATGCAGGCGCACAACGCATGGATTGCCAAAGGCTTTGAGGATGGTGTGTTCCTGCTCACCGGCAGCATCGAGCCGAAACAGGGCGGTACAGTGCTGGCTCACAACATCGCACGCGCCGAGCTCGAAATGCGCGTGGATGAAGACCCCTTTGTCGCTAGCAATGTGGTAACGGCCCAGATTGTCGAAATCACCCCGGGGCGTACGGATCCAAGACTGGATTTCCTCAGGGCGTGATCACTCGTCCGGCTTTCTCAGCCGATACTCGCCGGTTTCCGGATCTTCGATCAAGGTGCCCTGGGCGCCGGATTTGGTCTCTTTCTCAGCCTCTCGCACACGGGCGCTGACGCGCTCGGCCTCGGCCAGAAAGCGCTTGTACCCAAACCATCCAATCGCGCCCACGGCGGCGAGCAACAGAAGCTGCGGCATGGAGCGATCCTCCCTATCGTGTTTTGACCCGGAACTCCGCCGGGCCTCGTTCTCAGAGCCCGTAGCGGGACCAGAGTGCGCGTTCGTCGATGGCATTCAACCCTGCTTCGGCCACTCCGGCAAGTGCGTTTGCAGCGAACCCGGTGGCAACGCCGGGTACCTTGCGGCCGAACAGCCCGCGTTGCGGCGCGATCAGCCGCATTTTCACCTTGTCGCCATAGCGGGCGCGAAGGGTTGCGCGAAGATCGCCCAGATCATCAACCAGGCCCAGTTCCTTGCCGCGCTGACCGGTCCAGAAGCGGCCGGTAAACATGTCCGGATCATCCTTGAGGCGGGCACCGCGGCTGTCCTTGACGAGGTCTATGAAGACCTTGTGAATGTCGAGCTGCAGCTCCTTGAGATAGGCGATGTCTTCCGGGTTTTCCGGCTTGAACGGATCAAGCAACGACTTGTTCTCGCCGGCGGTGTAAACGCGGCGCTCGACGCCGATCTTGTCGATCAGGCCGGTGAAGCCGAAACCGGCGGAGATCACGCCGATGGAACCGACCACGGAGGACGGATCGGCGATGATCTCGTCACCGGCGCAGGCGATCATGTAGCCGCCGGAGGCTGCCACATCCTCGACGAACATCAGCACCTTCTTGTCCTTCTCTTCGGCGAGATCGCGGATCCGCTTGTAGATCAGCCGCGACTGCACCGGAGACCCGCCAGGCGAATTGATCATGATCGCCACCGCAGGCGCCTGCTTGTCGGCGAAGGCCCGGGCGAGCAGAGGCGCAGCAGTTGCCAGATTGAGGTTCTGGCGAAACTGGTTGCCGCCGGCCATGATCGCGCCAGAGAGCCGCACCACGGGGATCACCGTCATGTCCTTGCGGAAGCGGGCGGGAAGAAGGGATTTCAAAGAAGCCATAGCTCAGTTGTCCTGACATGCATGGCGCGCATTCGGCGCCTCAAACAATGTTAGGCAACATGTATGTCTTTTCATTTCCAGTACAATGTCTGGTGCGGCGGGAATGTCCCGGAGCATCGTGTTTCCGTATTGCGAGCCCTGTGGTCAGCCCTGTTCCGGTTTATTTTAACGCGCGCGTTCTCACCCGGCGCGGCCATGATCCGTGCCCATTGGCCAGGTCGTTCATCAGCGGCGAGAAATCGCGCGCCTCGCCTTCATGAATCACGATCCTGTCCCGCAGGACCAGCCGCGCCCGGCTGCCCTTGATCGCCGTCAGCAGAATGCGGATCGCGTCATCGCCATGTCTGGGGCAGACCGGGGTGATTTCGACACCACCGAAACGCCGCTTGAAACCGGTGAGGATGTCGCCAAGCGATTCGGGCCGGGCGATTACGGAAACCTGACCGCCCGGTTTGAGAATGGCGCTTGCGGTTCTGAGCCACTGCTCGAACAGGTCGGGGCTGTCCATCGCATGGGCTTGCGCCTTGAGGGGATCGGGCGTGGTGCGATCCCTGCCCGAGTTGAAAGGCGGGTTCATGATCACATAATCATGCGACGCATCCATCAGGCCCGCGGCACTGCGGGCGTTGCCGCGGAGGCTCACATCGGCCTCAAGCACTCTGACGCGCGATGCGAGATGGACATTTTCAGCCAGCAGAAGCGTGCGGCGGGCGCAACCGGCCATCTCCGGCGCGCGCTCGACCAGCAGGACATCGAGAGCGGGGAGCCGGCTTGCTGCAGCCAGACCCGCAGCCCCTGCGCCGGCCCCCAGGTCGGCCAGCGATCCTGTGGCGCCATCGGCAATGGTTGCTGCCAGCAGCATGGCGTCCATCCCGGCGCGGTGACCGCCATCCGAAGGCTGGACCACAAAGAACCCGCCATTGTGAAAGGCGTCGACCGTGTAGCCGTCAGGCACGGCTTGCGGCATCAGGTCAGCGGCCTTCGTCACGGTCGCCCCACGGCCGAAGCTCATTCTCAAGACCCGCGTCGATGACAATCCGGCGGGCCTGGGACGCCATTTCCGCATCCACCAGAATCCGGCGCGGAATGATGCCCACCGACCCTTCCAGAAT
Source organism: Hoeflea phototrophica DFL-43 (assembly GCF_000154705.2). Taxonomy (NCBI): domain Bacteria; kingdom Pseudomonadati; phylum Pseudomonadota; class Alphaproteobacteria; order Hyphomicrobiales; family Rhizobiaceae; genus Parahoeflea; species Parahoeflea phototrophica. The sequence goes on along the minus strand of NZ_CM002917.1, from coordinate 1,347,596 downwards.
GCTCATGCCGCTGTCCGCAACGAGACAGCCAATGCCCGCGTCACGCATCAGGCTCTCGACAAAGGAGATAAGCACCGGGTCATTGGTGCGGATAAGATCATGCATCGGTTTTTCCTTTGCCCATTTGTTTCATCCGAGCATATCAGATATCAAGCCCTGCCCGTGCCAATTCGCCGCTTGCGGCATGGTTCGGGCCTGAATATTGTGGCGCAAAATTGGCAAGCAGGAGTGCGGTCCCGTGGGCGTAGTCGTATCACTGGAAGATGGAAAACAACGTGACGCTTCGGTCAAGCCACTGGTCGACAAGACCCGCGGTGACATGGAGCGCGTCAACCAGTTGATCTTGTCCAAGGCCGGTTCGGATGTGGCGATGATTCCCGAGGTCGCGAACCATCTGATTTCTTCAGGTGGAAAGCGGCTCAGGCCGATGCTGACGCTCGCTTCGGCCACCATGTTCGGCTACAGCGGCGACTTCCATATCAAGCTCGCCACTTCGGTCGAATTCATGCACACCGCAACATTGCTGCATGACGACGTGGTCGATGAAAGCGATCTGCGGCGCGGACGCTCGACAGCGCGGATGATCTGGGGCAACCAGGCAAGCGTTCTGGTTGGCGACTTCCTGCTCGGACAGGCCTTCAAGATGATGGTCGAAGTCGGCTCGCTCGAGGCGCTTGATGTGCTCTCCACCGCCGCCGCCGTGATCGCTGAGGGCGAGGTCCTGCAGCTGTCGGTGGCCAAGAACATGGAAACCACCGAGGACGACTATCTCTCGGTGATCCGCGCCAAGACGGCGGCCCTGTTTTCAGCGGCCTGCGAGGTCGGCCCGATCATCGCCGAGACCAGCAAGGCCGAACGCAGCGCGCTGCGCTCCTACGGGATCAATCTGGGGCTGGCGTTCCAGCTCATTGACGATGTGCTTGATTATGGCGGCTCGGCCAATGATCTGGGCAAGAATGTCGGCGATGACTTCCGGGAGGGCAAGATCACCCTGCCGGTGGTTCTGGCCTACCGGCGCGGTTCGGAAGCCGAACGCGCGTTCTGGCGCGAGGCCATCGAGGGCGGCAAGAACGACGATGCGGCGCTGGAGAAAGCGCTCGGCCTGATCACCAAATATGGCAGCCTCAAGGACACTATGGCGCGGGCAGAGCACTATGCATCGATTGCGCGTGACGCGCTCGCACCGCTGCCTGATTCGGACGAGAAAGCAGCGCTTCTGGAAGTCATTGCCTTCTGCCTGAACCGGGCCAACTAGCGCGTCTGGGCCGGTTCACAACGCGGTCGGGCCAACTAATCGCGTGCGCCTTGCCGCACTGCGCCAAAAAAGCCATTGTGTTGGGCAACATGCTTCGGCAAGTGGCCTGTGCGCGGCCAATCAGATATGAGGCACGACTTGATGCGGCAATACCTTACAGCCCGGCTTGCAGCCAGCGTGGCGCTTGGCGTCCTGCTATCGATCAGCGGAGTGGCAACCGGCGCAATCCCGAATGAAGCGCGGGCTTCCACACAGGACGAGCAACCCAATTTCCTCGGATTTGCCAGCGCCTTCCTGGCTGCGCGAAGCGCGGATATGGACAATGACACGGTCAACGCGATCGAGTTCTACACCAAGGCGCTGGAGTTCGATCCCGAAAACATCGATGTGAAGCAGCGCCTGATGGTGGCGCTGTTCACCGATGGGCGGTTTTCCGAAGGCGTTGCGCTGGCACGCCAACTCAAGGACGACCCGGCCGTCGCGCAGGTTTCGCAACTGGCAATGGCGGTGGAAGCCACGACCAAGCGGGAGTACCGCAAGGCGGCGAGCCTGCTTAACCCGGCTGACAACAACCCGATTGACCGGCTGCTGAACACGCTGTTGAAGGCCTGGGCCGATTTTGGTGATGGCAAGGGTGAGGAGGCACTTCAGTCGGTTGTCGGGCTGGAGGGACCGACCTGGTATCCGGTGTTCACCCGTTACCACGCCGGTGCGATGTCACTGGCGCTGGGCGACAAGGCCGGCGCCCGGACACAGTTCACGGACCTGATCGCCGATCCGCAGGGCGGTGGCGCGGCACCGGACACCTATATTCGCACCGTGATGGCGCTGGCCAGCATGGAGGCGCGTGACGGAAACAAGCGGGCAGCGCTTGACGCTTTGGCCGCGGGCGAAGACTTTTCGCCCAATTATGCCCCATTGGCGGCACTCAGGCAGTTGATTGAAGCCGATGGCAAACCCGAGCCAGGCGTCAAAACCGCACAGCAGGGCGCGGCGGCAGCGTTGTTCACGCTGGGCGCAGCCCTCAATCGCGATGGTGCGGAAGAAACGGTCGCTGTCTATCTGCAGTTCGCGCGCACACTCAATCCCGATGACGCCGCGACCCTTGTGATTCTGGGCAGCCTCAAAGAGCGGCTCGGCAAGATGGAAGACGCGATCGCACTCTACCAGATGGTCCCCGAAACGTCACCAATGCGGCGTGTTTCGGAGTTGCAGCTGGGCCTGGCGCTGGCCGATATGGGCCGCAGTGCCGAGGCCAAGGACCACCTCAAGTCACTGATTGAATCTGATCCGAAGGATCTGAGAAGCTACCTGGCCTATGGCAGCGTTCTGTCCCAGGACAAGGACTATGCGGAAATGGCGCTCAACTATGAGACGGCGATTTCGATGGCCGGACCAACGCCGACCCGCAATGACTGGAACCTGTTCTTCCAGGCCGGCATTGCCCACGAGCGGCTCAAGCAATGGCCGCGGGCCGAAGCGCATTTCAAGCGGGCGCTGGAGCTGTATCCCGACCAGCCGCAGGTGATGAACTATCTCGGCTATTCCTGGATCGACATGAACATGAATCTCGAAGAGGGCATGGATCTGATCCGCGCAGCCGTCGATCTTCGCCCGAATGATGGCTACATTGTCGATTCGCTCGGATGGGCGCATTACCGTCTTGGCAACTTTGAGGATGCGGTGCGCGAACTCGAGCGTGCGGTCGAACTGAAACCGGCGGATCCGACAATCAATGATCATCTGGGGGATGCCTATTGGCGGGTCGGCCGGAAGCTTGAAGCCACCTTCCAGTGGAACCGGGCGCTTGCCAATGATCCCGATGAGGATCTCAAGCCGAAGATCGAGTTGAAGCTCGTCGAGGGCCTGGCGGAAGAGGATGGCGCTGTTCCCGCAACAGCCAATGGCAATCTGGGCACGGCACCATCAGGTGCGCCCGAGCTCAATGGGGCCGGATCCGACAAGAAAGGCAGTCTTGAGCAGGACGGAGCGCGCAACAAGCATGCCGGGCTTACGGGCGGAAGCCCGGTTGTTCCCAACTGAAGCGCGATCTCCTTCATGTCCACGCTGCAGAGCCTGAACGCACCTGCCAAGGTCAATCTTGCGCTGCATGTTACCGGACGCCGTGAGGACGGCTATCACCTCCTTGAGACTTTCGCGGTCTTTACCGCGCTCGGGGACCGGATTTCCGCCGAACCGGACGATCATGACAGTTTTTCCATCGACGGCCCTGAAGCAGGACCGCTGAGGGGCGAAGCGTCCGGATCCAATCTGGTGGCGCGCGCGCGCGACGCCCTGCGTGAGGCGGCACGGGCGGATGGTCATGCGGCGGAGCCGGTGCGGCTTCATCTTGACAAACACTTGCCGGTCGCCTCGGGCATTGGCGGAGGCTCGGCGGACGCCGCTGCGGCGCTCAAGTTGTTGGCGCGCCTGTGGGGCTACCAACCGGCACCAGAAAAGTGGCGGCGATCGGGCTTCAAATTGGTGCGGATGTTCCCATGTGCCTTGCCAGCCGGCCACTGATTGCCAGCGGCATCGGCGAGGCCTTGGCGCCTGTCGAGCTTGGTTTCGTGCTTGATCTGGTGATCGTCAATCCGCGGATCGGCGTGTCCACTCCGGTTGTGTTTTCCGCTCTTGAAAGCCGCACCAACCCGCCGCTTCCCGCGCATAAGGGCCTATCGGACAGATCAAGCTTCATCAGCTGGCTGACGCAGACCCGCAACGATCTGGAACCACCGGCCTGCGCCAAGGTTCCCGGCATCGCCGAATGCCTTCAATCATTGCAGGATGCGGGTGCATTGTTTGCGCGGATGTCGGGGTCAGGGGCCAGTTGCTTCGGGATCTATGAGAGTGCTGCAGCGGCCGAAACAGCGGCACTTGCCATCCGCAAGGCGCAACCGGGATGGTTTGTCGAAGCGACCCACACATTGCCGCAGGACAGCTGAACGCGCCGGGAACGGGCGCAGCGGTTCCCCTTTCAGGAAAAGGCCAGCACGGCCGCAGGCACGATTTCGCAGCGGAGCTTTTTCATTGCCAGGCCGCGCCCAAGGCTTTCAAGCGATTGGCCAGACCTTGCATTGGCGATTGCCTGTCGCTTGGGCAGGACCACGCCATGCTCAAGCGCGGACAGCGGCCTGCGCCACCTTGCGAAGAAAGGCAGACGGTAATCGCGTGAAGGCCGCATCCGTGCCGGAGGACCGCCAAGCGCAAGGTGCTGGACAAGCTGTTCGATCCAGCCCTGCAAGGGCCGCGCACCAGGCTCTATCAGCAGCAGCCATTCACCACGCGCAGCACGGACAACATCGACAAGATCGCCATCTTCGATGAACTTGCAGCCTGCAGCATCGGCGAGCCTGGCCGTGCCGTCACGTGAGCCGCGATCGAGAATCACCACTTCCGCTATCAAGCCTTCCACAGCACCCGGGACAAGGGCTGCGAGACTGACAGCAAGCGCGTTTTCCTGATCCTTACATTCGATGAGAACACTTATCATGCCTTCTTTTAGGCGAACTCCTTCTGAAATCAAAGCAATGGCGCATGTTCGGTTCAGATTCCGAAGAATCTGGGCGCTTTCCGGAACCAATTCCGTCATCGGGAATCGAGCCTCCAAACCTTCCTGTTCTTTTTGTTCTTGCTTCGTTCCGTTTTTTGCGATAGGAAAATAATCAGCAAAGTCACCGGAACGACATTCACCCAGCCGGTGCGATTGGAGGTTTCATGCCGAGCCTTTCAACATTGAAGCAGACCGCCTTTGACCCGTCGCTGCAGGCCCTGGAAGCCGATGCACTGGTCAAGGCAAGTGGTCTGCGCGTGGCTGACGAGCGGGCTCGCGGCCGTGGCGCAGGACTGAACATGTCCGGCCGCTTCGAGATTGCAAGCCGTGAAGTCTTTGATGACGGCTGGAGCAGCCTTGAAGATCTCGCCCCGTTCAAGACCGAGGTTCAGGTGGAAAAGCCGCGCACGGTGATCACCCGCAACCAGTCGCCGGATCTGTCGTTTGACCGTTCGATCAATCCCTATCGCGGTTGCGAGCATGGATGTGTCTATTGCTTCGCACGGCCGTCGCACGCCTATATGGGCCTGTCGGCAGGCGTGGATTTCGAGGCCAAGCTGTTCGCCAAGCCTGATGCTCCGCGGCTGCTTGAGCGCGAACTGTCGCGACCTGGGTACAAGGTGCAGCCAATCGCGATCGGAACCAACACTGATCCCTACCAGCCGATCGAACGGCAATGGCGCATCATGCGGCAATTGCTAGAGGTGCTGGAGGCGGCGGGCCATCCGGTTGGCATTGTCACGAAATCTGCGCTGGTCACGCGCGACATCGACATTCTCTCACGCATGGCATCGAGGGGACTGGCGCGGGTGGCGCTCTCGGTCACCACGCTCGACCGCAAACTGTCGCGCACCATGGAGCCAAGGGCCTCGACGCCCGAGAAGCGGCTGGAAGCAATGCGCGCTCTGTCAGACGCGGGCGTTCCGGTTTCGGTGATGGCAGCGCCGGTGATTCCGGGGCTCAATGATCACGAGATCGAGCGTATCCTCGATTCGGCCAAGGCCGCAGGCGCCGATGCCGCTGGCTATGTGATGCTTCGGCTGCCGATCGAGGTCAGCCCGCTGTTTCGCGACTGGCTGCTCCGGCACTATCCCGACCGCTACCGCCACGTGATGTCGCTGATCCGCTCGATGCGTGGCGGCAAGGATTATGACGCGGAGTTCGGCAAGCGGATGCGCGGCAGCGGACCTTATGCCTGGCAGGTCGCACGACGGTTCCAGATGGCCTCAAAACGCCTCGGGCTCAATCTGCGCAAGACACCGTTGAGGACAGACCACTTCGTGCCGCCCCTGGGTGACGGCGTGCAACTGAGCCTTTTGTAGCCACAGTGGCGGCGGCGCCGATTTCGCTTTCGCGCCGCCCCCCTTTCAGATCCGGATCGTCACCCGCCCCTTTTACGACGATCCGGCGCCCGCGCGGTTTCCGCCCCGTGCCGCCCGGGCCTTGCAGAGGATCGGGCGGGTGTGCGAGCTTCGCCGCAACATGGCCCGCACCCCGCCCGATTCCCTGTTCCCCGATTACCCGGCATCGCCTGATGACCGTTTCGAACGGCATTTCAGCAAGGACGGCCTTTTGCCGGTTGCCGGTCTGGATGAAGCCGGCCGGGGTCCGCTTGCCGGCCCTGTCGTCGCCGCGGCAGTTATCCTTGATCCGGCCCGGATTCCCGAAGGGCTGAACGATTCCAAGGCGCTCAGCCGGAAGAAGCGGGAAACTCTGTTTGATCAGATCATCGCCACCGCCATGGTCTCCATCGCAAGCGCGTCGCCGCGCGAGATCGATGTCACAGATATCCGCAAGGCGAGCCTCACTGCAATGCGCCGGGCGCTTATCGCGCTTCCGGTCAGGGCCGGTTACGCGCTCATTGACGGGCGGGACATTCCACCAGGCCTCACCTGCCCCGGACGGGCGCTGGTCAAGGGTGACGCGCGATCCTTGTCGATTGCAGCCGCCTCGATCGTTGCCAAGGTGATGCGCGACAGGATGATGATGCGGGCAGCAATCCTGTATCCCGTCTATGGTTTTGACAGCCATAAGGGATACGGCTCCGCAAAGCATCTTGCGGCGATCCGGGAGCATGGCCCTTGCCCGCTGCACCGGATGAGCTTTCGGCCGTTGCGCGCCGATTAAAGGTTTCGATTTCGCAAGCCAACGAAAAAGGCCGGGATAAATCCCGGCCGTTATTCATTCTCCTGATGCGATGAAACCGCTCAGTTGAGGCGTGTCTTCAGATCACCAAGCGATGCTTTGAAAAGCGCGTCGGATGCCTTTGAATCGACTTTCTTGCCGATCAGGTTTTCCGCAGCCACAACTGCCAGATCGACGGCAGCGGCCCGAACCTCGTTGATCGCATCGGCCTCGGCCTGCTGGATCTTCTGTTCAGCCATTGCTGTGCGGCGGCTCACATATTCTTCGGTCTTGGCCTTGGCCTCGTCGCGCAGGATTGCAGCTTCCTTCTCCGCGGCGCTCAGAATGCCTGCGGCCTCGGCCTCGGCTTCCTTGCGCTTGCGCTGATATTCGGCAAGCAGCTGTTGCGCTTCTTCACGCAGCTTCTTGGCCTGCTCAAGTTCGTTGCGGATCTGGTCCGCGCGCTTGTCCAGCGCACTGCCCATCATCGCGGGAACCTTGATGTAAGCCATGATGCCCAGGAAGATTATCAGACCAACGAGGGCCCAGAATGAAGCGTCCATAATCGTTTCTCCCGCTTACTTGCCGGACGCAGCACGGATCGCGGCTGCGACCTCGGCTTTTGTCACGGTTCCGCCGAGCAAGTGCTTGACCAGATCGGTGGCGGTGTCCTGGGCAATCGTGTCGACGTCACCGAGCGCCTTGGCCTTGATGGCGGCGATGCTCTTTTCCGCATCAGCCATCTTGGCAGACAGTTCGGCTTCCGTTGCGGCCCGTTCGGCGTCCGCTGCAGACTTTGCCTTTTCGCGAGCGGCCTCGGCAATTGCCGATGACTTCTTGCGTGCCTCGGCCAATTCCTGCTCATAGGCGGCAATTGCTGCGTCGGCTTCTTCCTTCAGGCGATTGGCTTCGTCGAGATCCTGAGCGATCCGGTCGCGCCGGTGCTCGAGAATTCCGCCAATCCGGGGAACGACGACCCGCGACATCAGCAGGTAGAACAGCCCGAAGGTGATCGCCAGCCACAGAAGCTGCGAGGCGAACGTCGATTGATCGAAGGGCGGGAACACGCCGCCGCCACCATGGGCGTCGCCGCCGGGAGTCCCGGCTTCCGAATGTGTCCCTTCGGTGGGGTTGGACTCGGCGTAAGCCGGTGTCACAACAAACATGGTCACCTCCAGATGAACTGCCACGCCGGAGAATTCCGGCGCGGCAAGCCTAGATCTTCAAACGTCGATTAGACGGCGAAGAGCAGAAGGAGAGCGACGAGCAGCGAGAAGATGCCCAACGCTTCGGTCACGGCGAAGCCGAAGATCAGGCGGCCGAACTGGCCGTCAGCTGCCGAAGGATTGCGCAGAGCGCCCGACAGGTAGCTGCCGAAGATGTTGCCCAGGCCGATGCCTGCGCCGCCCATGCCGAGGCATGCGATGCCGGCGCCGATGTACTTTGCTGCTTCTGCTTCCATGATAGAGCTCCTTTGGAATGGGATGGATGCAACTGTCTTGGCGGGGATCCGCCGGTGATTTGTAGTCCTAGTGGCCTGGATGCAGGGCGTCGTTGAGGTACATGCAAGTCAGCACCGCAAAGACATAGGCCTGAAGGAAGGCAACGAGGAATTCGAGAGCGGTCAGCGCGACGGTCATGATCAGCGGCAGGATGGCGCCGCCGATGCCGAGCGCGCCCATGCTGCCAAGCGACACGACGAAGCCGGCAAACACCTTGAGCGTGATGTGACCCGCCAGCATGTTGGCGAAAAGACGAACCGAAAGGCTGATCGGGCGCGACAGGAAGGAGATAACCTCGATCATGACCACAAGGGGCATAAGCACGCCGGGCACGCCGGATGGCACGAACAGATTGAGGAAATGCAGGCCGTGCTTCCAGAAGCCGTAGACGATGACTGTGCCGATCACCAGCATCGCAAGAGCGAAGGTCACGATCAGATGGCTGGTGACGGTGAAGAAATAGGGGAACATGCCCAACAGGTTCGCCACCAGAATGAACATGAACAGCGAAAACACCATCGGGAAGAAGCGCATGCCTTGCGACCCCGCCCCGTCTCGAAGCATCGACGCCACGAATTCGTAGGACATTTCCGAGATCGACTGAAGCCGTGAGGGCACGAGACCGCGGTTTGCCGTGGTCATGAACAAAAAGCCGGCAGCCACTGCAACTGTCGCCACCATGAACAGCGACGAATTGGTGAAGGACAAGTCCAGACCGCCAATTTCGATAGGCACGATTTTGCTGATCTGGAACTGACTAATCGGATCGTTGGCCACCTGATGCCTCTTTCTCGCTGTCCGGGCCTGCCGGACGTATCTACTTGTCTTCGTCCCCGCGTCCACCGGACTGGCCACGCCCCGTCCCATCGGACTGGGCCACCGCGCCGGTTGAGCGCAACACATTGAGTACTCCGGCACAAAACCCAAGGAGCAGAAAAACAATCATGCCCCAGGGCGCTGTGCCCGCAAAACGATCTATCAGATAGCCCAGAAGCGCTCCAACGATCACGCCGGCGATGAACTCGCTCGACAATTTGATCGCAAGCGCGAAACCCTTGGCAGCTTCCTGGTTTGGTGCCTTTTCAACCTCCACCTTGCGGCGGGCGAGAAGTTCGGCGTCCAGTCGCTGTCTACGGGCCTCAAGGCTTTCTGATCGGCCGGTTTCGCCACCGTCGCTGTTACCCGGGGTCTCCGGGTGGTCGGACCCGCGCTTTTCATCCATGAAGGCGCACTCCTGACATGCCAGCAACGGCCACAAAAAGGCCGCTTTGAAGTCGGGCGCAACATAGTTTTAGGCTTGGTTATAGTCAAGGCGCGCCACAGCTATCTGCAACGCCAATTTTTATAATAAAATTCAATTACTTAGAACGAGTGGCCAGACCACCGCTACGGAAGTATCAGAAAAACTTCACCAGGTGCGTCAGACTCACGCAGATGGCAGGGCGCGGCTGGCGGCAGGGATCAGGACCAGCCGCCGCCATATGTGACGTAGAAAATATGCAGGCCGATTTTGCCTACGCGGCGCATTCTGTGGGCCCAGGGCGGGTTCACATAGGTGGCGTGGTAGTGAGTCGAAGACCCCACCTGATCAAGCCAGATCTTGCCTGCGGTGGTCGCCAGCGCGATTTCCTCGGCCATATCCCAGTGCTTGGGCGACCGGACCCGGTCCTTGATTCCATCGCAGGCAAAGGAAAACTGGCAGCGGTTGCGCCAGGTCTTGTTCTGGTAAACGACGCCGCAGATCGTCTTCGGATAGGTCGGATTGCGGACCCGGTTGAGAATCACCTGTGCAACGGCGGCCTGGCCTTCCACGGATTCGCCGCGGGCTTCGAAATAGATGCCGGCGGCAAGGCAGCGCTGTTCTGATTCGGAGAATGTGTGCGCAGGAAGCGCCGTGGCCGCCCAGGCATGGTCCTCAGGGGTCACCGGCGGAATGAAGCGGCCGCGCCGGGTTTCTTCGCGCAGTATCGAGCTGAACGGAGACTGGCGCGCATAGTCCGGCTTCGCGGGCGCATAGGCTGTGGCCAGAATGTCGGGATTGTCGTTGGTGACCAGGCTGGCCAGCATCGCCGGCACCTGGGGATCACGCTTGGCCTCGCCCTTTGTGTAAAAGGCGGTGGCAATCTCGATTTCCTTGCCGCGAATGTCGGGCTTGAGGAAGGCCATTGCCTGTTTGCCGTCGAGTGTCGGGCGCAACAGGCTCGACTGGCGTTCGAGAACGCTTCCTGCAGAAAAATCCTTGGGCGGGCTCACCGGCGCGACCGTCACCACCCGGCCCTTCTTGAGGTGGCGGGTCACCCTTTCGGCGTCCGGACGCGCATCCATGGCGCCAATCTTGCCCTGAAACGCGATCTTGTCGCCATTGGGCAGAACCACACCGGCTCCGGAAACCGTGGATGACGTCAGGATCGGATCGGTAAAGGTGATTTCCGCCGCCTGGATCGATCCCGCGGGTGACGCTGTCAGATTGGTTTTCCAGCGGGTTTCGGATCCTTCGCCGCCGGCAAGCATCGCCGTCATGTCGGCATGGGATGTGATGGTCGGTGTCGACAAAAAGGCGGCCAGGCCAAAAAGGACCGGCGCGGACAGACGGCCAAGCAGGGAATGGCCGCTGGCGGACATACGACGCTTCTGACGCAAGACAACTACTCCGGAACACAACAAACGCAACTGAACACTGCAGAACAGAATGGAGCATTAACCTTGATGGAGCGTTAATGCGGATGCTGTTGTGGTCAATTGCATGGCCAGGCGCGGTTTCTGCGCGCAAAATCCGGCTTCGCTTGGACCGGCTTGTGGTCATTTCAGGGCGGGCAGACACCCTCGACAAGCCCAGACCTCATCCAGAGATGTGAAGGCTGCCAGGCAACACTTGCAGGATCAACGCAGCGACAGCTGCGCCGAAGGAATCAGCCGCGGCGCTTTCCGCCCGGCTTTCCGGATTTGCCCTTGGTGGCGGATTTTTTCGGCATCAGCGAGGGCCGCCTGGCCTTGCCGTCCTTGGGCGCAAATGGATTGTCGCCGCTGCGGTAGACCACGCGCAGGGGCACGCCCGGCATTTCAAAATCCGCGCGCAGGGAATTGATGAGGTAACGGGTGTAGGATTCAGGCACCGCCTCAGGGCGGGTGCAGGAAATCATGAAGCCCGGCGGCCGCGCCTTTATCTGGGTCATGTATTTGAGCTTGAGCCTGCGGCCCGACACCGCCGGGGGCGGATGATGGCCCTGGGTGTGATCCAGCCAGCGGTTGAGCTTGGCGGTGGAAATGCGCTTGTTCCAGACCCGGTGGACGAGCGCGATGTTTTCCATCAGCCGTTCGAGCCCCTCGCCGGTCTGACCCGCCACGGTAACGGCTCGGATGCCGCGGATCTGCGGCAGCAGCCGGTCGGTCATCTCGCGCAGTTCGGCGAGCTTTTCCTGGCGGTTGTCGATCAGATCCCACTTGTTGAAGGCAATCACCGGCGCCCGGCCTTCGCGCACGACCAGATCAGCGATCTGCAGATCCTGTTTTTCAAAGGGGATGGTGGAATCGAACACGATCACCACCACTTCGGCAAAGCGGATGGCGCGCAGCGCGTCGGCAACCGAGAGCTTCTCGAGCTTTTCCTGAACGCGGGCCTTGCGGCGCAGACCAGCTGTGTCGAACAGCTTGATCTTGCGCCCCTTCCATTCGAAATCGACGGCAATGGAATCACGGGTGATACCGGCCTCGGGACCGGTCAGCAGCCGGTCCTGTCCGAGAAACTGGTTGATCAGCGTCGACTTGCCGGCATTGGGCCGTCCGACAATGGCGACGCGCAACGGCTTGGTCTCGTCATATTCGGGACCTTCGTCATCCTCATCAACGGATGTGGGAATATCAATATTGGTGACGGCGTCGGCAAAGGCGCTGTCCTTGGAAGGAAAACACCGCTCTTCGCCAAACGCCTCAACGATCGCATCACGCAGATCGAGCATCCCGCCGCCATGCTCGGCGGAGACCGGGCAAGGCTCACCAAGCCCCAGCCGCCAGGCATCGAGCATGCCTGATTCGGAGCCCTTGGCCTCGGCCTTGTTGGCGACCAGCACCACCGGCTTGCCGCGTTTGCGCAGGATATCGGCCAGCAATTCGTCGGCAGGAGTGAGGCCCGCCTTGGCATCGATCAGGAACATTGCGCCATCGGCTTCATCAATGGCTGCTTCGGTCTGGGCGCGCATGCGGCCTTCAAGCGTATCGGGCCCGGAGACTTCGAGACCCGCCGTGTCGATCATGGTGAAACGCAGATCGACCAGCCGCGCATCGCCCGGCCGGCGGTCGCGGGTCACGCCCGGAGTGTCGTCGACCAGCGCCAGCTTACGGCCGGCGAGCCGGTTGAACAGTGTGGATTTGCCGACATTCGGACGCCCGACAATGGCAAGGGTGAGGCTCATGCTAGCTCCTTGCCCGAAGGCCCGGCCCGGGGCTCACGCTCAGGACGCACCGCCGCGGGCGGCAATCAGATCGAGGATCACACGTGCGCGATTTGCAACGCCGCGTGGCGTCTGATTGTCATTTATAACTTCATTGAACCATTCAGACGCCTTGGCAAGATCGCCTGCCTTGAAGGCAGCCAGGCCCAGTGCCTCACGAGCTGCGTGGCGGGCGGCATTGCCGGGAACAGCGAGCACCTCGACCTCAGCCGAGACATCATCATAGCTGCCGTGATCGACCAAAAGGTAGGCTGCGCGCATCCGCGCTGCATCGCGAATGGCGGTTGGCTGCGACGCGTCCTTGCCGATGGAGGAGAAGGCGGAAATGGCAGCTGCCGAATCGCCCTGATCCGCCAGAACTGTGGCTGCGCGCATGCGCGCCAGAACCGGATAGGAACCATGCCCGGTCGCTTCCAGTTCCTGGAAACCGGCGAGGGCTGCATCGGTGTTGCCGTCGCGGGCCAGTTCGAGCGCTGCTAGGAATGCGTCGCCGGATTTCGCAGCGGTGCTTTCCTGCCAGTATTCCCAGCCACGCAGACCGGCGGTGACGGCCACGATCGCGATGGCCGCGCCGATAATGACAAAGCGGAACCGCGCCCACAGCGCCTTGAAGTAATCCGAACGAAGGTCGTCATTGACCTCGCGCACAAAGGTTGAATTGTCGTCGCTCATCGCGTTACCGGCAGAGACCGGTCCTCTCAAAGTCATGCCACATCGGGCGTTTCGTGTGGCCTTTTAGCGGATTTTGCAGCTTCTGTAAGGGGGGGGAGCTCACGAAAGCACCTAAACCGTTGGCGACAGGCATCACATTCCGATGATCGGAGACACGCCAAAGAACCAACGGTGCAGCCAGATCACGAATGCGACATAGAGCGCCAGTCCGCCAACAACCGAAACCAGATCCCATTTGATCGGGCCGGCGACGGGATTGCTTGTCAGACCGGCCTGAAGGCGCTTCTTCTCCGAAATCCGGTCCACAACGGCCCAGGCCAGAAAGCCACCGAACAAGAACAACGATGCCAGATCGCCATTGGCCAGCAGATGAACCAGCGCCCAGATCTTCACGGCCAGCAGCATGGGATGCTTCACTGCCGCCTTGATCTTGCCTGCGGGCACCTGGGACGCCACCAGAAAAATCATGGCGAAGAGCATCGCCAGGAGGACCACGTGGCTCACCCATGCCGGTGCAACCCAAAAGACAACCGGATCCAGGCGCGCCTGACCATAGCCCCAGACCAGGACCAGGAACCCAAGAAGCGACACAGCGGTATACATGCCTTTCCAGGCATTGAGCCCGCGCGCCTCAATCTGCGACTGGCGGAACTCGGGCGCAACGATGCGGACCGAATGAACTCCCAAAAACAGCACAAGCCCGACAATCAGCCAGATCATTCCTGAACTCCCATGTGGCAACCGGTTCCTCCGGCCAAAACCTGCATCAACATAGCCCGGCAAGCCCATTTATCAAAGCTGTCTGATGACAACATTGCCCGGCGCCAATTGCCGCACGAAGCGCCTCAGGTGGCGCGGCCAAGTCATCGGGGTTTGTCCGGCAGGCTTCTCTGCTCCATGATACCTTGATGGAACCGGACCTTGAGACTGCACGCAAGCGGCTTGCCGAGAAGAAACGAGAGCTCGAAGCCATGTCGGAGATGAGCGAGGAGGCGCGCGCGCCGGTGACGCTTGACCAGCAATCGGTCGGCAGGCTTTCGCGCATGGACGCGATGCAGCAGCAGCAAATGGCGCAGGCACAGGAGCGCGCCCGCAAGCGCGACCTGGTTCGGATCGAGATGGCCGAACGCCGGCTGGCCGATGGTGAGTATGGGTTTTGCGCCGAATGCGGCGAGCCCATTGCCGGTAAACGGCTGGAGATCGACCCTATGGCTGAAAAATGCGTTCGCTGCGCATCCTGAGCGGACGTTCACAGGACCGCCGCAATTGGCGGGCAAACCTCCTTTCAATGTTCTGATTGCGCGTAATGACGGGTTGCCACCAGCATGCCACTCCCTGCCCCATTGGCCCTACGGGCCGCACCTACCCTTCTCTACGGCAGCCTGATTGCCGCACTTAGCCTGGCCTTAACGTCAGCTCGCGCCGCATCCGCTGACGCGTCACAGGGACGAGACGGCCAGGCCGAGCGGCCTGATCAACTGGTGCTGATTTCCTTCGATGGCGCGCATGACAACCGGCTCTGGGAGCGCAGCCTCGGGCTTGGGAAACGCACCGGCGCAAAATTCACGTATTTTCTCTCCTGCACATTTCTGATCAGCAAGGACGAGCGCAAGAGCTACAGGGCGCCGGGGCATTCCGCTGGGCGCTCCAATGTCGGCTTCGCGCCGGACAAGGCCGATGTGCTTTCGCGGCTCGGCCATATCTGGACCGCACACCAGTCCGGCCACGAGATCGGAAGCCATGGCTGCGGCCATTTCGATGGCAAGGACTGGAGCAGGACACAATGGCTCGACGAGTTCGCTCAGTTTGACGCGGTTCTGGCGCAGGCCTGGAAAAAAAACGGTGCTGAGCCGCCGGCCGGCTGGGCCGATTTTTCGACCTCGACCATCAAGGGGTTTCGCGCGCCCTATCTTTCGACCGGCAAAGGACTGTTTGCGGCGCTTGAAGCCCATGGACTGCGCTATGACGCCAGCACAGTCTCGCGCGGACCAGTGAAGCCCGACACAAGCCAGAAGGTGGCGCGATTCGCACTGCCGCTTATTGCAGAGGGGCCGAGGCAGCGCCCGATTATCGCGATGGATTACAATCTGTTCGTGCGGCATTCAGGTGGGCTGGAAAACCCATCCAAATCAGAGGAATTCGAAGAGCGCGCACTGGCCGCCTTCCGGGCCGCGTTCGAAGCGGAAAATTCCGGCGAGCGCCGGCCGTTGCAGCTCGGGTTTCATTTCGTCGAAATGAACGGCGGCGCCTATTGGCGTGCGCTCGAACGCTTCGCCGGAGAGGTCTGCGGGCAACCCGAAGTCGCCTGTGTGAGCTATCAGGAGGCCATCGATCGCATGGCCCCCTCTTCATCAAAACCTGACAGCTGACCGCCTCGCAAATCCGCTGCAAGCGCTGACCGCCCCGGATCGGGCCTAGATGGCCAGATCAGGCATTGGCGGCGCCTGCGATGGGCTCGGGCAATGGATCGCCATGGATCAATGCCTCGAAGGCGATCAGACGTTTGTGGATCGAGATCAGATCGATGATCGTGGTCCATGAGTTGGCAAGGAACTTGAAGCTTTCCTCGACCTGGTTGAAGGCGTTGTTGATCTGGGTGAACACACCGAGCGTGATTGCGCCCGCCACCACGGTCGGCCCGAGCGCGACCAATGGCACGAAGTTCGATGCCTGGAGATAGGACCAGCGGGCGATGCCGAAATAGAGATAGTGGAAATAGAGCCGGTAGTAATTGCGCCGGACGGCGGAGAACAGTTCGGTCACATGCGGTGGGGCTGCGCGCTCGACATGATCCTCGCCATAGACCAGCTCCTTGCGGTAGGCCGCCTCCACCTTCTGATTGTTGAATTCGAGACCTGGCAGCTTGAAACCGACCACCGCAAGCAGAACCGTGCCAAAGGCGGCTGACAAGAGCGCCACATAGACCAGGGATCCATCGACCTGGCCGAAGAGCGGCATTTCGGTGACCTGTTGAGACAGTGTATAAAGCAGAGGCAGGAACGCGATCAGAGTCATGATCGAGCGGACAAAAGAAACGCCGAGGCCCTCGACGATGCGGGCGAAGCGCATGGTGTCTTCCTGCACACGCTGGGCCGCACCTTCGACCGATCGGAGCTTGGGCCAGTGCTCCATGTAGTAGTTGTTCATCGCCGTGCGCCAGCGGAACACATAGTGGGACACGAAGAAATCGAGCAGCACGAGAACCATGATGTAGGGGATCAGGATCCAGGCTACGGTTGCGAGTTTGCCGAAATACTCCCCCGACGTGACCGAACCCGGCTCACCCAAAGCCTTCTGAATGAGGTCGTAAAATGCCCCGTACCAGTCATTGAGGAACACGGAAATCTGCACGTTGAAATAGGTCGACAACATGATCAACGTGGTGCCGCCAACCGACCAGGCAAACCATTTGTTGCGTTCGCGGACCGCCCAACCAGCAACAAACACCAATCCACAAGCCACGATATAGATATAGGTCCAGGCCTTCTCGGCGGAGAGAAACGGAGGTCTTTCGCCTTCGATCACCGCGGGAACATAGGAACCCAGGATATCAAGGCCGGTCTGCCACTCACTGAAGCCGGAGAACCAGATGGCCATGGCAATGCCGGTCCAGAGCACTGCCGACAGAAAGAACACCTTGGGCGTGGGAAAGAATGAAACAAACAATTGGGGCAGATCCTGCACTTGGCCCCGCGGGAGCGGGACGTGATTCGTGGATGGCTCGTCAATACCTAGGACACCGCGCCGGGCGCGGCAATCGAACAAGATAGCAATCACGCCATTGTGCAAAAACCAAGGCACTGCTTGCCGACCACGGTTCAGCTCTTGCGAAACCCCAGCACGATTGCGCTTGAAGCAACAAGTCCGGCAGCGGCTGCAAGGCTCGCCCAGGTATAGCTGCCGGTCCAGTCGGCCAAGTATCCGGCGACAACGGGCCCCAGGATCTGACCAACACCGAAGGCCGCCGTCATCAAGGCAAGCGCCCGGCGCGGGCTTTCACCGGCGAGGTTGCGGCCGACCTGAAGTCCGAAGGCGGTGACCATGATGAAGGTCGCTCCCAGAAGGACACCCCCGATCAGCGGTCCGAAAGGCAACGGCAGAAGGACGCTGGCGCCGACACCCAGCGCTTCGACCAGGCAGCCGAGCGCGAACACATTTGTCAGCCCGATGCGCCGGACCGCCGGCATCCAGTAGGCAACCGATGGTGCTGCGGCCAGACCCGTCACGAGCCAGACGCCAGCCTCAAACAGCGAAGATCCGCCGCCATCGCGCACGATCGCGACCAGAAAGGTTGCCGTGACAATATAGCCGAAGCCGAAGATCCCGTAGGCCACCGTCAAGGCGATGAGCGGCCGGGTCCAGGCAAGCGGCGGCTCTTTTTTCGCAGGACCGGAGCGCATCACATCGCCCGGCAAATAGCGGAAGACCATGGCCAGACCCGCAAATGCCAGGCCGGCCGCCAGAAACCACGCCAGCCGCCAGCCACCATCAAACAGGACCAGAATGGCGAACATCAGCGCAGATACGCTGATGCCGACGCCGACACCGCCAAAATGTCCCGATTGCACCCACGGCTTCGCCGCGGCCAGGCCGTGCGAGAGCACGATTGCCGAGGTGAAGATCATCACGAATGCACTCGCAAGACCTGCCAGGAAACGAATGCCTGCCAGCACAAGCGCATCGCTCGCCAGTCCCATGGCAAGCAGGAGCAGCGCGGTTGCGACAAGGGCCGACAGAGCCACCTTGCGCTCAATACCCTCCGCCCAGCCCCAGGCAGCAAGGATGGCGCCGAGCAGATAGCCGGCATAGTTGGCCGAGGCGATCCAGCCCGCCTCTGATGGCCCTAGCCCCAGCCCATCCATCATTTCAGGCAGAACCGGCGTGTAGAAAAAACGCCCCAACCCCATGGCAACAGCCATGGCGATGGCGCCGGCGAGTGCAGTCAGCAGGATTTGACGATCGCGGTCAGCACCGCTGTCGGACAAGGGGGGCATGGGCGGAAAAACTGGCCAAAAAGTTGAATGAATGAAACCCATCATTGAACCCGTTGGCGCCTCGAGGCAACCCGGTTGTCCGCATCGCCTCAAATTGCCCAGCATCACTTCTATTTGAAGGCAATCTCGGCCAGGCCGCTTGGAAGTTCTTCCGCGACACCTTATTTGTGCAATGCAACACGCACAGAAAGGACCGTGTCATGAAAACTGTCATCGTCACCGGATCGACCAGCGGAATCGGACTTGGCATCGCCGAGAATTTCGCACTCAACGGCTTCAACGTCGTGCTCAACGGATTGGGCAAGGAGGAGGGAATCGAGAAGACACGGGCCAGGCTCGCGGCACTTGGAGCCGGTGATGTGGTGTTTCATGGCGCCAACATGCTCGAACCGGAAGAGATCGCCGATCTGGTCAAGACCACCGAAGAGAAATTCGGTTCCGTCGATGTGATCGTGCCCAATGCCGGCATCCAGCATGTCGAGAAGATCGAAGATTTTCCGGTCGGCAAATGGGATGCGATCATCGCCATCAATCTGAGCTCGGCCTTTCACCTGATCCGCGCCGCAATGCCGGGCATGAAGAGCCGCAAGTTCGGCCGGATCATTTCGATCGCCTCGGCGCACGGACTGGTCGCCTCGCCCTACAAGAGCGCCTATGTGGCCGCCAAGCACGGCACACTCGGGCTGATCAAGACCGTAGCACTGGAAGGCGCTGAATATGGCGTCACCGCCAACGCCATCTGCCCCGGCTATGTGGAAACGCCGCTGGTTTCGGGCCAGATCGCAGACACTGCCAAGGCCCGCAACATGAGCGAGGAGGAGGTGATCAACGAGGTGATCCTCAAGGCACAGCCGACCAAGCAGTTTGTTCAGGTGGGCCAGATTGCGGCTCTGGCGCTCTACCTGGCCTCCGATCAGGCCGCACAGATCACCGGCGCAGCGTTGCCGATGGACGGTGGATGGACCGCACAATGAGTGCGGCCCGTTCAACAGACAAGCAGGACAGGATCATCAACCTCGCACTTCAGGGTGGCGGCGCGCACGGCGCCTTCACCTGGGGGGTGGTCGACCGGCTGCTTGACGAACCCGATATCGGCTTTGAAGGCCTGTCCGGCACCAGTGCGGGCGCAGTCAATGCGGTTGTGCTCGCCCATGGGCTGATGAATGGCGGACGAAAAGGCGGCCAGGCTGCGCTGGAGGATTTCTGGCGCCGCTGCTCGGAGGCCGGCACGGTGTTTTCGCCACTCCACCCCATGCCCGAGCTCTCGCTTCCGGGCATGGACGCGGTCCGGTCTGCGACCTATTCGATGTTCGACACGCTGACCCGCACGTTTTCGCCTTACGAATTCAACCCGTTTGACATCAATCCCTTGCGGGATCTGTTGTCGGATTGCGTCGATTTTGACGGGTTGCGCAAGAGCTGTGACGTCAAGCTGTTCCTGAGCGCAACCAATGTCAGGTCCGGACGCGTCAAGGTTTTCAAGACCAATGAAGTCAGCGTCGAGGTGGTGATGGCATCTGCCTGTCTGCCGTTTCTCTACAAGGCGGTCGAGATTGACGGCCAGCACTACTGGGACGGCGGCTATATGGGCAATCCGGTGCTGTTCCCATTCTTCTATGAATGCGAGAGCCGCGACGTGATGATCGTCCACATCAACCCGATGGAACGGGACGAGGTGCCGATGACCGCGCCGGAAATCCTCAACCGGATCAACGAGATTTCCTTCAACTCCTCGCTGATCGAGGAGATGCGGGCGATCAATTTCGTCACCCGGCTGGTCGAACAGGACTGGCTCAAGGATGATTACAAGGACCGGCTGAAACACATCCTGGTGCATTCGGTGCGCTCGGATCTTGCTCTCGAAAACCTTGAGGTTTCCTCCAAGTTCGACGTGCGCTGGTCGTTCCTGTGCGACCTGCGGGATCGTGGAAGGGTCGAAGCGGATGCCTGGCTCAAGGCCAACGGAAAGGACATCGGCAAGAGCTCCACCGTGCATCTTGAAAGCCAGTATCTTGGCCTTCCTGGCCCCGCCACCAAGCAGGCGTCTGCGCCGGTTGATTGAACGGTTTTTCCTGAAAGATCGTCAATTGACCGGATTTGCCTGAAGCTGTCTCGTCTCATGGACAGGCTTTCGCACTGCAGCGATGTGGGTTAGGTTTTTTGGGATTGATCCAAACAACACGAGGCGACATGGCGCAGTCCCACCGCTCATCCATCCGCTTTCTGCTCAATGACCAGCAGATCGAGCTTTCAGGTTTTGCCCCCGATCTGACGCTTCTTGACTGGCTCCGGCTGGACCGCCGCCTGACAGGCACGAAAGAGGGCTGCGCGGAGGGCGATTGCGGCGCCTGCACGGTGCTGGTGGGGCGGATCGACAATGGTGTTCTCGCCTATGAAACCGTCAATGCCTGTATCCGGTTTGTGGGATCGCTCGATGCCACCCATGTGGTGACCATCGAGTATCTCAACCGGCCAGATGGCGCCTTGAGCGCCGTACAACAGGCGATGGTGGATCATCACGGCTCGCAATGCGGTTTCTGCACGCCGGGCATCGTTGCCTCGCTGCACGCCTTGTGGCTGGCCGAGCCCAACCCTTCGGACGCCGACATCGAACGGCAATTGCAGGGTAATCTGTGCCGCTGCACCGGCTATGAGCCGATCGTGAAGGCCGCGACAGCTGCTGCGTCGACGATACCGGATGCCGAGAATGACCGGCTGGTGGCGGCCTATGACCAAACGGTCGCCGCGCTCACGGAGCTTGCGGACGGTGCTCGGGTCACCATCGAAAGCGAGCATGGCACGACCTATCTTCCGGCCGATCTCGATGATCTGGCGGAGCTCTACGCAGCACACCCGGAGGCGACGATTGTTGCCGGCTCGACCGATGTCGGGCTTTGGGTGACCAAGCACATGCGTGACATTTCGCCGGTCATCCATCTGGGCCATCTCGATGCGCTCAAGGCCATGACCATCGAGGCCGAAGGCGTGACCCTTGGCGCCGGCGTTTCCTACACCGCGGCACGGGCAGCGCTGACTTCGATGTTTCCGCAGATGGAAGAGCTCTGGGACCGGATCGGCGGCGAGCAGGTGCGCAATATGGGGACCGTCGGCGGCAACATCGCCAACGGTTCGCCGATCGGCGACACCCCGCCCCCTCTGATCGCGCTTGGCGCCAGCGTGACGCTGCGCCACGGCGCAACACGCCGAAGCCTGCCGCTCGAGGAGTTCTTCATCACCTATGGCAAACAGGACCGTAAGCCCGGCGAGTTTGTCGAAAGCGTTGCGGTTCCGGCGCTGGACGACGGGGCCTTCTTCGCGGTCTACAAGATTTCCAAGCGCCGTGACGAGGACATCTCGGCGCTGTGCGGCGCCTTTCATGTGACACTCGACGACGACGGTCAGGTGGCCTCGGCACGGATCGCATTTGGCGGCATGGCCGGCACGCCGAAACGGGCGAGCGCCACCGAAGCGGCCCTGACCGGCCAACCCTGGGCATGGGACAGCATCGAAGCGGCGCGCCTTGCCATGAGCCAGGATTATCAGCCGCTCAGCGACTGGCGGGCCAGCGCGGACTACCGGATGGTGTCAGCGCAGAACCTGATGATCCGCTTTTTCCTTGAAACCTGTGGCGCACCGGTTCGCATTCAGCGCCACCCGGCCATGGCGGAGGCTTGAGCATGGACGCACCTTCAAGCCGCAGCAAGACCGAGATTGCCGGCGGCGCGCACAGGCCGCGCCAGCATGATTCCGCCCACAAGCATGTGACAGGCAGCGCCGATTACATTGACGACATGGCCGAACCCGCGGGCACGCTGCACGGCTATCTCGGACTGAGCGAGCGGGCGCATGCGAGCATCGTTTCGATCGATCTCGATCCGGTGCGGGCTGCGGGCGGCGTGGTCGCGGTTCTGACCGGACACGATGTCCCCGGTGTCAACGACATCTCGCCGAACGGTCTTGACGACGAGCCGATCCTGGCGACAGACAAGGTGCTGTTTCACGGCCAGCCGGTGTTTGCCGTGATTGCCGAAACCCGCGACCAGGCGCGGCGCGCAGCCAAGCTGGCTGTGATCGCCTATGAAGAGCTGCCGCATGTCACGGATGTTCGCGCGGCGGTGGATGCGGACTATCCGCTGGTCACCAGCCCGCTTAAACTCGAACGCGGCGATGTCGAAGCCGGGCTTGCGGCAGCGCCGCTCAGGCTCAAGGGCGAGATGCGCATTGGCGGGCAGGATCATTTCTATCTCGAAGGCCATATCGCCTTTGCCATTCCCGGCGAGGACGACGAGGTTACCGTCTGGTCCTCGACCCAGCACCCGAGCGAAGTGCAGCACATGGTGGCGCACGCGCTGGGAACCGTGTCGAACGCCGTGACCGTTCAGGTGCGGCGCATGGGCGGCGGCTTTGGCGGCAAGGAAACCCAATCCAACCAGTTTGCGGCGATCGCGGCCATTGCCGCCAAGAAGCTTAATCGTGCCGTCAAGATCCGTCCTGACCGCGATGATGACATGATCATCACCGGCAAACGCCATGACTTTGTGGCGGATTACGATGTCGGTTATGACGAGAGCGGGCGTATTCTTGCCGTCGACGCGAGTTTTGCGGCAAGGTGCGGCTTTTCCTCCGACCTGTCGGGGCCGGTGACGGACCGGGCGCTGTTTCATGCCGACAACTGCTATTTCTACCAGGATGTGCGGCTGGTCTCCAAACCGATGATGACCAATACGGTCTCCAACACCGCCTTCCGCGGCTTTGGCGGACCGCAGGGTATGCTCGGCGGCGAGCGGATGATCGAAGAGGTTGCCTATGCGCTGGGGCGCGATCCGCTGGAGATCCGTAAGGTCAATTTCTATGGCGGGCCCGGACGGAACATCACGCCCTACCACCAGACGGTGGAAGACAACATCATCGCCCAGATCGTCGAAGAGCTTGAAACCTCCTCTGACTACCAGGCGCGGCGGGCGGAGATCATCGACTTCAACGAAAACAGCCCGGTGATCAGGCGCGGCATCGCGCTGACACCGGTCAAGTTCGGCATCTCGTTCACCGCGACCTGGTACAATCAGGCCGGCGCGCTGGTGCATGTCTACCAGGACGGCTCGATCCACCTCAATCATGGCGGCACCGAGATGGGCCAGGGGCTCAACACCAAGGTGGCGCAGGTGTTGGCGGACGAATTTCAGGTCGATCTCGACACCATCCGGATCACCGCCACCACCACCGGAAAAGTGCCCAACACCTCCGCCACCGCGGCCTCCTCCGGCACCGATCTCAACGGTATGGCGGCTGCCAATGCGGCGCAGCAGATCAAGGCCAGACTGGTCGCCTTTGCATCCGAGAAATACAGCGTGCCGCCCGAGCAGGTAGTCTTCGAGCCCAATCATGTGCGCGTCGGCAATGAGCTGATGGCCTTTGGCGACTTCATCAAACAGGCCTATCTGGCACGTGTGCAACTGTCGGCAGCAGGCTTCTACAAGACGCCGGAGATCCACTGGGACCGGGCCAAGGGCCAGGGCCGACCATTCTACTATTTCGCCTATGGCGCGGCGGTCTCGGAAGTCTCCGTCGACACGCTGACCGGCGAATACCAGGTCGACCGTGCCGATGTGCTGCATGATGCAGGAAAATCGCTCAATCCGGCGCTCGATATCGGCCAGATCGAAGGCGCGTTCGTGCAAGGGATGGGCTGGCTGACGACGGAGGAATTGTGGTGGGATGACGCGGGCCGGCTTCGCACCCATGCGCCCTCGACCTACAAGATCCCGCTCGCATCCGACCGGCCGAAGATCTTCAATGTCGAACTGGCCAAGTGGTCGGAAAACCGCGAACCGACAATCCGGCGCTCCAAGGCCGTGGGCGAGCCACCGTTCATGCTGCCGATTTCGGTGCTGGAAGCGCTCGGCATGGCGGTTGCCTCGATCACCGATTATCAGGTGTCTCCAGGGCTTGACGCGCCGGCCACGCCTGAGCGAGTGCTGATGGCGGTCGAGCGTTTGAAGGCGATGGCTGCGGATGCGCCGTCCGGCTCCGAGAGTTAGGAGCCATGACGCGGCGTGCCGCCTATCTGGAATTCGAAGCACAGACAGACGACGCCGGTTTCGTTCTGGTCCGCGTGGTCGAGGCCAAGGGGTCGACGCCGCGCGATCAGGACGCTTGGATGCTGGTCTCGAAACAAGCGTTTTTCAGCACGATCGGCGGCGGGCGCCTGGAACTCGAAGCCATCGAGAAGGCGCGCGGGATTCTCGATGGTGCGACTGCCTCCGATCTCGCACTGCCGCTTGGGCCTGCCATCGGGCAATGCTGCGGCGGGCATGTGACCTTGTCTTTCGAAATCATCCCCCCTGCCCGGTTTGGCGAGATCGCCGCCATGGTGGAAGCCGAGGATGAGTCCGACCCGGAAGTCTGGCTGTTTGGCGGCGGCCATGTCGGCCGGGCGCTGACGCGGGCGCTGTTGCTGCTGCCGGTCAAGGTGCATGTTGTGGAGACCCGGGCGGATGAACTGGCTCTGACGCCAGAAGGCGCGACCCGGCATTTGACACCCCTGCCCGAGAGCCTGGTGGCTGGCATTGCGTCCGGTTCGGTGATCATCGTGCTGACCCATGATCATGCGCTGGATTTCCTGATCGTGTCCGCTGCCCTGGCGCGAGATGATCTGGCGCAGGTGGGCATGATCGGCTCGGACACCAAGCGTGCCACCTTCGCCCATCAATATATCCGCGAAGGCGGCAACAAGACACAGCTTTCGAAGCTCATCTGTCCGATCGGCTGCAAGATCGCCGACAAGCGGCCCGAGGCGATCGCCGCCACGGTGGCTGCCGAGATCATTGCAGCACTTGCAGACTGGCGGGACAGTGGGTCTCAGCCTGCGTCCTGAAGCACCAGCTCTGCGGCCCGCCAGCCCGTGGCGATGGCCGCGGCGTTGGTGTTTCCGGCCATGATGTTGGGGAAGACCGAGCAATCGACCACCCGCAGGCCCTCAATGCCATGCACCCGAAGCCGCGAATCGACCACCGCGTGAGCCGCATCCGGGCCCATCCGGCAGGTGGACACCGGATGATAGACCGTGCCGGATCTGCGGCGGATGTCATCGATCATGGCTTGGTCATCGGTGATCCCGGGACCGGGCAGCAACTCGGCTTCAATGTGGTCTGCCATGGGCTTCGCCGCCGCCATTTGCCGGATGAGCTTGCCGGTGGCGAGCATCTCGGCCACGTCATCCTCATGCGAGAGCGCATTGGGCGTGATCCGGGGCGCGTCGAACGGATCGGCTGAACGGATCATGATTTCGCCACGGCTCTTGGGGCGGCAATTGGACCAGCCGATGGAAAAGCCCGGCCAGGGGTCGGGGTTGAGGATCGGGCGCTCGCCGGGACGCGGAATGACCGTCGAGATTGCCTGGAAATAGAGCTGCATGTTGGGCCGGGTCCTGCCTGGATCGGTACGGATGAAACCGCCGGCCTGGTTGAGGCTGACCGACAGCGGCCCGTCGCGCAACAGCAGATAGTGCAGGCCCGCCGACAGCTTGCCCCACCAGGACCCAAGCTGCTGGTTGATCGTGGGGCAGTTTGCCCGGTAGGTATAGTTGGTGCCGACATGGTCCTGAAGGTTGCGCCCGACATTCGAATTGTCGAGACGGACCTCTATGCCAAGGCTCTTGAGATGCTCGGCTGGCCCAATCCCGGAAAGCTGCAGCAGTTGCGGGGAATTCACCGAGCCGCCGCTCATGATCACCTCGCGTCCCGCAGTCACTGTGACGGTCTGGCCGCTCCGTTTGTAAGTCACGCCGGTCACGCGATTGCCATCGAAGGCGAGACCGGTCACATGCGCGCCGGTGATCACCCGCAGGTTCGGACGTTTCATCGCAGGACGCAGGAAGGCGCGGGCGGCGGAAAGCCGGCGTCCCTTGTGGATGGTGAATTCAAGCAGGCCGACGCCATCCTGGCTTTCGCTGTTGAAATCGGGATTGAGCGGCAGGCCGATGGCGTGGGCGGCCTCGAACCATTTGCGGGTCAAGGGATGGACGGTCTTGCCGGGCACGAAGAGATTGAGCGGGCCGGTGCGCCCGCGATGGCTGTCGTCACCGATGACGGCGCATTCGACGGCGCGAAACGCGTCCCACATCTCATCAGAGCCCCAGCCGGGATTTCCAGCATCGCGCCAATCGTCGAAATCGGCGCGGTGGCCGCGCATCCAGACCATGGCATTGATCGAGGAGGAACCGCCGAGCACCCGGCCACGCGGCCAGTGATCGACATTGCCCGCCAGACCCGGGTCCGGCTCGGCGCGGTACATCCAGTTGACCTTGGGGTCGAAGAAGGTCTTGCCGTAGCCAAGCGGCATCTGCACGAAAAAGCGGCGGTCATCGCCACCGGCCTCAAGCACCAGAACCTTGTAGCGGCCGCTGGCCGAAAGCCGCTCGGCCAAGACGCAGCCTGATGATCCGGCGCCGATGATGATGAAGTCCG
This sequence comes from Hoeflea phototrophica DFL-43, assembly GCF_000154705.2. Lineage (NCBI taxonomy): Bacteria > Pseudomonadati > Pseudomonadota > Alphaproteobacteria > Hyphomicrobiales > Rhizobiaceae > Parahoeflea > Parahoeflea phototrophica. The sequence goes on along the minus strand of NZ_CM002917.1, from coordinate 1,320,583 downwards.
GATTGTCCATGCGGGGTCTGCCTTGGCGAACGCACATTCACGGCAGTCCGAGCTCAGCGCCGCAGCACTCGCCCTCCTCCGTCAGTCAAATCGTTGTCACAAAACATCGGTCGTTTCAACACGCAGAAACGACCGGATCTTGATCAATTGCGAAGGTTTAAGACGTTTCAGACTTTGGTGCGGCGCCCGGCGGCATCGAAGGCCATGATGCGCGCGGGATCGATCCCAAGGCCGATACGTGTGCCGTCCGCCGGAAGCTTGATCCCACCATCGATGCGGACCACCAGCTTGTCACCCGCCGCCGTGACACCATGGACAAGCGTTTCCGCCCCGAGCGGCTCACAGAAGGCAACATCATAGTCGATAAGCCCTTCACCGGGCGCGACCAGCTCAATGTGCTCCGGCCTCACACCGATCACTGCACCAGGCTCCAGCGGTCCGCGGCCCGGGCGGATGTCGTGCGAAAGCACATTCATGGGCGGCGAACCGATGAAGCCTGCGACAAACAGCGTCGCCGGATTGGCATAGACATCGAGCGGTGCGCCGATCTGTTCGGCGACGCCACCGTTCATCACGATCATCCGGTCAGCCAAGGTCATCGCCTCGACCTGGTCATGGGTGACGTAAAGCGCGGTGACCCCGAGCTTGCGCTGCAACGCCTTGATCTCAAGCCGCATCTGCACGCGCAGCTTGGCATCGAGATTGGACAGCGGCTCGTCAAACAGGAAGACTGCGGGCTTGCGCACAATGGCCCGGCCCATGGCAACACGCTGACGCTGACCACCGGAGAGCTGGCGCGGCTTGCGATCGAGATAGGGCGCCAGTTCGAGCATGCGTGCCGCCTCGGCCACGCGGGACTGGATCTCCGGTTTCGGCACATTGGCGATCTTGAGGCCATAGGCCATGTTGTCGAAGACGCTCATATGCGGATAGAGCGCATAGTTCTGGAACACCATGGCGATGTCGCGCTCGCGCGGCTCGAGCTTGTTGACGACCCGGTCTCCGATATGGATGTCGCCCGAGGTGATGGTTTCCAGACCCGCGACCATGCGCAACAGAGTGGACTTGCCGCAGCCCGAGGGGCCGACGATAACGATGAATTCGCCATCGGCAATATCGGCATCAATGCCGTGAATGACCTCAGTCCGGCCGTAGCTTTTGCGGATCGCTTCAAGTTTGATTTCAGCCATGGGAACTCATTTCTCGCTTTCGACCAGGCCCTTGACGAAGAGCCTCTGCATGCCGATCACGACCAGCACAGGTGGCAGCATCGCCAACATGGCAGTTGCCATGATGACCGGCCACTCGACCGTCTGATCGCCCGTTGGCAGCATCTGCTTGATGCCCATGATCACGGTGTTCATGGAAGGATCGGTGGTGATCAGCAACGGCCAGAGATACTGGTTCCAGCCGTAGATGAAGAGGATGACAAAGAGTGCCGCGATGTTGGTGCGCGACATCGGCAGCAAGATATCGAAGAAGAAGCGCATCGGCCCTGCGCCATCAACGCGGGCGGCTTCGGTCAACTCGTCCGGAATGGTCATGAACAATTGCCGGAACAGGAAGGTGGCCGTGGCGGAGGCAATCAACGGCAGGATCAATCCGGTGTAGCTGTTGAGCAGCCCGAGATTGGCCACAACCTCGTAAGTTGGCACGATGCGCACCTCGACCGGAAGCATCAGGGTCAGGAAGATCAGCCAGAAAAAGATCATCCGAAACCGGAAGCGGAAATAGACGATGGCATAGGCGGAGAGCAGGGAAATGACGATCTTTCCGATTGTGATCCCCAGCGCCATGACCATGGAATTGAACAGCATTTGCCAGACCGGCGCATTGCCCCCGGTGACCAGCGCCTCGAAGTAATTGTCAAAGAAATGCGGCCCCGGAAGCATCGGCATTGGCGGGCGGACCAGATCAGCCTGGGTGACGGTTGAGGCAACAAAGGCAATCCAGATCGGGAAACAGATCACTGCCACACCGAGGATCAGCCCTGCATGGGTGAACCAGGTTCCGATGCCGCGCTTTTCGACCATGCCGCTCATCAGTAATGCACCCTGCGCTCGATGAAGCGGAACTGAACCACCGTGAGAATGCCGACCAGCACCAGAAGGACGACCGACTGGGCGGCTGAGGAGCCCAGATCCTGACCGACGAAGCCATCGGCAAAAACCTTGTAGACAAGGATCGTGGTCGATTGTTGCGGCCCGCCCTGGGTGATGGTGTGAATGACACCGAATGTATCGAAGAAGGCGTAGATCACATTGACCACCAGCAGGAAGAAGGTGGTCGGCGACAACAGCGGAAAGATGATGGTCCAGAACCGGCGGGCAAAGCTGGCGCCATCAATCGCGGCGGCCTCGATCACACTTTTCGGGATCGCCTGCAACCCTGCCAGGAAGAACAGGAAGTTGTAGCTGATCTGCTTCCAGGCCGAGGCTGCCACGACCAGCGCCATGGCCTGTCCGCCATCCAGATTGTGGTTCCAGTCATAGCCGAACTGGGACAAGCTCCAGGCGACAATGCCGGTGAACGGGTTGAACATAAACAGCCACAGCACGCCGGCAATCGCCGGGGCCACGGCATAGGGCCAGATCAGCAGCGTCCGATAGGTGCCCGAGCCCTTGATGACGCGGTCTGCGAGAACCGCCAGCCACAGGGCGAAGCACATTGCCGACACTGTCACCAGCACCGAAAAGACGGCGGTGGTGAAGAACGATTCACGGTAGAAACGGTTGCCGAAAAGATACTCGAAATTGCCGAAACCCACGAACTGGGTTTTGAGACCGAACGGGTCCGGGATAAAGGCTGATTGGTAGATCGCCTGCCCTGCCGGCCAGAAGAAGAACACAAAGGTGACCAGCAACTGGGGCGCGACCAGAAGATAGGGCAGCCAACGGTTGTCGAATACGACGCGCTTTTCCATGGAACACCGACCGGGGAATAAGGGGCCGGCGGAGCCATCAAAGGCTCCGCCGGTTCATTGGTCTTAGCGGTTGGCCTGCTCGAAACGGCGGAGCAGCTCATCGCCGCGTACGGCAGCTGAGTCGAGCGCTTCCTTTGCGGTCTTCGAGCCATTCCACACACCCTCCAGCTCTTCATCGATGATGCCGCGGATCTGGTCAAAGCTGCCCAGACGCAAGCCCTTGGAGTTTGCGGTCGGAGCCTTGCCTGTCATCTGGATGATGGCGATATCCGTGCCGGGGTTCTCATCATAGAAGCCCGAAGCCTTGGTGGCTTCATAAGCGGCCATGGTGATTGGCAGGTAGCCGGTGTCCTGATGCCATTTGGCCTGGATGTCAGAACTCGACAGGAAGTTGAAGAAGGCTGCAACGCCCTTGTACTCTTCCGGGGTCTGGCCTTCCATGACCCAGAGAGACGCCCCACCGATGATGGTGTTCTGCGGTGCGCCGTCGACTTCACTCCAGTAAGGCAACGGCCGGATGGCAAAGTCGAAAGTGGCTTCATTCTTCACGCCTGCATAACCGGCGGAGGATTCGGTGAACAGACCGCACTCCCCGGCGCGGAAGGTCGCGCCGCCTTCATTGCGGCGGCCCGAATAGATGAACTTGCCATCCTTCGCCCACTGACCGAAGGTTTCGATGTGCTTGACCTGAACGTCGCCATTCAGTGCCAGTTCAGTATCCAGACCGGCAAAGCCGTTGTCCTTCGTGGCAAAGGGCACATTGTGATAGGCGGAGAGGTTCTCCAGATGAACCCAGCTTTGCCAGGCGGTCGTCATCGGGCATTTGGAACCCGACGCCTTGAGCGCATCGAGCGCGGTTCCGACCTTGTCCCAGGTCGACAGATCCATTTCCGGATCAAGACCTGCGGCTGTTAGAGCATCCTTGTTGACGTAAAGCACCGGGGTCGATGAGTTGTAGGGCAACGACAACATCTCGCCGTCGGTGGTGGTGTAGTATCCAGTGACGGCTGCGAGATAGGCTGACTGGTCAAACGGCAGACCTGATTCGGCCATCACTTCATAGACCGGCTTGATGGCGCCCTTGGCGGCCATCATCGTGGCGGTGCCGACTTCAAAAACCTGAAGAATGTCAGGCTGTTCACCGGCGCGGAACGCGGCGATGCCTGCATTGAGGGTTTCGGAGTAATTGCCCTTGCTGGTGGCGACCACAACATAGTCGCTCTGCGACGCGTTGAACTTCGAAACCTGTTCATCGAGCAACTCTCCGAGTCGTCCCGAGAAGGCATGCCAGAAATCAATCTGGGTTGCGGCGGTAGCCGGTGCGACACCAGCCATCAGAGCGGCGAAAACGCCGGCAGCGATAAACTTCTTCATTTGATAATCCTCCCTTGCAGGGAAACGCGTGAAAACGAACGCATCCCGAAAGAGATACGTAGCGTCTGGCCTTTTATCCGGCAACAGAAAACAGGTTTGTGACAGGAGCTGTGGAAAAACGAAAGGCAGATGAATTCATGCGAACCGGCGCACCCATGCCTTCGATTATCAGGAAAAACCCGGAACTGATTCATCCGTGTGAAAGTGCCCGCGGGCTTTTCATTCCGCCTGGCATTGCGCATCATGTGCACTGCAAAAAATGCTGCAACAAAGTGCGAGGGGCACCAATGTCCGAGTTTCTGTATGAGTATCCCTTGGTGTGGGAATGGCTCAGCTTCGCCGTGCGCTGGCTGCATGTGATCACCGCCATTGCATGGATCGGCTCGTCGTTTTATTTCATCGCGCTTGATCTGGGCCTGGTGCAGCGGCCAGGCCTGCCTGCAGGTGCCTATGGCGAGGAATGGCAGGTACATGGCGGCGGGTTCTACCATATCCAGAAATATCTGGTCGCGCCCGAGCGGTTGCCCGAGCACCTGACCTGGTTCAAGTGGGAGAGCTACGCCACCTGGCTGTCGGGCTTTGCGCTGCTGTGCGTGGTCTATTATGCCGGTGCCGAACTCTATCTGATCGACACCAATGTGCTCGACGTCTCCGCACCGGTGGCGATCGGCATTTCGCTGGCTTCGATCGTGCTCGGATGGATCATCTATGATGTGCTGTGCAAATCCCCCATCGGGAAGAGCACGACGGGGCTGATGGTGGTGCTGTTTGGCGTGCTGGTCGCCATGGCATGGGGCTACACCCAGGTCTTCACCGGCCGCGCGGCACTTCTGCATCTGGGCGCGTTCACCGCCACGATCATGAGCGCCAATGTGGCGATGATCATCATCCCCAACCAGAAGGTGGTTGTCGCCGATCTCAAGGCCGGACGGACGCCGGATCCGAAATATGGCCGTATCGCCAAGCAGCGCTCGCTGCACAACAACTACCTCACCCTGCCGGTGATCTTCCTGATGCTGTCGAACCATTATCCGCTGGCCTTCGCCACGCCGTACAACTGGCTGATCGCCTCGCTGGTGTTCCTGATGGGCGTGACCATCCGGCACTGGTTCAACACCGTTCACGCGCGCAAGGGCAAGCCGCACTGGACCTGGGCCGCCACGGCTGCCCTGTTCATTGCGGTAATGTGGCTTTCGAGCCTGCCGCGCAGCGATGAAGCGATTGAAGAGTCGGCGCTCGCGCCGGTGCATCAGCAGTTCATCGACAACGCGCATTTTCAGGCCGTCAGCGAGACCATCATGGGACGTTGCTCGATGTGCCACGCGGCGGAGCCGTTCTGGGACGGCATTGCCCACGCACCGAAAGACGTGAAGCTCGAGACAGAGGCCGACATCGCCCGCCATGCGCGCGAGATCTATCTGCAGGCAGGACGAAGCCATGCGATGCCGCCGGGCAACATCACCTATATCGAGCCCGAGGAACGCCGCCTGATCGTGGCCTGGTACGAATCCGCTGTGGCCGGGGCGGCGGACCAATGACCATGCGGCTGCTGCGTGGCCGGACCTTGAGCTTTGTGTCACGGCCACAGGCACGCGATGACCATCAGAGCTATGTCTATGAGGAAGACGGCGCGCTGCTGATCGCTTATGGCAAGATCATTGCCGCAGGCACCTATGATAGCGTCATCGGCCAGGCATCTGACGGTGTCGAAACTATCGACCACCGCCCGCATCTCTTGATGCCCGGGTTCATTGATCCGCACATCCATTTCCCGCAGATGCAGGTGACGGCGAGCTATGCCGCCAATCTGCTTGAATGGCTCAACACCTACACCTTCGTCGAGGAACAGCGCTTCGCCGATGAGGCTCATGCGAAGCGTCTGGCAAAGCTGTTCTTTGACGAATTGCTGCGTCAGGGCACGACCACGGCCGTTGCCTACTGCTCGGTGCACAAGGGCTCGGCCGACGCCTATTTCGCGGAAGCAGCGCGGCGCAACCTGCTGATGGTCGGCGGCAAGGTGATGATGGACCGCAATGCCCCCGATGCGCTCACAGACACCGCGCAATCAAGCTATGACGACACCAAGGCGGTGATCGCTGAATGGCATGGCCAGGCCCGCAATCATGTGGCGATCACACCACGCTTCGCCATCACCTCGACGCCAGCGCAGCTCGAAGCCGCAGGCACGCTGGCGCGCGAACATCCCGATCTCCTGATCCAGACCCACCTGTCGGAAAATGACGCCGAGATCGCCTACACGCTCGAACTCTACCCCGAAGCCAAGGACTATACCGATGTCTACGCGCGCTACGGGCTGCTGACCGGCAAGATGCTGCTCGGGCACGCCATCCATCTTTCGGACCGCGAGATGGGCGCGATTGCGGAAGCCGGGGCGATTGCCGTGCATTGCCCGACATCCAATCTGTTTCTCGGCTCGGGCCTGTTTGATCTCAAACGCCTCAAGGCGCATGGCGTGCGCACGGCGATCGCCACCGATATTGGCGGCGGCTCAAGCTACTCGATGCTCCGGACGCTCGATGAAGCCTACAAGATCCAGCAATTGCGCGGCCACCGGGTGCCGCCGATCGAGAGTTTCTGGCAGGTGACGCGCGGCAATGCCGAAGCTCTGGGACTGACAGACCGCATCGGCACGCTGGAGCCAGGCAGTGACGCCGACATCATTGCGCTTGATGCATCAGCCACGCCGGCGATGGACATCAGGATGGAGACCGTCACGCGGCTGGAGGAGGAGTTGTTCCTGCTGCAGACGCTGGGCGATGACCGGTCGGTGCGGGCGGTCTACGTCGCAGGCGAACCGGTTTCGGTTGATTGAGCAGGAACCGGACAACCGTCACATTTCCGTCTTAACTGTTTGTTAAACACCATCCTGCAAGCTGTAAGTCAGCAGCGGCTTTTTAAAGGGTCGCTTATAAGTCGCGTGAGCACGGATGTACTGCCACGCGGCTTTCGCTTTTTCCGGACCATGGCTCTTCTTCTACACGCTGCGGCAAGGCACACCACGTCTGGCCGTCAGCTGCCGCGATAGGTGGAATAGGCATAGGCCGAGATCAGCAGCGGCACATGATAATGCGCGCTCGTGTCCGCGATGCCGAAGCGGATCGGGATCACATCGAGAAATGCCGGATCAGGCAACGTCTCACCGGTACCGCGCAGATAATCCCCGGCATGAAACACCAGTTCGTAGACCCCACCCGCAAGATCAGGGCCCGCAAGCAGCGGACCGTCAACACGTCCATCGGAATTGGTTCTCACGGTCTTGATCAATCGGTGGTTCTGGCCCTCGACCCGCACCAGTTCGATCACCAATTTGGCCGCGGGGCAGCCACGCGCGGTGTCAAGCACATGGGTGGTCAGTCGGCCTCCTGTGGGAAGCGGTTGGGCGGCCATCGGCGTCTCCTCCTTTTTGTCTTCAGGGTTCAGTGATCACATAAGGGGCGGGATAGCCAATCTCCTCGAGATTGTCGCCCTCACCTTCCCTGTCCATCACCAGAAACTGGCTCGGCTCACCAACCGCGATCAGCGGATGATGCCAGATGTTTCGACCATACTGCAAACCAGTGTTGCCTGGCACCCGGAATGCGCGCGGCTCGCCCGGTCTGCCGTCGTCATCGAGGGCAACAACGGCAATCCAAGTCCGGTTTGTGACCGGGAAAAAGGCCTGGCTGCCGAGCGGATGCCGCTCCATCATCGTGATCCTGTAAGGAAAGACGCGCGGCTGACCGCGAAACAGCGACAGGATGGTGCGTCCGCCTTCGGCTTCGGTATCGGCCATGGCCAGCGCATGAAAGCGCTCGGTGGTGCCCTCATTGATCATCCGCTTTTCGGCGAGATCCTTGTCCAGCACAACGCCAAACGGAGCGAAATCTGCCGGCGTCAGTTGTTCGAGCTTGAGCTCTTGCATCTATGCGCTCTCCTGCGGCAACAGCGCCGCAATGCGCAGACCAGCAATCCGCTCCACCTGCGCGCAGGCGGTCGCAAACTCGGTGTTCACGTCATTGGCGACGCGCGCTTCAAAGGCCTTGAGTATGTCGTCCTTGCCGAGCCCCTTGACCGCAATGATGAACGGAAAGCCAAGGTCATGCATGTAGCGCTCGTTCAATTCGGTGAAACGGGCATGCTCATCTGCGCTCAGCCGGTCGAGCCCGGCGCCAGCCTGTTCCGCGGTCGATTCTGCGGTCAGCTCGCCGTCGATGGCAAGCTTTCCGGCCAGATCCGGGTGTGCCCGGAGGACACCAAGGCGCTCTTCCCGGCTGGCTGCGCGGAACTCGGCGCACAGTGCCTCATGGAGCGCGTCTGCCATCAAAGGCGCAGCAATTCGGCCGTGATCATAGGCGCGCTCGGCGATCCAGGGGGAATGTTCGAACACACCACCATAGAGCCGGACAAATTCACCACGTTCAATCATGCACCCGTCCCCGGATGGTGATGGGCATGCCAATGATTGGCGATGTCGATGCGGCGTGTGACCCAGGCCTTGTCGTGGGAGCCGACATAATCGAGGAACCGCGCCAGCGCCGCCGCCCGTCCGGGACGCCCAACAAGCCGGCAGTGCAGCCCGATCGACATCATCTTCGGACTGCCAGCCGCGCCTTCCGCCATCAGCACGTCGAACGTGTCCTTGAGATAGGTGAAGAACTGATCGCCGGAATTGAAGCCCTGCGGGGTGGCAAAGCGCATGTCGTTGGCGTCAAGCGTGTAGGGCACAACAAGGTGCGGACCTTTGGGACCCTCTACCCAATAGGGCAGCTCATCGGCGTAGGAATCGGCTGAATAGGCAAAACCACCCTCCTCCATCACCAGACGCAAGGTGTTGACCGAGGGCTTGCCCTGGTAGATGCCGAGAGGTCGCGAGCCGGTGACTTCGGTGTGAATTCGAACGCATTCGGCGATGTGCCGGCGTTCTTCCGCTTCCGGGAAATCCTTGTACTCGAGCCAGCGCAGGCCGTGACTGGCGATCTCCCAGTCCGCTTCCTTCATCGCCGCCACGGCTTCCGGATTGCGCTGCATGGCGAGCGCCACGCCATAGACCGTGACCGGCATGTTGCGCTCGGTGAACAGCCGCCAGAGCCGCCAGAACCCGGCGCGGGACCCGTATTCATAGAGCGATTCCATGTTCATGCTGCGCTGGCCCGGCCAGGGCTGAGCGCCAACGATCTCGGAGAGCAGGGACTCGGACGCCGGATCGCCATCCAGGATGCAGCTTTCACCACCTTCTTCATAATTGACGACGAATTGCACCGCGCAATGGGCGCCTGAGGGCCATTTCGGATCCGGCGGGGTGCGTCCGTAGCCGATCAGGTCGCGGGGGTAGTCTGACTGATACATGTCTTGGTCCATTGTTTGAAATGCCGCGTCCGGGCGCCGGTGCAGCGAGGCAATCACAGCCACAACGCTATCATCCGGGACGCAGATGTCGAGTGGCGCGCTTTGAAGAAAAACCGCAAGCTGTTGCGCCTGTTTCAGGGGCGGGCTTGCGCCTGTGCAGCCTTCGCCGCGTGGCTTTCCACCGCGAAGCTGACGGGAACATCCGGACCCTTTGTGTCGGTCACCCGGGCGATCAGGCAATCGGCCATGCGATGGGCGATCCCGAAGCTGATCTTGAAGCCGCCGGCCATGGCGAGCACATGGGGTGCAGCAGGCACCGGGCCCAGCATCGGATCGCGTCCAGCTGCGCGGGGGCGGACATTGGCCCATCGCCCGACCACGGGCGCGTCCTTGATCAGCGGACAGAGCTTGCGTGCGCGCTTGATCAATTCATTGAGCTGTTCATCGGTTTCGGTTGCCTGTTCAAACTCCCGTTCGCTGGTTGAGCCGATGGCGACAAGACCGTTCTGGTGAACCAGCACATAGACACCGTCATGATAGACAAGCGGAAGATCGGGCGGCGCACCGGCATCAAGCAGCGCCGCCTGCCCCTTGACCGCGCCGCCAAGTTCAAGACCAGGAACGCCGTGGGCTTGGGCGACAAACCCGAATGCGTCCACGCCATTGGCGAGCGCAATATGGCCGAACGGGAGCTTTGATCCGTCTGACAAACGCGCCAAGCGCCGCTCATGGTCAATGCCGGTCAGCGCCAGCTCTTGGCAAATGGTCACGTTGGGCAACGCGGCAAGGCGCGCCGCGAGAGCGGCGATCAGAGCCGGTGGTGAAAGCCGGGCCGACAGGGTCTCATGCACAATGCCGTGCGGCGCCCAGAGAATGCTGGGCCAGTCATGCTTGTCAGGCGTGTTTGCAACATCAAAGCTGAACCGGGCACCCCAATTTGTGTGCGCGTTGGCCACGTTCTCCAGCGCCGCTTCTCGTGCCCTTGCGCTTTGCAAAGGCAGCAACCGGCCCACGCGCCGGTAACCGCAGGGCAGTCCGGTTTCGCTTTCAAGGCGCGCTACTTCGTCTTCAAGATCAACCAGCGCACGGAACTGGAAGTCCTTCTTGCCATTCCAACGCTCGGGGCTGTGCGGCATCAAGGCGCCGAGAAAACCGCCGCTGGCGCCATTGCCGATCTGGTCACGTTCGATCAGTGTCACCGACAGCCCGACACGTGCAGCTTTGAGCGCCAGCCACAGTCCTGCGATACCCGCACCGACGACCACAAGGTCCGACGATGGTTGACCACTGCCATCCAGGCCGTTATCGGCAACCACCATGACCACCCCTTTCCAATCCAAAAGCGAAGACCAAACCCGTCAGGACAAACTCACCTGGCGCGAAGGCGATATGCCTTATTCGGAGGAATTTGGCGACTTCTATTATTCACAGGCCGATGGCCGGGCTGAATCGAGACATGTGTTTCTGGCTGGAAACGGTCTGCCGGAACGGTTCGTTCCGGCCTCGCTTTTCACCATCGGGGAACTCGGTTTTGGCACCGGGCTGAACTTTCTCGAAACCTGGGAAGCTTGGGACGCGGCAGCCGCTGAGGGCGCCGAACTGGTGTTTCACACTTTTGAGCTCAACCTGCTTGAACCCGCGGCGATGGAACGCGCCCTGTCCGCATGGCCCGATTTGACGGAACGCACAAACAGGCTCGTGAGCGCCTGGCCCACGCACCCCGAGGGCGACGTTGAGCTTGTGTTTTGTGAAGGTGCAAAGACCGTGCGGCTGCATGTGCATCATGGCCTTGCCCGCGAGGTGATGCCGGATATGAGGTTTAAGGCTGACGCCTGGTATCTCGATGGCTTCGCGCCGTCACGAAACCCCGAGATGTGGTCAGCGGACCTGCTTGCGATTGTCGCGGAGAAAACGGTGGATGGCGGGACTTTCGCCACCTACTCCGCAGCCGGCTGGGTCCGCCGCAACCTTCAGGCGGCTGGCTTTGAAGTCGAGAAACGCCCCGGCCATTCGGGCAAGCGCGACATGAGTGTCGGCAGGCTTATCGGATAAGAGCACGCCGGCGAGACGTTAATACGGCTGAGGCCGGGCCTCAATCAGATCTGGTTCATCCGGTCGGCGATTTCGGCGGGAAGCCACTCACGGATCTTCTCTGCAAGTTTTTCCGGGCTGATCGGTTTGGAGAGATAATCATCCATTCCGGCCTGCAGGCATTTTTCCATATCCCCCGTCAGCGCATGTGCGGTGACCCCGATGACAGGCGTGTGGCCAAGCGCCGGATCGGCAGCCTCAGCTTTTCTGATCGCCTCGGTGGCCTGGTGCCCATTCATGACCGGCATGGAAACATCCATCAAGATCAGCGCGGGGTTGGCCATTTTCCAGAGTTCCACCGCGCTGCCGCCATTGTCGACAATCTGGTATTTGACACCCAGATCTTCGAGGATCTGGGTGAAGACGATCTGGTTCACCTCATTGTCCTCGGCCACCATGATCTCCAGACGTCCAGAAGCGCGTTCCGCATCAGATTGCTGGGCCGGTGCGCTCTGATCAGAAACGGATGGCAAGTCTTGAGCTTTGGCGGACCATGCGTCATCGGCCGGGCCGGTTTCCGCCACGGCGCCCATGACTGCCGCATCATGATCTTGCACTGTGTCAGCAGGTGATTGCGGCAATGCCGCCGCCGGTTTTGGCTGCGCGGCAACCTGCAGCACCTTTGTGAGCTTTTCGAGCAACTCGGATGAACGCACAGGCTTCATCAATGTGGCCTGTACGATCTCCGTCTGGATATCGGGTTCGCTGGCTTTCACATCCATCGACGTCAGCATGATGATCGGCAATGCCTCGGCAGAATAGTTTTTCCGGATCGCCCTGGCGACCATTGCGCCATCCTGCTCGGGCATCTGGTAATCCAGGATCACCGCATTGACGTCCACATTGTAATCGGAAGCCGCCTTGAGAACGCTTAGGCCTTCCTCACCGGACACCGCTGCGCATGCATCAAACTCCCAAGCAGACAGCTGCTCGATGAGAATTTCCCGGTTCACCGCATTGTCATCAATAACGAGGACCCGGGCGCCCGACACATCAACCGGGGCAATTCGCACAGTTTCCGTCCGCTTTTCGACAGGCATCGTGATCTTGACACAGAAGACCGACCCCTCGCCCGGAGTGCTCTCTGCACTGATGGTCCCATCCATAAGCGCCACCAGGCGTGACGTTATGGCCAGCCCGAGACCGGTTCCTTCATGACGGCGGGTTGAGGATGTATCGACCTGCGAGAACTTATCAAACACCGCATCCAGTTTTTCCGGCGGAATTCCGATGCCGGTATCGTGGACCCGCAAGGTGAGATCCACGGATCCTTCGGATGCGGGACTGCCTGTCACTTCGATCAGGACATGGCCGGTTTCAGTGAACTTGATCGCATTGCCGACCAGATTGGTCATCACCTGGCGGATCCGGCCCACATCTCCGACAAGACAATCCGGCAGCGCGGGATCTATACGGACAATCAGTTCTATGTCTTTTTCCGCAGCGCGGCTCGAAATGAGCGTCGCCACGTCTTCGATGGCTTCACGCAGATCGAACGGTTGAGATTCCAGCGTCAGCTGGCCGGCATCTATTTTTGAGAAGTCCAGGATGTCGTTGATGATCGTCAGCAACGCAGTGCCAGATTTAACGATAATGTCGGCAAAGGTACGCTGCCTCGTGTCGAGTTCGGTGCGGGACAGGAGTTCCGCCATGCCCAGGACACCGTTCATCGGCGTGCGGATTTCATGGCTCATATTGGCAAGGAACTCAGACTTGGCACGATCGGCGGTCTCGGCCTTGCCGAGAAGGTCATGCAACTCGGCTTCGCGTTGTTTTGTGGCGGTTATATCGGAAAATGTCGCAATGATTGCATTGCTGCTACCGACCTTGGCATCCACCTTGAGCCAGCGATTTTTTGCCGACTTGCGTTCGACAGCGTATGGCTTGCCATTCTCAATGGTCCGGCGGATCTTTTCGCGAGACTCTGAAGCCTTTTCGCCTTCTCCGAAATCGCCGCGTGCCTCACAGTAATCCAGATACCTGTCTGCCAATTCACCGGGTTTCACCAGTTCTTGCGGCAGGTCCAGGATTTCGCAGAATGCCTTGTTGCTGAATTGTATCCTGTTGTTTTCCACCACCAGCAGGCCTTGTGCCATGGCGCTGGCCGCGTCGCGGAGAATTTCGTTGGCACGCTCGCCTTCTGCGCGCGCCAGATCCCGCTCATGTTCACGCTGTTTGAGTTCGGTGACATCGAAATAGGTCACCATGCGCTTGCCTTCGGAAAGCGAGCGCACCGAGTAAATCAAGGTCTTGCCATCGGCGCGGGAAAATTCACGGGGTGCAGCAAAACCGCCAGAGATTTCCGACAACCGCGTTTCGATGTATTTGTCGAAGTCGTTATCGGGAACATCATAGATGTTGTTGTACCGATTGAGCTCGATCACCTCCTTGAATGAGGCATTGGTGAGATCGCGGTCCTGATCCACGTTCCAAATGCGATAAAAGGCGCTGTTTATCAGCTTCACATCAAGGTTCTTGTCCAAGACGATGACGCCCATATGCATCGTCTCAAGAATGCTTTCGAGATCGTCCCTGTGGATCTCTGCCAACCGCCGGGCCTCAAACACCTCCTCCTCACGGCGCTTGCGTTCGCTTACATCAATCGTGGTGCCGAGAAGAAACCGCTGGCCGCTGGGATCGGTGAAAGGCACCTTTCGGTCAATCAGTTGCAGCGGGCGGCCGTCGGTTGCGTTGAGTTCGATCTCGCATTCAACAAGGCCATTGCCGCTCATGACGCTGGTGTCGACGTCCCGCAAGGCTTGGCCCTGGTCTCCAAAGATCCGAAAATCATCTTTGCCGAGCATGTCTTCAGGCGTAAGGCCGGTCAGTTTCCGGTGAGCGCGGTTTACATAGACGTAGCGCAGGTCCTCGTCCTTGACGAAACTCGAAACCGGCATCTCATCAAGGATCGCACGGAACAGTTCATTTTGCGCGGCATGCGTTTCCAGCAATGCCTCGCGCTGCTTGAGTTCGGTGACGTCGATGCGCAGACCAAGCGTACACCCGTTGTCAAGCTGACGATTGGTCAAGCGTAACCATCGGCCATTTGTCAGCCGTTCGACCGTTGCGCTGCCGAATTGACGATGAACGCTCAGACGATTCTCGATCCAGGCCGCTCTGGCGACCGGGTCTTCAGATTCCTTGATGTGACAGGTTTTCTGCAAAAGATCCGGCAGCGCTGTTCCGACCTCGAGACGGTAATCCGGGGCCGTCAATGCATCCATGGCCGGGTTCACGTAGATCAGAACATCGTTCGCATCATAGATCACGATGCCGACATCCATGGCGTCGAAAATATCCCTGACGGGCGCGAGCAAATCACTTTCGTTGTTCGATTGTTCAACACCAACGGGCGGTTGCGGCCGAGCCTGGAGAGGCTCTGCTGCCGCTGTCACATGCGCTGGCTCCTGCGCGACGTGGCGCATCTTTCCGCCGCCAGGAAGCAGGGTTTCTAGCCACGGACCTGTCGCAGTTTTGCTATGTTTGCTGGCGGCGATCACCTGGTCGTCGGCATCAACTACCAGCATCGGCACAGCGGCGGCCTCAATTGCCGCCAGCAGCAGATCGTGATGGCCACGTTGTGCCAAATCGCGCTGCGAGGTTGCTTGCGCCTCATGTGCCGCGGCAGGATCGGCGCTGCGGCCGGTTTCAAACCGAACACCCGCAATTGGCTCGAAATGACCAACGATGAATGTCTTGCCATCTTCCTGGCGCTGGCGCTGAACACGAATCCGGTACCGGACGTCCTTGAGCGGATGGGCGAACAGAGCGACCTGATCCTTGCCGAACACAAGACTGCGACGTTCCTTTTCGTCCCTGTCGTTCTGCTCGACCGAATCGAAACACTCATGGCTTTTCTGACCAATCAAAGTTTCGGCTTCGCAGTCCCACATTTCGGCATAGGCCGCATTGACTGCGATATAGCGCAGCTCGGAATCCTTTATGAAGGCGGGATTGGAATCGCAAGCAACGCGCTCATAGGCGCGGTTCAACATGTCGTCGCCATCTATGCGCCCCATGTCTGCCAAAACCCGGATCCCTTTCTGAGAACATACTTCCCGCCACAGGTTAGCAGAACTGCACATTTGTCTTGAACAAAGCGTTAACCATAGGGCCGAAATCTCACGACAAGGGCCGCCAACGCCGTTTTTGACAGCGATCCATGGCGGCCCGGTCACTGCAGCAGCTTCCGTGGAAAGGCGACATGGAGTTGCTTGCGGGAAGTGAAAACCCGGAATAGCGTCACAGTGACAGCCACCAGCGTGAAGACGCAAACACACGGGGGCGATGAGAAACCTGCGTTGGGGAGCAACCCGCATGAGCAGCATCGACGATATCGTTCCAGCGGCCATTGAAAACACTGCCGGTGCTCCAGAACGCCGGCGCCGGGTCGGCGGTGGCCGTGGCGGGGACCGAGGGAAGGGCCGCAAGGCACCGGCAACGCTGCGCTACCGGTCGATACTCAACACCATGGATCCATCATCGATTGTGTCCGATGAGGGCCTGGAAGCCATCCATGAAGCCTCGCTTTCGGTTCTTGAAAAGACCGGCATTGACTTCATGCTGGGCGAAGCGCGCGACCGGCTCAAGGCTGCCGGCGCAGATGTCGCTCCGGGAAGCGAACGGGTTCGGTTTGACCGCAGCCTCGTTATGGATCTTGTGCGCAAGGCACCGGGGCCATTCACCCTGCATGCGCGCAATCCGGAGCGCAACATCGAGATTGGTGGCCGCAACATCGCCTTTGCACAGATTGCGTCCGCACCCTATTGCTCGGACAGAGACAACGGCCGCCGGACCGGAACCCAGGAAGATTTCCGCAACCTGATCAAGCTGGCGCAATCCTTCGACATCATTCACATGACCGGCGGCTATCCGGTGGAGCCGACGGATCTGCATGCATCAACGCGGCACCTCGATTGCCTTGCGGATATCGTTCGCCTGACCGACAAACCCTTCCATGCCTATTCGCTGGGCCGTGAGCGCAATCTCGATGCACTCGAGATTGTCCGGATCGGCCGCGGCATCAGCGCGGACCAGCTCGAAGCCGAGCCGTCCCTGTTCACCATCATCAACGCATCCTCGCCGCTGCGCTATGATGCGCCGATGTTGCAAGGCATCATCGAGATGTCGGCCCGCAATCAGGTGGTGGTGATCACGCCGTTCACACTGGCGGGCGCCATGGCGCCTGTGACCGTCGCAGGCGCGCTGGTGCAGCAGAACGCAGAAGCACTGGCGGGGATCGCCTTCACGCAACTGGTCCGTCCCGGCGCGCCGGTGGTCTATGGCGGATTTACCTCCAATGTTGACATGAAATCCGGCGCACCGGCCTTCGGAACGCCTGAATACATGAAAGCGGTGATGGCGGGCGGGCAACTGGCGCGGCGCTATGGCGTTCCTTACCGGACCTCAAACACCTGCGCGGCCAATACGCTCGACGCCCAATCCGCCTATGAATCGATGATGTCGCTGTGGGCCGTGGTCCAGGGCGGAGGCAATTTCATCATGCATGCCGCAGGCTGGATGGAGGGCGGACTGACCGCCTCGTTTGAAAAATTCATTCTCGATGTCGACATGCTGCAGATGGTCGCGGAATTCCTGACCCCGCTCGATACAAGCCCCGATGCGTTGGCCATGGATGCGATCCGCGAAGTCGGACCTGGTGGCCATTATTTCGGAACTGCACACACCCTGTCGCGCTACGAGACGGCGTTCTATTCACCGATTCTGTCGGACTGGCGCAATTTCGAAAGCTGGAGCCAGGCCGGCCAGCCGACCACCTATGATCACGCCAACCGGGTCTGGAAAGACACTTTGGCGAATTACGAGGCGCCGGCGCTCGATCCGGCGATCCGCGAAGAACTTGATGCCTTCGTGGCAAGGCGTAAGGGCGAAGGCGGAGTGCCGACAGATTTCTAGAGCCTATCAGGCAACAATCCGCGTCTTCCGGTTGGTCAGCCAGACCCCGATCACGACAATCACAGTGCCGATGATCATCGGCACGGTCAGTTCTTCACCAAACATGATCCAACTTTCGATGGCGACGGCAGGCGGCACCAGATAGGTCAGCGAGGCGGCGCGTGACACCTGGCCGCGCCGGATCAGGTAGAGCAGCAGCATGACCGAGACCAGCGACAGGCCGAGCACCGACCAGCCCATGGCGAGGAAGAACTCAAGCGTCCAGTCGACCCGCAGAGGTTCGATCAGCAGTGCCAGCGAGGCGACCACGAGAAAACCGCCGACATATTGCAGCGAAGCAATGGCGCGCAGGTCGCCCTCCTGCAGATAGCGTTTTTGATAGACTGTGCCCGCCGTCACCGAGACCATGGCAAAGACATTGATGATCAGGGGCACAAGGGCGACATGAAGCATGGCCGGATCGAGCTCCAGCAGCCGTGGCGCGATGGCGACGGCAAGGCCCGCAAAGCCCAGCAGAACACCGAATTTCTGACTTGGGGTCAGCCGCTCGCCAACAATAAAGGGCGCGGCCACAGCCGTCAGCAAGGGCTGAAGCGCTGCAATCAGACCAGACAGGGATGACGGCACGCCTTGCGAGATCGCCCACCAGACGCCGCCCAGATAAAGGCCATGCAGCAAAACGCCTGACAGCACGGCGTGGCTCCAGCCAGCGCGGGTCGATGGCCAAATGGCTCGGCTGAATGTTGTGATGACCGCCAAAAGAACGGCAGCTAGCAAAAAGCGAATACTCAGGAATGTCAGTGGGTCCGCATGCGGACTGGCATATTTCGCCGCAACCCATCCGGTTGACCAAAGCAACACAAACAGAGCCGGCGCAATCCGGTCAAGTGTCATTGGAAACCGTCATGAGCACGCATCCTGGTGTGGCGTTCCTGTTGATTAAAAATCAGGCAGTTCGGAACCTGAAGCCTGCGCCGGGGAGCCGCCAGGATGTGAGCGATAGCGTCGCAAGCAAAAATGCGCAAGCGCTAAGCCCAGCGGTTGAGGTGCGGGGCACCGCAGATCAAAAACCCGGCGCTGTTTGCAGTCCTATACAAGAAAACGGTTTCAATGCAGATGTTTCGCAACGTTGCACGGTTCTTGCTTTATTACTGATGATGCGATCTTATGATCTTAAAAGGGGAGCGCCAAACACGTGCCTTTCGATGAAATGCTGATCACGGAAAGTGAACCACGAGATCCTTACAAAAGGTATTTCGACTGGCATTCGGAGCAGAAGACCTCTGATCTGATCAAGAAATCCCGAGATGCTGAAAATGTTTTTCGCAAGACCGGCATCACATTTGCTGTTTACGGGAAGCAGGAATCCTCTGAACGACTGATCCCCTTCGATGTGGTTCCGCGAATAATTGCCGGATCGGAATGGCGCAAGCTTGCGCAAGGCATTGAACAGCGCGTGGTGGCGCTCAACGCGTTTCTCGATGACATCTACCATAAGCAGGAGATCATCAAGGCCGGGCGGGTTCCCCGTTCGCTCATTGAGCAAAATGATGCCTTTCTGCCGGAGATGATCGGGATGCGACCTCCCGGGGGTGTCTATACCCACATCATCGGGACTGACATTGTGCGCACCGGCGAAGGTCAGTTCTACGTTCTCGAAGACAATGCCCGGACACCGTCTGGCGTATCCTATATGCTCGAAAACCGCGAAACCATGATGCAGATGTTTCCGGAACTGTTTCATATCAACAAGGTCCGGCCTGTCGAGAACTACCCGAAGCTGCTGCGCCAGAGCCTGGCTGCGGTCGCGCCTCCGGGATGCGAGGGCAAGCCACGCATTGCGGTGCTGACGCCGGGCATCTTCAACTCTGCTTACTATGAACATGCCTATCTTGCCGATCAGATGGGTGTGGAATTGGTCGAAGGGTCCGACCTGAGAGTGATCAATGGCAAAGTCGCCATGCGCACGATCCAAGGTTATGAAGCCATCGATGTTCTTTATCGCCGCGTTGATGACGATTTTCTCGACCCCCTGACATTCCGACCGGACTCGGCGCTGGGCGTGCCAGGCATCATGGATGTCTATCGCGCAGGCAACATCACGATTGCCAATGCACCAGGCACCGGGATCGCCGACGACAAGGCAATTTATTCCTACATGCCGGAAATCGTGGAGTTCTACACGGGCCGCAAGCCACTTCTGGAGAATGTGCCGACCTACCGTTGCTCCGAGCCTGACACGCTGCAATATGTGCTGGACAATCTGGCCGAACTGGTGGTGAAGGAAGTGCATGGCTCGGGCGGTTACGGCATGCTGGTGGGACCGGCAGCGAGCAAACGGGAACGGACAGAATTCGCAGCCAAGCTCAAATCCAAACCCGGCAATTACATCGCTCAGCCGACCCTTTCCCTGTCCACCGTGCCGATCCTGGTCAAGAAGGGCCTGGCACCACGCCATGTTGATCTGAGACCTTTCGTTCTGGTTTCGAACAAGATCCAGATCATTCCCGGTGGCTTGACACGGGTCGCACTCAAGGAAGGGTCGCTTGTGGTCAATTCCAGTCAGGGCGGTGGCACCAAAGACACTTGGGTGCTGGAGGATTGAACATGCTGGGAAGAACCGCGAATGGCCTTTTCTGGATGTTCCGCTACATCGAACGGGCCGAGAACACCGCACGGCTGATTGATGCGGGTCTGCGCATGTCGCTGACCCGCATGGACGGGCAGGAAGAAGACTGGGAATCGGTGCTGCGAAGCTCGGGCGTGTTCGGCGCCTATTCCGAAAACCGGTCCGAAGTCACAAGTGCTGATGCCGTCAATTATCTGCTGCGAGACAAGTCAAACCCATCGAGCGTGCTGTCGGCGATCGAAGCCGCCCGCAACAATGGCCGGATGGTGCGGACCGCGCTGACACGGGAGGCTTGGGAAGCGACGAATGAATGCTATCTCGATATCAAGGCTCAGCTTTCACGCCGCGTGCCGAACGCCGACATGCCAGCGGTTATCGACAACATCAAGCAACGCACGGGCCTGATCCGCGGAGCTTTCCATGGAACGATGCTGAGAACCGAGCGGTACAATTTCTCGCGCATTGGAACCTTCATCGAGCGCGCCGACAACACCGCGCGGATTCTTGACGTGAAGTACTACGTGCTGCTGCCGGCAAATTCATATGTCGGTTCGTCACTCGACAATGTGCAATGGGAATCCATTCTGAGATCGGTTTCAGCGCACCGTTCCTATGGCTGGGTCTATGAAGATGACTACAAACCATCAAATATCGCCGATTTTCTGATCCTGAACGGCCGGATGCCGCGGTCGCTGGCCTATTGCTACGACAAGATCAATGCCAACCTGTCTTATCTCGAAAAGCAGTACGGCACGCGCAAGTCCTGCCATGACACCGCGGCGGCGACCCAGGGGATGCTCCGCGAACGGGAAATACAGTCAATCATGGACACAGGGCTGCACGAATTTCTCCAGGATTTCATCAGCCAGAACAGCCGGGTTGCTGCCGAGATCTCCGAAGCCTACCGGTTCTACCAGGACTGATTTGATGCAGCTCAAGATTTCGCATGTTACAGACTATACCTATGCGCAACCTGTCCGGTACGCGCTGCAGCGGTTGCGGCTGACCCCGCAAAACAGCCCGCTGCAGACCGTGAGTTCCTGGAACACGGAGGTGGACGGCGGCAGTGTCGAGGCGCGCTACATTGATCACTACGGCAATGTGGTGGAACTGGTGAGCGCCAGCCGAGACACCGAAGCCATCAGCGTGGTAGCCTCCGGCGTCGTTGAGACCTATGACAAGATCGGTGTTTTCGGACCGCACAAGGGCTATATGCCATTGTGGCTGTATCAACGGGAATCGCCCCTGACAAAGCCGGGCAAAACCATCCGCGAGCTGGCACGCGGCATCGAAAAGGGCGAACCGTTGGACCAATTGCACAGCCTGAAGACGGCTTTGCATAAGGCGATGTCCTATGTTCCGGGCGCAACCCAGACACAAACACTGGCGGAAGACGCATTGGCTTCGGGACAAGGGGTCTGCCAGGATCACGCCCAGACATTTGTCGCAGCAGCCAGATTGATGAGTTTTCCGGCGCGGTATGTTTCAGGGTATCTGATGATGGAAGAGACCGTTAATCAGGCGGCAAGTCACGCCTGGGCCGAAGCGCATGTCGACGGTCTGGGCTGGGTCGGGTTTGATCCGGCCAACGATATCTCGCCTGATCATCGCTATGTCCACATCGCCTATGGGCTCGATTACCGCGATGCGGCACCGATTTCGGGTATTCGCACCGGCTTCGGCGAAGAACAGCTTGCAGTCCGCATCACAGTGGAGCAATAAGATTCACCTCTGCTGAAAGCTGGATTCGCTCAAAATGACCTATTGTGTCGGGATACGCCTAAACCAAGGCCTGGTTTTCATGTCCGACACGCGGACAAATGCGGGCGTCGACAATATCTCCTCATTTCGCAAGATGTACACGTGGTGCAAGCCGGGCGACCGGCTGATCACACTGCTGTCGGCTGGAAATCTGGCAACCACGCAGACCGTGGTCGGGCTTCTTGAAGAGCACACCAAGGCGGCAGGCGACCGCAACCCCGACATCATGGAAGTGCCTTCGATGTTTCAGGCTGCGCGTCTGGTTGGCGAGACCGTGCGCGAGGTGATCAAGACGGCCTCGGACAACGGCGCACAAAGCCAGGCCGCCTTCAGCGCGACATTCATTCTCGGCGGACAGATTGCAGGCGGCGCCATGCGCATGTTCCTGATTTATCCTGAGGGCAATTTCATCGAGGCTACCGATGACAATCCGTTCTTCCAGATCGGCGAGCACAAATACGGCAAGCCGATCCTGGTCCGGGCGCTTGATCCGGACATGAGCTTCGAGATGGCGGCGAAGCTGTTGTATGTCTCCTTTGATTCAACGCTGAAATCCAATCTCTCGGTGGGATTGCCGCTCGATATGCAGTTCTACGAACGCGACAGCCTCACCAAGGGGTATGAAAAGCGCGTCGAAGCGACGGATC
This sequence comes from Hoeflea phototrophica DFL-43, assembly GCF_000154705.2. Lineage (NCBI taxonomy): Bacteria > Pseudomonadati > Pseudomonadota > Alphaproteobacteria > Hyphomicrobiales > Rhizobiaceae > Parahoeflea > Parahoeflea phototrophica. The sequence continues at coordinate 1,297,896 of NZ_CM002917.1, read as the reverse complement.
CCTACTACCGCTCGATTTCCGAAGGCTGGTCGGACGCACTGCGTTCCGCCTTCAACAGCCTGCCGGATTTCAAGCGCGACTGACCCCCGAGGGTTCGGGCTATTCGGCGGCCTGAGAGACGCCGAGACCGCCGGTTTCGGCAATAAAGGCCACCACGTCCTCAATGCCCGCGCCACGGCGCATGTCGGTGAACAGGAAAGGCCGCCCCGCCCTGCCCGAGTCTGCATCCCGTGCCATCACATCAAGATCCGCGCCGACATGAGGGGCCAGATCCATCTTGTTGATCACCAGAAGATCGGAGCGGGTTATCGCCGGGCCGCCCTTGCGCGGGATTTCCTCACCCTGACACACCGAAATCACATAGATCGTCAGGTCAGCCAGATCGGGTGAGAAGGTGGCGGCAAGATTGTCGCCGCCGGATTCAATCAAGATGACATCAAGGTCGGGGTGACGCTCGTTGAGCGCATCTATGGCGCGCAGATTGAGCGACGCATCTTCGCGGATCGCGGTGTGCGGGCAGCCACCCGTCTCAACACCCATGACCCGGTCGGAGGGCAAGGCCTGCATGCGCACAAGCGCCTCCGCATCCTCGCGGGTGTAGATGTCGTTGGTGATGACGGCGATGGACCAGCGATCGCGCATGGCCTTGCAGAGCTTGTCGGTGAGTGCGGTCTTGCCGGAGCCGACGGGACCGCCGATGCCGATGCGCAAGGGGCCATTTGGTGAAGTCATGGGGTCACCTCTGTTTGCTCGGGAGAAGACGGGACGAGACATATTGCATGATCGGGTTCATGACAGGAACAATCTCGGCTCAAGCGTTTCATGGCGCATCGCCATGGTGTCGGCAATAAATGCCGAACTGCCTATGTCATCCAATGTTGCGACCGCTGCCCGCCCGGCGCAGTCCGCAATAACCGGCTCCAGCCGGGCCAGAAGATCGGCCGCGCCGTTTTGCCCCGTTACAGAGAGCCGGATTGCACATTGAAGCTGGTTGGACACGAAAGCGTGCAGATAGGCGGCGATCGAAAGCTGCCGGTCTATCTTTTCAAGTCCTGCCGCCACGCCAACCGCCACGCACAGAGGCGTGCCCTGTCCCGGCAATTTGGCTTGATCGATCCAGTGTGCGGCGGCCTGAAGAAACGAGGTGCCCTGATCTTGCGTCTCGCGCAGCCGTTCATTTGCCGCGCACAGTGCGATGGCAAGGTCTGCCAGTTCTGCGATCTTCTCCGGGTCGGCTGCATGGCGGTGCGCTTCGCTCATGAGGACCGCATCGTTCCAAAGCCCGCCATGGCTGATCTGGGCTGAAACCCAGTCACGCAAGCTCGGCAGGTCCGCAACATGGCCGGTGGCGACAGCCTGCTCCAAACCGGCTGAATAGGCGAAACCGCCGGTGGGAAACACCGGCGAGAGCCAGCTCATCAGCTTGAGGATGGACGTGCTTTCGCTCATTTCCCAGCCTCGCGCGCACACCATTCACGCACCGCATCGCCCATCGTGGCTCCCTGACGGGATTTCATCCAGGCCATGAATGCGCGGTCGAACTTGAAGTGATCACCGATCTGGGCCTTGAAGAACCGCCGCACATTCTGTGTGGTCTTGTAGCCGCCGTCGATCAAAGTATCGCTGGTGATCGGATCGCTGTGCCAGTCACGCTTGTCAGCCATGGTCATGACCATGCTCATGGGCGTGATGCGCCCCGCCATAGGCGCCACCTTCGGGATCGAATGGCGCTTCGATCTCATCCACCTTTGCGCCAAGCCCGATCAGCATGTCGCGGATGACGTGATCGCGCCGGATACGGATGGTCTGTGAAGTGATTTCGGCGGCCAGATGCCGGTTGCCGATCTGCCAGGCCAGCGCCACAAGATGCTGCGCGTCGCGGCCGCGCACCTCCATCAAGGCTTCCGGCATGGCGCGCACTTCGATGACACGGCCGTCATCAAGCAACAAACCATCGCCATGGCGCAACAACCGGGCTTCAGGAAGATCGAGCAGAAAGGAGATCGTCGCACCGGTTTCGAGCCGGTCGGAGACCAGCTTCATGCGGCGGCGGTGGCGCGCTGTTTCATCAAGCGTGATGGTGGCGGCAGGCGCGTCAAACTGGCGTGTGACTGTTGCGGCGACGGGCAGCGTCATGCCGCTGCCCCTGCGGAGATGTCCCGCCCGTAGAGCGAGCGCGGAAACCGCCAGGAACTGTTTGGCTTGTGAGGGCTTAGAGCTGATCGATCAGGTCGCGCAACGCCTGCTGGCGCGTTGTGCCGCGGGAGACAAAGACGTCGTCCGAGGTGTGGTAGATCGTCTGCGCCTCGCGAGCAAAGTTGATCGACCGGGCTGCTGCGCTGAAGAAATTGCTGAACCGATTGCTGGTCTTCGCCATGACAGGACTCCTTTGAAGTGCTGTCACAATAGTTTTTTGCTGCACCGCAAAAAAGCGCTGAATGGGGAACGCAGCCATGCAGGTTGCGCATAGCTGCCGCCACGGCAATTGCCCGAAATGTGTGGCTCCGCCTTCCCTGCCGAACCCTTCGCGACGGGGCTGCGTCCAATACATCCGGGCTCCGGCTGTTGCTCATGGTCAAATGCCTAGAACAGGAAATAGCGCTGCGCCATCGGCAGTTCGGTCGCCGGCTCGCAGGTCAGCAATTCGCCATTGGCGCGAACCTCGTAAGACTCGGGATCAACCTCGATCTCCGGGGTGAGGTCGTTGAGCACCATGGATGACTTCGAGATACCGCCGCGGGTGTTCTCCACTGCCATCATTTGCTTCGCAGTGCCGAGCTTGTGGGCCAGGCCATCCTCGATCGCCGCCTTGCTGACGAAGGTGACGGAGGAATTGGTGCGGGCCTTGCCGTAGGCGCCGAACATGTAGCGGTAATGCACTGGCTGCGGTGTCGGGATCGAGGCGTTCGGGTCGCCCATGGGGGCTGCGGCAATGGAGCCGCCGAGCAGCACCATGTCGGGTTTGACGCCGAAGAATGCCGGGTTCCACATCACCAGATCAGCGCGCTTGCCGACCTCGATCGAACCGATGTGCTTGGAGATGCCATGGGCGATGGCCGGATTGATGGTGTATTTGGCGATGTAGCGGCGGACCCGGAGATTGTCGTTGTCGCCGGTTTCCCCGGGCAGACTGCCACGCTGACGCTTCATCTTGTCGGCGGTCTGCCAGGTGCGGATGATCACCTCACCGACCCGGCCCATGGCCTGGCTGTCGGACGCGATGATCGAGAAGGCGCCGATGTCGTGCAGGATGTCTTCGGCAGCGATGGTTTCCTTGCGGATGCGGCTTTCAGCGAAGGCGATATCTTCGGGGATGGAGCTGTCGAGATGGTGGCAGACCATCAGCATGTCGAGATGTTCGGCAATGGTGTTGACGGTGTAGGGCCGGGTCGGGTTGGTCGAGGACGGAAGCACGTTCTGCAACCCGCAGATCTTGATGATGTCGGGCGCGTGGCCGCCACCGGCGCCTTCGGTGTGGAAGGCGTGGATGGTGCGGCCCTTCAAGGCCTCGACCGTGCTTTCGACAAAGCCGCTCTCATTGAGCGTATCGGTGTGGATCATCACCTGGACGTCATACTGGTCAGCGACCGACAGGCAGGTGTCGATGGCCGCCGGTGTGGTGCCCCAATCCTCATGCAGCTTGAGCGCACAGGCGCCGCCGAGCACCATTTCCTCAAGCGCTGCGGGAACCGAGGCATTGCCCTTGCCCGCAAACGCCAGGTTCATCGGGAAGGCGTCGGCGCTCTCGATCATCCGGGCGATGTGCCAGGGTCCGGGCGTGCAGGTGGTGGCAAGGGTGCCATGCGCAGGCCCGGTGCCGCCGCCGAGCATGGTGGTCAGCCCGCTCATCAGCGCTTCCTCGATCTGCTGCGGGCAGATGTAATGGATATGGCTGTCAAAACCGCCGGCGGTGAGGATCTTGCCTTCGCCGGCAATCGCCTCGGTGCCGGGTCCGACGATGATGTTGACCCCTGGCTGGGTGTCGGGATTGCCGGCCTTGCCGATGGCGGCGATGCGCCCATCTTTCAGGCCGATGTCGGCCTTATAGATCCCGGTGTGATCGACCACCAGCGCATTGGTGATGACGGTGTCGACAGCGCCATCAGCGCGAGTGACCTGGGACTGACCCATGCCGTCGCGAATGACCTTGCCGCCGCCGAACTTCACTTCCTCGCCATAGGTGGTGAAATCCTTCTCGACCTCGATGAAGAGTTCAGTGTCGGCAAGGCGCACCTTGTCGCCGACGGTCGGGCCGTACATGGCGGCGTAGGCTGAGCGGGAGATCTTGGCGGGCATTGGTTTATCCTCGAATTTGATCAGGCATTCAGGCGGTCAATCAGATATTCAACATGCAAGGCGCGGGCCATCAGCGATCATTCAACCCCTGACGCAGTTGTTCGGTACGCTCCCGGGTCAGCTGCGCAAGGCAGAGGCTGCCAATCATGGGCTGACCGGTGCCACCGAAGAATGCATAGGACTGGTATTCGCATTCCGCGTCGCGAAACTTCAGCCAGGCCCGCTGGGCTGCTAGCAGCGCTTCCGATGCAGTCAGAAGCCCCCTGGACCTTGCATCATCGGCGATATATTCGTCTTGCCTTTTCGCGGCCGCACGGGCCTGCGGCCAGACGCGATTGAGCTCTGCGTCGGCGTTTTCGTAGTCCACGCCTGCGCAATAGGTCATCGAATATTGGTCTTGCGGGTTTGCGCAATCGAGCTTGTCTTCGGAAAGCGCAGGAGTTGCATAGAGCAGGCCCAGGAAAAACAACGCCAACCGTCGCGACATCAAAGCTTGCCCATGATCTGCTGACGGAAACCGTAGACTTCGCGGCCGCCGGACAGCGGCACCAGGGTGACATCACGCTCCTGGCCAGGTTCGAACCGCACGGCGGTACCGGCGGCGATGTCGAGCCTGAAGCCACGGGCCCGGTCGCGGTCAAAGCTCAGAGACGGATTGGTCTCAAAGAAATGGTAGTGGCTGCCGACCTGCACCGGACGGTCGCCGGTGTTGGCAACCTTGAGCGTGACGGTTTCAGCGCCTGTATTGAGTTCAATATCGCCTTCGGGGGTGAAGATTTCACCTGGGATCATCGGGGGCACTCCTGTGGTTCATCTCGTCAGCGATCGCCGCAGTCGGATCGGTTCGGGCAGGCTTGCGCAGGATGCGCCGGACACCCAGAACCAGCATGACCAGCGTCAGTGTTGCGCCAATCGCGGCAAGATCGAAGGTTCCGAACGGGTGGGCTGTGCGCCTGACAAATTCCATTACACTTTACCGTATCGGTTCATGCACGGTCACCAGCTTGGTGCCGTCCGGGAACGTCGCCTCGACCTGGATGTCGTGGATCATCTCGGCGATGCCCTCCATCACCTGGCCGCGGGTGATCACATGGGCGCCGGCTTCCATCAGGTCTGCCACGGGGCGGCCATCGCGGGCGCCCTCGACGATAAAATCCGTGATCAGGGCAATCGCTTCTGGATGGTTCAGCTTGACGCCGCGTTCGAGCCGCTTGCGCGCCACGATCGCCGCCATGGCGATCAAAAGCTTGTCTTTTTCTCTCGGGGTCAGGTTCATTGCGTCTCTCTCATGTCGACCAGACTTTCGGCAATCCGCCATCAGGGTTCAAGAGCCTGATCAGCGGCCCGAGCCGCTGGCGCAGCTCGTAACTGTCTTTGGCAACCAGCCTCGCAAGAAGTTTGCCAGTTTGCGCCCCGCGCGGCGAGACGAAACTTGCACCGCCCGATGCACCGATGATTTGCCGGACGGCGTCGAGCCGGGTTTCGGCTTCGGGCGCGATCATGACAACCGTCGCGATGGCCAGTCCACCGGCGGCAATGGCCGCGCGATTGAGGTCCGCATCGACATCCGGGCCGATGCGAGTCTCTTCAGCGTGCAGCAGACGGCCATCCATGCGAAGGCGCCAGCGGTCCCGGAACAGGCCCTGCAACACGGCCTCGTTCATGGCCAGCCGGCCAAAAACCACAGGTTCCACCATCAGCAGACGGGCATCTGCCGCCATGTCGACATCGATGGTTCGTTGCAGCCGGGCGCGGTCAAACAGGATGGTTTCCTGCGGCAGCCAGGCAATGGAACTTGCGGATTGAAGCTTGAGCCCCACGGTGACGCGGGCTTCGGTCACGCCATTGGCCTTGTACGTCTTTTCGCAGGCCTGGGTGGTCAGGCTCATGCGCGCGCCCTCGCCCGCCTCGAACTGCCAGTCCATATGGTCGCCGCCGGTCAATCCACCGGCAGTGTTGATGATCACCGCTTCAAGCGGCGCACCAGGCGCAACCTTGGGCAAGCGGATGCGGGCCGAGCCTTCCTGGAACAGGCGGTCGATCCGGCTTTGGCCGGCCGAGTGCTTGGCTGACAGCCGTGCGCTCCCTCGCGTCCGCTGCAGCGGCACCGCATTCTCAGAAGATGGGATCGGGTACAGGGACGTCATGGCCGCTCGCAAAATTTACCGGCCCAATAATCGAGAACGTCCGTCAATTGCGCAAGCGCCTTGCCGCAATATACCGCCTGCATTCTGATCAACCCTGACGACAAGGCGCCCAAATAATCGTCAACATGCCTATAATTTGGACATTCAAAATTCTGCTTGATTTTTTGGCATTTGATTTTCAGGATGGCATCCAGATCAAAACAAAAAACAACCATCTTTACAGGGGTACTTCATGCGTCAGATTCTCGGAGTTTGTGCCGCGCTCGCGTTGTCCATCAATATGGCGCAGGCGGAGACAGCACTCAAATTCACCCTCGACTGGAAATTCGAAGCTCCGTCGGCACCCTTCTTCATCGCGCTCGACAAGGGCTACTTCAAGGATGAGGGACTGGAGGTCACGATCGACAGCGGCGCAGGCAGCCGCGAATCCATTCCGCGGGTCGCAACAGGGGCCTATGACATGGGCTTCGGCGACGTCAACGCGCTGATCAAGTTCATCGAGGAAAATCCGGACGGCAAGGTCAAGGCCGTGATGATGGCCTATGAGCGCCCGCCCTTCGCCGTCATCGGCCGCAAGAGCCTGGGCGTGACAGAGGATCCGAAATCGCTTGAAGGCAAGACACTTGGCGCGCCGCCGCCGGATGCAGCCTTTGGACAGTGGTCCGCCTTCTCGACCGTCGCAGGAATCGATACCGGTACGATCACAATCGAGAATGTCGGCTTTCCGGTTCGCGAACCGATGCTGGCGCAGGGCCAGGTCGATGCGATCTTCGGCTTCTCGTTCTCTTCGGTCATCAATCTGAAAGCGCAGGGCGTTGATCCCGACGACATCTCGATGATCATGATGGCCGAAAACGGGCTCGATCTTTACGGCAATGTGGTGATGGTCAATTCGGATTTCGCCGAGGCCAATCCCGATGCGGTCAAGGGCTTCATCAAGGCACTGATCAAGGGCTTCCAGGACACCGTCAGCGACCCGGAAGCAGCGGTCACCCATGTGATTCCGCGCAATGAAGTGCTCAACAAGGATGTCGAACTCGACCGGCTCAACATGGCGATTGCACAGTCGATCAAGACCCCGGCTGTTGTCGCCAACGGGTTTGGCGGCATTGATCCGGCCAAGCTCACCCAGTCGATGGAGTTTCTCAAGACCTCCATGGGCGTGACCACGCCGCCCGCTGCAGAGGCGGTGTTTGATGCCTCGTTCCTTCCCCCCAAGGAAGAACGGATGCTTCCCTGATCAACACCTTGCAACTGTGGGTCCCGCATTCGGGGCCCACATGAACTGTTGACGGGCCACAAGACGCGCAGGCCAGGCGGGACAACACAATGACCAGCACAACCGCCGGCCCGATGGTCGGCATCGAGAATGTCGACATGCGCTATGGCGGCGCGGACGGAACGCTGGCCGTTTCCGGCCTGACCATGTCGGTTGAAAAGGGCCAGTTCGCCGCAGTCGTCGGACCGTCGGGTTGCGGCAAGTCGACCTTGATGAAGCTGGTGACCGGGCTCTACATTCCTCAAACAGGCACAGTCAGCGTCGCCGGCGAGAGGGTGAGCGAACCCGTTTCGATGGTCGGGATGGCGTTCCAGAACCCGACCATGCTGCCCTGGCGCACGACGCTCGACAACATCCTGCTGCCGCTTGAAATCGTCGCCAAGCACCGCCGCAGAATCCGCACACACCGCAAGGAATATGTCGAAAAGGCCGAGCATCTGCTCGAAACCGTGGGGCTCAAAGGCTTCGGCTCGAAATTCCCCTGGCAGCTTTCAGGCGGCATGCAGCAGCGCGCAAGCCTTTGCCGCGCGCTGATCCATGAACCGGAACTGTTGATGCTGGACGAACCGTTCGGCGCACTCGACGCGTTCACCCGCGAGGAGCTGTGGTGCGTGATCCGGGATCTGCATTTTTCCACCGATGTCACGGTGGTGCTTGTCACCCATGATCTGCGTGAAGCGGTGTTTCTGGCCGACCGGATCTTCGTGATGAGCGCCCGGCCGGGCAAGATCATCACCGAGCGCGAGGTGCATTTCCCGCGCCCTCGGGACCTCGAGATCATGTTTGAAGCCGAATTCACCGATGTGGTGCATGATTTGCGCGGGCATATTGCAACCGCACGCGCACAGCAGTCGGAGGCGGTCTGATGAGTGGAACGCCAGCCAAACGCGATTTCACACGCTATGCGCCGTGGATCTACACCTTCGTGCTGTTTGCTCTGTGGGAGGCGTGCTCGCGCGGGTTTGACCTGCCGGTCTACATCCTGCCCGCACCGACGGTGATCGCCCAGTCGATCGTCGATTACTGGCCGGCGATCTGGAAAAACTCGCTTCAGACGCTCTACACAACACTGGTCGGCTTCGCCTTGGCTGTTGCCGGTGGCCTGGCGCTCGGGCTGCTGGTCGGCTGGTCGCGGTTTATCTATGCGGGGCTTTACCCTTTGATGATCGGCTTCAACGCGGTGCCCAAGGTGGCCGTTGTGCCCATCCTCGTGATCTGGTTCGGCATCGGTACGGTGCCTGCGATCCTGACGGCGTTTCTGATCGCCTTCTTCCCGATCGTGGTCAATGTCGCAACCGGCCTTGCGACCATCGAGCCGGAGATGGAAGACGTGCTGCGCGCGCTTGGCGCCAAGAAGCTCGACATCATGCTCAAGGTCGGCATTCCGCGCTCCATGCCCTACTTCTTCGGATCGCTGAAAGTCGCCATCACACTGGCTTTTGTCGGATCGGTGATTTCCGAGACCGTCGCTGCAAACTCCGGTCTTGGGCACATGATGCTGGCTGCACAAAGCCAGTTCAACGTTCCACTGGTGTTTGCCGGGCTGGTGATGCTCGCGATCGAAGGCATCGTCATGTACGCGCTGATGGCCTGGCTCGAGATGCGGATGACCGGCTGGGCCCACCGCTCCGGCATGAACCGCCAATAGCTTGAAACATGACCCGCGTTGACACGGTGCATTTCATCGCTTGTTCAAACGCGGGGATTTGATGTGCTGTACAATAGCATCACTGCGTTCTAAAGTTCGTACTGGCTAGTGGGGCAGCAGCCGCTTCTAGACACACACAACATTGGAGCCTTTGATGAAAAGAATTCTCATTTCTACGCTTGCCGCTCTGTCGCTGCTTGCAGCAGCCGGCTGCACGACCACCGAAAAACGAGCGGGCACCGGTGCTGTCGTCGGCGCAGGGACTGGCGCATTGATTGCAGCGGCAACGGGCAGCAGCAGCCGCGGCGTCGCCACCGGCGCGCTGATCGGCGGCGCAGCCGGCGCGCTTATCGGCGCGGCAACGACGCCGGGCCAGTGCCGCTACCGCGACGCCAATGGCAACGTCTATGAGGCAGCTTGCTGATCCACAAGCATCAAACGCATTGGAAAGTCCCTGTCACCTCGTGGCGGGGACTTTTTTAATGGCGGTTCGAAACCTGAAGTGTCAAAGGCGTTTTCCGGGGCATTTTCCGGACGGGTTCAGTTTTCCTGGCTTTCCAGGAACTCCGAATCAAACGGCAATGTGCGGGATGATCCGCCCTCAAAATGCAGCGTCACTCGCCCCGGCTTAACACTGAGATCTGCAACTTCGCCCTCGTCGGGCGCAATTGCACAGGCACCAATCACCTGGCGAATCCTGACAGTCTGATCGCTACCCAGATCAAAGGCTGTCGGAATGCCATTGCTGTTCATCGCGTTGGGGCGGATAGAATCGGCGTGACCAAGACCTGAAGCTCTGCCATCTTCGATGCCAAGCACGCCCGTGTGACGGCTGGACCAGGGCGCATAATCACGGCCGCCATTGCTCATCCACAACATTGTGACCGGCAGAGTTTGGCTGTTCTTCAAGATCAGAATGCGATCCTGCTCGGCGATGCGGCTGACCACGCTCCATCCCAATGCGACTCCGTTGCGGTTCCCATCCTGCCGCTCGACAAGGGTCAGAAAATCCTCGTGGCTCTCTCCTGGCGGGTACCGGGTAAGATCAGCTGTGCCACCGCCCGCAAGCGGAAACGCACCGAGATCCTCGCTTCGCGCTGGATAAGCCAGGATCGAACGGCCGCGCGCAGGGTCGGGCTCAAGGCTCTCGGGCGGCGTGAACGCGAACGCCTTCGGCGAGACGGCCAGCCTTCCGCCCTCCCGCAAATGAACTATCACATGATGCGCCACCGACACTGCGCCCTGCCCGCCCTCAAACCGGTGTTCCTGATAGATGAAGGGATGCCCGGCGCGAAGCGTGATGCGCTTTTCCAGCGTTGCGCCCATGACCTCGTGAGCGAGGGTGAAAACAGCCGTAAGGTGATCGCCAGCATCGGTGGTTTCGACATGCTCCCAGTCGCTGTTGGCGGGCCAGCCATGGGACGGCGCCTCGACCACATCGTTGCGGCCAAAGGGTGCACAGAAGAAATCGCCCGACAGGCGTTTCACATTGGGTGGTGTTGTGGCCTCAAAGACGGCTTCACTGTCATCGGCCCAGGGCGCGCGATGCAGCGGCGAAAGCTGGCGATCACCATCGGCAATGTGAAGGGCTGCGATGTGGCCAACGTCTGTGTCGAGGCTGAAGGAAACCGGAGCAAGATCGAATCTGTGAAGGGGCATGGCGTTCTCCGGAAAGGCGGAGTTTCTCCCTATCTCTCCTCGGGGTGGGCTGGCAACTCGGCTGAGCGGCTCGTATGTCCGTCGCGGGCTTTGTCGATCCTGTTTCATCTGCTAGGGCCTCAGAGCCGATCCGCGGACACACTTCCGGCGGGTCCTGGGAGAGCGAATGCCGACACGCAACAAAACCGATGTGATGGTGCTGGGCGCGGGAGCCGCCGGGATGATCTGCGCGGTCGAGGCCGGTCGTCGCGGGCTTTCGGTCACGGTGATCGACCATGCCCGTGCGCCGGGAGAAAAAATCCGTATCTCGGGCGGTGGACGGTGCAATTTCACCAATCTGCATTGCGGGCCTGGCAACTTTCTGTCGAACAACCCGCGCTTTGCGATTTCCGCGCTCAGATCCTTCACCCAGCATGATTTCATTGACCGGGTGAAAGCGCGTGGCATCGCCTATCATGAGAAAACGCTTGGCCAGCTGTTTTGCGACAGCTCGGCGCGCGACATCATCAACATGCTGACCGGCGACATGCGCGATGCCGGTGTACGGCTCGAGCTCTCGACCGAGATCCTTGAGGTCAACCAGGCAGATCAAGGCTTCGATGTCCAAACCAGCCAGGGTAACTGGCAAGCCGACAGGCTGGTGGTTGCGACCGGCGGCAAATCGATCCCCAAGATGGGCGCCACCGGTCTGGGCTATGAGATTGCCGCCCGGTTCGGCCACAGGGTGACCGAGACACGCGCCGGTCTGGTTCCCTTCACATGGGCCTCAAACATGGCGGAAAGCTGGAGCGCACTGTCCGGCGTTGCCGTTGATGTCAATGCGCGCTGCAATGGCGCGACCTTCCGCGAGGCGATGCTGTTCACCCATCGCGGGCTTTCCGGTCCGGCGATGCTGCAAATATCCTCCTATTGGCGCGATGGCGACCGGCTCAGCATCGATCTGGCACCCGACCGTGATCTCGCGGACGCACTCAAGCAGGAACGTTCGTCGCGGCCCAAAGGCTCGCCTTGGACAACGCTGGGCGAGATCGTGCCCAAGCGCCTGGCGCAGCATCTCGAGAGCCAAACCGGAGACTCCGCTATTCGCCTCGCGGATATGAGCAATGCGGCCATCGAGACGATTGCCGCGCGACTGCACGGCTTCGAACTGATCCCTGGCGGGACCGAAGGATACCGCACAGCCGAGGTGACACTTGGCGGTGTGGACACAGATCAGCTAAACCAGAAGACGATGGAAAGCCGCCTGGTGCCCGGATTGCATTTCATCGGCGAAGTGGTCGATGTCACCGGTCATCTGGGGGGACATAATTTTCAGTGGGCCTGGTCATCAGGCGTGGCCGCGGGGCGGCATATTTAGGTCAGGGAAGAGGCTGGCTAAAAAAGGGAGTTGAAAAATGCGCATTCTGTTTACAGGTGGTTCCGGCAAGGCCGGTAAACATGTGGTTCCCTATCTGCTTGATCAGGGCCACCGGGTGGTCAATGTGGATCTGACGCCGCTCGACCATCCGGGCGTGGACAATCTGACCGCCGACATCACGGATTCAGGCCAGATGTTCAACGTGATGTCGAGCTACGCAAATTTCGATGAGTTGGAGCCGGGCACCGGCGTTCCGAAATTCGATGCCGTGGTGCATTTTGCGGCCGTACCGCGCATTCTCATCAATCCCGACAATGAAACCTTCCGGGTCAACACTGTCGGCACCTACAATGTGGTTGAGGCTGCGGTGAAGCTCGGCATCAACAAGATCATCGTGGCTTCTTCGGAAACCACCTATGGCGTCTGCTTCGCCGATGGCACGGCCAACCCGCCTGCCCTGCCGGTCGAAGAGGACATGGATGTCAATCCGATGGATTCCTACGGGCTTTCAAAGGTGCTCAACGAACAGACCGCGCGCAGCTTCCAGCGCCGGTCCGGGTTCGACATCTATGCACTGCGGATCGGCAACGTCATAGAGCCGCATGAATATCCCAATTTCAAGCACTATTGCGCCCATCCAGAGGTCCGCCGCCGCAACATCTTCTGTTACATCGATGCGCGCGATCTGGGACAGATCGTCGACCGGTGCCTGAAAACCGACGGGCTCGGGTTCCAGGTCTTCAATGCCGGAAACGACACCAATTCGGTCGACATGCCGACGGCCGAGATCACCGAGCGGTTCTTCCCAGGTGTGCCCGTCACCCGCGAGATGGGTGAGCATGAGGCGCTTTACTCAAACCGCAAGATCCGCGAGATGCTCGGATTCAAGGAAGAGCACGACTGGCGCAAATACGTGGAATAGGCGGTCCCTGTCACGGCAGCGGGACGCCGAGCGCAAAGCGGAACAATGCGTAGAATCCGGCCATGATGACCGCGCCGGAGCCGGCAAACACAAGCCCGCTTCGCATGTCCCAGCCTTCATGCCGCGCGGCGAACAGGCTGCCGGCAAAGGCAATCGCCGTTGCCGGTAAAAAGCCTGCATAGGGCATCACCAGGCAGGCAGCGATCATGCTTGCGACCAGCAGCAGCCGGCGCCACCAATCGCCCTTGCCGAAGCCATTGTCGGGGTTGGGTTTGAGCCATGAATAGATGATCACCAGCACCGACATGAAGATCAGCGCATAGGCGACGAAACTCGGAAACACGATGGAATCGGTGTCCGAATAACCGGTTACATCATTGAGCGTGATCAGGCCGAGTGCCACGAAAAGACCCGCAATGATGAGCGTTCCGACATCTTTCTTGCCGGGATTGGACGAGCTGTCAGTCATTGGAATTGGCCTGCATTTCGAGAAGACGTTTGGCACGGCGGCTTTGAAAAACCGGGTACAGCAGCGAAAGGATCGTGAAGGCGATGATCGCCAGCGAAATCGGCCGCCCGAAGAACATGCCCATGAGGTTGCCGGTGGCATCGCCGATGATCCAGGCCTGGACAAAGCCCTGCTCGGCAATCGGACCCAGAATGAGGCCGAGCACGATCGGCGAAGCCGCAAAGCCAAAGCGCGACAGCACCCAGCCAACGGATCCCAGAACGATCATGATGATGACATCGGAAATCGAATTGCGGATGGCGAAGGTGCCGATGATGGTCATGAAGCCAACGGTTGGCACCAGTATCGTCTTGGGGATCGTGACGATGGTCTTGTAGGCATAACGCCCGATCAAAAGCCCCGTCGGCAACATCAGGATGGTGGCAATGAAAAGCCCGAAGATAAAGGTATAGACGATCGAACCGCCGCCATCAAACAGCGCCGGGCCGGTGCGCACGCCCTGCACCAACAGCGCGCCGAGGATCACCGCATCGGGCGGCGTGCCGGGAATGCCGAGCACCAGCGTGGGAATGAAGCCGCCGCCAACAGTGGCATTGTTGGCGGATTCGGTGGCCATGATGCCGTCCGGCTCACCCTCGCCGAATTTCTGATGCGGCTTTGCCGTGCGCTTGGCTTCGGAATAGGCGACCAAGCCCGCGACCGAGCCGCCGGCGCCGGGCAAAATGCCGATCACGGTTCCGATGATGGAGGAGCGAACCAGGTTGAAGCGCGAGGCCCAGGCGATCCTGGCACCTTCCCTGAAGCGCACCGCGCGGACGCCGTCCTCGACCTTGAGATGACGCTCCGGCGTTGCCACCAGATCAATGAGCACCGGGATGCAGTAAAGCCCGATCAGCGCGCCGACCACCTCGATGCCGCCGATCATCGTCGAGCTGCCAAAGGTCAGCCGGATGTCGGCGGAGATCTCGGCGACGCCGACACAGGAAAGCAGCAGGCCGAAGGCGCCACCGGCCAGCCCCTTGAGCACATTGCCGGTCGACAGCGACGCAATCAGCGACAGCCCGAAAATCGACAGCCATAGATATTCAACCGGACCGAATGCCAAGGCCACGGTGGAAAGCGGCGGGGCGAGAAGCAGCAGCGCCAGCGCGCCAATCAATCCGCCGACCACGCTGGCATAGCAGGCTATTGCCACGGCGAGATCACCATCACCGCGCTTGGCCATGGGGTAGCCGTCAAATGTGGTCGCAATCGCGGAAGGTGTGCCGGGGGTGTTGAGCAGGATCGCCGAATAGGCCCCGCCATAGATCGCGCCGGTGTAGATTGCGCCAAGCAGGATCAGGGCCGAAGCCGGCGCCATGGCAAAGGTAATCGGCACCAGAACGGCCACTGCCATGGTTGCCGAAAGCCCGGGGATCGACCCGATCACCGTGCCGGCGACAACGCCGAACAAGGCCAGCGCCAGATTGGTCAGGGTCAGCGCATTGGCGAGATTTTCAAAATCCATCAGATCCACCCGTTCAGACAAAGCCGCCCGTCATCATTGCCGCCCTCACGATATCCATGAGGCGCTGCAACGCAGACCGGACCAAAGAGGAGCACGCCCGGATCATATCTGATCCGGGCGTGTCGGGCAGATCAGTTGAGAAGGCCGGCCGCAGTTGCAGCAGCAACATACTCCTCGGTGCGCGCCTTCATGAAGTCAGCCATGCCGGCCGAGTCCACATCGAGAAGTGCGAAACCGCCATCAAGCATCTGTTTGCGGAAGGCCTCATCGGCATTGACTTCTGCAAATGCATCCGACAACGCCTTGACGACATCAGCAGGCGTTTCCTTGGGAACGGCCATGCCGCGGTAAGCGCCGCCGACCATGTCGAAGCCAAGCTCCTTGAAGGTCGGCACGTCCGGGAACAGCGGATGCCGCTCTTCCATGGCCACGGCCAGCATGCGCACGGCATCCCCCTGCGCCGCGCCCACGGTGGTGTAACCCCATTGCGCCTTGACCTGCTTGCCAAGATTGGCTGTGGTCGAAGCGCCGGTGCCCTTGAACGGCACATAGGTGGTCTTGATCCCCGCCATCTCGTCAAAGCGGATCTGCGCGAGATGGTTGGCGGTGGCCTTGCCGGAGCCGGACATGGTCAGCGCAC
This sequence comes from Hoeflea phototrophica DFL-43, assembly GCF_000154705.2. Lineage (NCBI taxonomy): Bacteria > Pseudomonadati > Pseudomonadota > Alphaproteobacteria > Hyphomicrobiales > Rhizobiaceae > Parahoeflea > Parahoeflea phototrophica. The sequence goes on along the minus strand of NZ_CM002917.1, from coordinate 1,281,972 downwards.
CGGGATTGGCCTTGGCATCAGCAATCAGGTCCGCCAGCGTCTGATAGGGGCTGTCCGCAGTCACCACGATCGCATCAGGCGTGTAGTGGAACATAAAGAAGGCGTTGATGTCGGCCGTGGTGTAGCCAACGTCCTTCTGGGCCGGTTGAATGACGATGTGAGGCAGGTTGATGCCCATGATGGTGTAACCATCGCCAGCCATCGAATTGAGCTGCGCCCAGCCAACGGCACCGCCGCCGCCAGGCTTGTAGGAGACCACGAGATCCTGACCGAACTTGTCCTTGAAGAAAGGCTGCTGGAACCGCGCCGAGATATCGGATTCGCCCCCTGGACCAAACGGGATGATGTATTCGATCGGCTTGTCCGGGAACGCCATGGCGCCCGTTGCGGCAGCCAACGAAACGGCCGAAGCGATCGCCAATGCCTTGACGGTTTTAAGATTGAGCATGTGTTTCCTCCCAAGGAATTTCATAGGATTACAGCGGCTTTGCGAGCCATTTGCAAAAGACTGGCCTGTCCAAGTCGCGATCCTCTCTCCCTGATCAGCAACATGGCAGCGCTTACATTTATACACCGGGAAGCGGCTTTGTCATCCATGCTTTCCGGCGGATGACCGATGGTCCGCGCCCCGCTGGTGGAGCCTTCAAGGCGCCAGACTGCAGATCGGGCCCCCTGGAATGGTGTTCGCAAGACAGGAAAAAGCAAATGGGCCTGCTCTGAAGATGAAGTCTGCTGAACCAACCTGAGAGCCGTTGAAATTGTCAGGAGCTTGATTGGACGGAGAGCATCTATCATCCTTTTCGGCGTCAACCCTGGACAAAACACAGACTTGGGGCACCGCGAACATCGAATTTAACATTTTATAATATTTTCCGATGGATCATGAACTGATCAATTTTCATGCAAGGCACACTCATCGGCTGTAGAAATACGTTCCAGGAACACCAATGCCCAAGGTCTCACACACTACTGAGATGCAGAGCCGCATGTGGTCACGGCCGAACCTTTTCGCGGCCTGTATCGCCCTGGCGGTTACATGTGCAGCCGGTTTCTTGGCGGAGCAGCAAAACCAGGCTGTTCATCATCAACGCGAACGCGCCACGGTCAGCAATCAGCTGGGGCAGGTTCGCGCCAAACTGGAAGACAGCTTCAACAGCAAGATCCAAATCGTACGGGGCATGGCGGCGGTCATCGGAACTGAACCGAACATGTCCCAGCGCCGCTTCAGTGCAATCGCCAGAAACCTCATGCACAGGCAGCCAATGCTGCGCAACATTGCCGGCGCGCCTGATCTCGTCATAAGTCTGATGCATCCCATCGAGGGCAATCGCGCGGCCGTAGGGCTCGACTACCGCAAGAACCAGGCACAACGTGAAGCGGCCATGCGCGTTGTTGAAACCGGTGACGTGGTTGTTGCCGGCCCGACAAATCTGTTGCAGGGCGGACAGGGCTTCATCGCCCGGTTTCCTGTGTATCTGAATGGCATTGAGACAGAAGACAATTTCTGGGGAATTGTCTCCGCCGTGATAGATGTGGAAATGCTCTACGCAGACAGCGGCATTCTGGCGGACGACCTGCCGCTTGATATCGCAATCACCGGAAAGGACGCGACCGGGAAAGACGGGGCGGTGTTTTTCGGTTCGGCGGAGCTTTTCGACAGAGACCCGGTTTCCCTGGATGTGCGCTTGCCAAGTGGCAGCTGGCACCTTGCCGCAACCCCGCGTGAGGGATGGTCGACGCATCCTCCCAATGCCTGGCAAGTCAGGATGCTTGTTGTTTTGGGCGGTTTGCTGGTGGTCGTTCCAATCCTGGTTGCCGGGCATTTTTATGATCGTCATCGGGCAGACATCAAAGAGCTCAACCGTCGTGAGCGGTTGCTGCAGCAACTGTCGCAGCGGCTGACACTGGCGCTTGAAACGTCAAAAATCGGCGTTTGGGAAATGGATACCGACTCCGGCGATTTAACCTGGGACAGCCGGACACGTGAATTGTACGGCATCGATGATGACACAACACAGCTTCGCGTCGAGGACTGGAAGAACGCGCTTCACCCAGAAGACAGGGTGCGCGCGGAAGTCGAGTTCGAGCATTCACTGAATTCCAGCGCGCCTTACAATTCGGAATTTCGCGTTGTCAGCCGCAATGGGGATTTGCGCTGGATCCGGACAATCGGCGCCATCAACCAGGAGACGGATGGCAGACGCAAGATCATTGGCGTCAACTGGGACGTCTCGCAGGACATCGAGCTCAAAGACCACCTCATGACCGCCATGGAGAGCGCAGAGCTGCGCAATCTTGAGCTCGAGGACGCTCGCGCACAGATGGAGTACAACTCGCTGCATGACAGCCTGACCGGGCTGCCCAACAGGCGTTACCTCGACCAGCATCTGACCCAGGCCAGCAAGGACAAGTCGATCACCGCGCTTTTGCACATCGACCTGGACCGCTTCAAGCAGATCAACGACACGCTGGGGCATGCAGCCGGTGACGCCATGCTGATCCACACGGCTTCCATCCTCCAGGAGAGCTCCCGGGCGGGCGATTTCATTGCCCGGATTGGTGGCGATGAATTTGTTCTGGCGATCACCAGCGAGACGGGAGAACCAGAGCTGTCGCGGATCGCCAGCCGCATCATCGACAGGATCCGCAAGCCGGTCCCCTACGGCAAGCATGAATGCCGCTTCGGCGTCAGCATCGGCATCGCCTTTGCAGATCTCGAGACGCCGAGCTGTGGCGAGCGGCTTCTTATCGACGCGGACATTGCGCTCTACCGTGCGAAAAGCAACGGCCGGAACCGTTTCGAGTTTTTCACCAGTTCGCTGAAGGCGGAAATCATCCACAACAAGCGCGTTGCCGACGACATTCTCAATGGTCTGGAACGCGGGGAGTTTCTGCCCTACTTCCAGCCACAGTTCGACGCCCAATCGCTCGAACTTATCGGTGTTGAAGCCCTGGCGCGGTGGGACCACCCCAAGGATGGCCTGCTCGTCCCGGACCAATTCCTTCAGACGGCCAACGAACTCAATGTGGTCCATCTCATTGACCGCAGCATTCTCAAGCAGGTTCTCTGGCATTCGACGCGCTGGAAGGCCGCGGGCATTGATGTGCCGAAGACCGGGGTCAATGTGTCGGCCGGCCGGTTCCATGAAGACGATCTTATCGAAAGCCTTGAGGGGCTGTCGTTCACGCCGGGAACATTGTCCTTCGAACTTCTCGAATCCATCTTTCTCGATGAGCGCGACGAGACGGTCACCCGCAACATCGCCAAACTGAAGCAACTGGGGATCGAGATCGAGATCGATGACTTCGGTTCCGGCTATGCCTCCATTGTCAGCCTTCTCCAGGTCCGCCCCAGCCGTCTGAAAATCGATCGGCAATTGATCTTGCCGATCGTGAACAGCTCCAGCCAGCGGCGGCTTGCAGGTTCGATCATCGAAATCGGCAGATCGCTCAACATCAGGGTCATCGCCGAGGGGGTGGAAACTATGGAGCATGCCGCCATCCTGCGCGACATGGGGTGCGATGATCTGCAAGGCTATGCGCTGGCCCGTCCGATGCCATCAGCTCAACTGATCGAGTTCATGAAAAACAGCCAGTTGCGCCACATCGCGTGAACGCCCTGCCGCACACCCGCAACACCCTCCTCATTTATCATAAAGGGCGCATTCGCGATTGCTGTTGCGGTCGCGAATCCGGTTCCATAGTCCGGCCCGATGATTGCGGGCTTGCGCGCCATGCGGTTCGCGCACCAAGGTTTCAAAGCAGTTGATTTCGCCATTGATGCGGGCTGCAGGATCAGCTAGAAGACGGCGTCTCAGCTGCTTTGCGGACTGGATCGTGCCTGCACACAGCAGGCGGGTTCCAACCCGTCAAGCGCCACGGATGCACCCGTAGCTCAGCTGGATAGAGTGCTGCCCTCCGAAGGCAGAGGTCACAGGTTCGAATCCTGTCGGGTGCGCCACTTCCGTTAAAACTGCCAACACCCTGTGAAATTTTCCTTTGTTCACATCCCCAAATATGTCCCAAAGGCGCTGACGTCAGACAATCGAATGTCCTCTTGGCGCATTGTGCTCTGGTGAAAACAAGATGTTTAGTTCCTGCATTTGGTGGTTTCGGCTGATGGTCAATCTCTGTCGTTCAGTTGTCCAAACATTGTAATTCTTTTGCCCCTTCTCCCAGATGTTACCAAGCACCGGGACCGGCGATTGCGACGAATAGAACACGGAACCGTCCTCCGGGCGCTTGGATTGCTGCATGCCATTTTCGAGACCGCCGGCCGCGAACAGCTCGTTTGCCTTCAATTACCGTTGCGACATGGCGCGGTCTGTAAGGCTGCGCAAGGGCTTGAGCAGAAAGTTCATGACAGTCTTCTTGCCCAGCTTGATATCTGCTGCGACCGACATGCCGGATTGAATCGGTCGGTCCTGGGCCGAGTTGGCAATGCTTTCTTTATCGAGTTCAAGACGAACGTTGAAAAAGGGCGGGTCTTCCTCACTGTGCTTGAGACTTGAAGCCGAAATGCTGTCCACCTTCGCCGGGATGCTGCCAAACCGGGTGTAGTCGAAGGTGAGAATTTTTACACTCGCATCCATTCCCGGAGAGATGAAACCTATCTGGTCTGCGGGAATCTTGACTTCAGCATAGATGGCCTGACCCTCGGGGATGATCTGCGCGATCTGCTCACCAGGAGAAATGACCTGGCCCCTGTTGCTGGCTGCAAGGTCGAAGATACGTCCGGTCTCGGGCGCGACAATGAGCGTACGATCCAGTCGGTCCTCCAACTGCCGGACCAGTTCTTCTGTGCTGGCTGCCTCTATTTCCAGTTCTGCAATGGCTGTTTCGGCAGTTTGCCTGAAACCCGCGCGCAATTCGTCAACCCGCGCCTGAGACTGGGACAACCCGGCCTCGGCAGCAGCGCGCTGACCTGTTACGGTGAGGATGGAGGATTCCATCTGGATTTTTTCGCGGGCGATCTTGTCACGCTCGCTCCGGCTCACCGCCCCGGCCGTGAATGCCTTTTCAAAGTCGACGAGCGTTCGTTCGATTATGCGCAGCTCTTCGAGCATCTTCTGTTCGCGCTGTGACAGTGAAAAGAGTTCGGCCTTTCGGGTTTCCACCTCGGCAAGGGCAACCTCGATTTGAGCAGCATGAAGCGTGTCTTCAGCCAAGGCTGCTGCCTGCTGGCTTTCCGCGATTGCGGACAAACGCAGACTTGCTTCAAACACGGAAACAGGTTCGACCGCAGTCTTGGACGATCGGCGTGCAATCTCCAGCCGAATGCCGTCAGCCCGTGACTTCGCCTTGGCGAGTTCTGCTTTTGAAGCAAGGTCATCCATGCGCAGGATCGGCTTCCCCTGAACGACACGATCTCCTTCGCGCACAAAGAGTTCAGCGACAATCCCGCCTTCCAGGTGCTGGATGGTCTGAACGAATCCATTCGGAACGATCTCACCCGTTCCGGTGGCAATTTCCGTAACGGGGGCGAAGCTGGCCCACACAAGAAAGACGGCAAGCGCCAGGCTGACAAGGCGAATTGCAGTCCGTGCAGTTCCCGCCTCTTGGCTTTCCTCGATGGAAATGCTTGAGGCCAGAGAAACATCCAGGGCATCGTCGGATGTGGAGCCGGCAGGCGATTTGCCTTTAAGACCCACGAATTGGGAAATGAAGTGGCTCATGCAGCCACCTCATCGTTCTTGGGTGGTGGATCGAAGGACGTGATCTGCCCCTGGTCTAGGGCAAGCACACGATCGGCAAGACGGATATGGCTTGGCCTGTGGCTGACCATCACGATCGTAATTTTCCCGCGCCTTCGCTCGAGGCAGGCGAGGAAGGCCGCTTCAAGATCGTAATCGAGGGTTTTCGCGGGTTCATCCAACAGCAAGATGCTGGATTCCCGGAGCAAGGCCTGGGCTATTGCAAGCGCTTGTCTGAAGCCTCCAGGAAGGTTTTCCTGACGCGCGTGGTCAAGCAGGGTGTCCATGCCTTTCGGCAATTGATCGATCGCTTCGAGCAGACCGACTTCGCCGCAGATCTGTCGAAGCCTGTCATCAGATGCGGAAGGCGAGACCAAACGCAGGTTCTGGGCAATTGTGCCATGGAAGAACGCCGGTGTTTGCGGAACATATCCAATTGCTGCGCGCAGGTTTTCGGTGGGTATCTGCTTGACGTTGACACCGTCAATCTGAACGTTTCCGACCTGAGGCTGATACAGATCGAGGATGAGCCGCAACAGACTTGATTTGCCAGAACCTGAATGCCCTTTGACCGCAATGAAAGCGCCGGGCTCAATGGTGAACGTGAGGCCCTGCAACGTGCCTTGTGAGGATCCGTTGTACCGGAAACTGACCCGGTCAAACCTGATCTGACCGGCGAAACTCCGCTTGACCTGACCGTCATTGAACTGACGGGCGACCGGCAGGCGCATCACGCCATCGATCTGAGTCATCATCTGGGCCATGTCCGTATAGCGCGACAGCATGAGGAACAGCTGCTGGATTGGCGCCAGCACGCGCCAGACAATGATCATCGCACCGATCAGCACACCGACAGAGATCTGGCCATTCATGACCATCACTGAACCAATGACGACTGTGGCGGTGCCGGCGACGGGGACTCCGGCGCCCGAAAGGGTAATGAGAAACCGTTGCGACAGGTTCGCACGCCGCTTGGCCTTCGCGCTTTCGGCAGTCTTCTTGGCCAATCGTTCCAGCCACACATCCTGGCAGCCGAGACTTCGTATGATCCTAAGGTTGGTCGCGGTCTCCAGGGCGGTCTGATAATGGGCCCTGCGTGTCTGAGCAGCAAGCTCGTTTTGGCGCCGCAACGGCCCAATCATGAACGCGCCGATACAGATATAGGCGATTATCAGCACCAGGGGCACGTAGCCCAGAGGCCCACCGACAAGAAAGAGACCGACAATGAAGACAACAATGAAGGGCACTTCCAATCCCACGGCCACAAACGGTCCGGCAAAGATGTCGCGCACGCTCTCAAACTGCCGCAGACGACCGATCTGGTCACCTACGGGTGTATTTGTGACCATATGAACCGGGAGCGAAACCAGTTTGCTGAAGATGGCCGAGCTTAGCAGGTATTCGAGACGGCCGGTGATACGACCAATCTGCCTGGCTTTCAGAGACCTGAAAACGAGTTCAAAACCACTGGCGAGCGCAACACCTAGCACAATTGCTGCCAAGGTATCATAGGCCCCGGCTGGTATGACGCTGTCGTAAATGCTCATGACCGAGTAGGCGACGATAAGCACCATGGTGTTTATGACAGCCGTAAGCCCAAGCAGACCGAGAACTTGAGGAAAAAAACGCCGCAGTGTCTTGGCAAGCCAGGGCTCGCGCCCGGTCGCTGATTGCTCGTCTACAGTCCGAGCCGTGAAAGAGACAATCTTGTACCTTTTCTTGCGTTCAAAGGGCCGCTCCACGCCTGTCGAAGGATCAACTGGAACAATATCGCCAACGGCGTTGGCACGAAGCAGCGAAACACTGTTTCCGATCTGAACGACGGCGGGCAGAAAAAGGCTATCGGCTTCAGCCAGTCTCAGCTTTCTGGCCTGACTTTGGAACCCGAGAAGGGCCAGGGTGCCACGCATTTCAGAGAGTGAATAGCTTGTCGGAAAATGCGGCATGCAACGCGCAAACCGTTCCAGCGAACGGGGCCAATTCAATTCTTCAAGCAATGCCACCAAAGCGGATGGAACATCGCCCTTCAGTGGTACGCCTCCAAATTTCCCTGCCTCAAGACCTGATCTCAAGTCATGCAGATAGCTCTGATTTCCCTTGGCGGCATCCTCGTTCGTTTGAAACGCCGAGCGGAGCCGCGCCTGCAGCGAGTGTGCCGTCGCAGCGGAATGAGATTTCTCCGGCAGGTTAGGATCAAGGTTCTCTGTCACAGCGCAGCCACCGCATTGTCCGGAACGGGGCCGGCGTCCTTTTTCAAGAGAGAAAGCTGGCCGTCCGACAGCATGTATTTGCGGTCGGCCAGTGCGACATAGGACGGTCTCTGGGTCACCAGAATGACGGCAGCCCGCTGCTTCAACGAGGCGATGTAGTCCTTGAGGCACTTGTCGCCATGCATATCAAGATTGGCATTTGCCTCATCGAACAGCACCAGGTCGGGGTTGCCAACCAGAGCGCCAACCAGCGGCACGCGCTCCACAACCGAAGTTGGCAGCCCTGCACTCAGCCCATATCCGACCTTTATACCCAGCCCTTCCTGATGGCTGGCAAAATACTCTTCAAGCCCAAGCTCAGTTGCGACATGGAGTGCATCCTCCAGGTAACGCTGCGGCTGAAAACGCGTCATGTTCTCAAGCACCGTTCCTTCGATCAGGCGAGGTCGCGGTGGCAGATATGCAATGCGCCCGCGCAGTTCGGACTGATTGTAATCCTGAATCGGAACGCCGTTGACGCGCACCATGCCGGAATCCGGTTGGCAATACCCCATGAGCAGCCACATCAGCATCGAACGGCCGGAGCCGTTGGTGCCATCTATTGCGATGATTTCACCCCGTTTGAGACTCAGATTGAGGTTTGAGAACAAATTGGTATCGCTGTCGGGCCGCTTCAATTGAATACCGGAAAGTTCGATGCTGTCGATCTGGTCACACGTCTTTCCGCCGTTTGCCGGCAGTGGAATGGAGATATGCTCGGCAATTTCGGCTTCTGCACGGTTGGTGTCTTGCTCACCCACGCGCAAAGCCTCGAGCTTGAGCACCGGCTGCACGATGCGGGAACTCAAAAGCATGGCGGCTGCCAGACCGCCGATGGTTATGGCCTGATTGATCACCAGCACCGCACCGACGCTTGCAATCAGAACAGGCGTGAGTTGCCCGATGGAGCCTGTGACGGCTTGCGAAAAATTGTTGCGCCGGGTGGATTCCGCACCAACTTCTGCAGCCGTCGAGCAAAGCCTTTCATAGCGCCGTTCCATGAACGCTTCGAGGTTGAAACTCTTGACCGGCTCAATACCTTCAAGCACTTCAATCAGAAATGAAAACCGGCGCCTGTCGATTTCATGCCGCTTTTCGGAAAGATGCAGCGCATGGGTTTGCAGCATCCGGACTGTGGCGACCGCGGCCAGCGTGAAGACCAAAATGGTTGCCGCAATGACAGGCGAAATGAGAATGACGACGAACAGAAAAACGACGGCGAATGGCATGTCCAGCACCGCCATCGCGGTGTCGCCGTACCTGAATTCACGGATCCGGTCGACGCTGGACACCTGATCCAGATAGACACCGGGCGATTGCCGCTCGATCACACTCAGATCGGCTTTGAGCAACCGTTCGAACAACTTCGCCTGGATGCCGCGTTCAAATGCATCTCCGGCAATCGCCATCAACTGAGCACGCGTGGTCCGCAAGACCATCTCCAACACGATTGCCACCACCACACCGATGGTAAGGACAGTCAGCGTTTCATAGCCCTTGCTTGGAATAACCCGATCATAGACCTGCAGCATCAGCAGCGGAAGCGCCAAAGCGAGCAAATTTGCCGCAACGGATGCCGCAATGACATGCGGATCCGATCTGATCCTCCAAAATGATACGCGTCCACTCATACTCTGGTCCCACGTGGCGCACCAAAACCGGCTTCGGCGTCGTCCAATGTGGAAACCATATTAGATCATGGTAAATGGCTAATTAATATTGGTCTGATCGCAGCCTGGCACCGCAAAACCGCATCTACCAGGTAATCCTTTCAATGCCGGCAAAGTCAATCCTGTCTCCATCCGCAAACTCGATCCTGCCCGACGCATCGTTGCTCAGCGTCAGTGACTCACCGTTTTGCGACACCACAGAGCTGCCTGAATCCAGATCCATTTCCCATCCTTGACCCGTGACCTCCCGACCGTCGATGGAGATGGCGCCGTCCATCCCCTGGAGTGTAATTGCATCTGTCCAGCCGCCGCCGGAGCCACCTGAAACGTCATCGCGTCCATCGCCAGCGGCATAGATGAAGATGTCGTTGCCGTCTTCGCCAAACATCGTGTCGTCACCGGCCCCTCCAGAGAGCAGGTCATCACCGGTACCGCCGGACAACTGGTCTTCGCCGACTTCACCGTAAAGATTGTCATCGCCGGCGCCGCCACTGATCGTGTCATTGCCGTTGTCGCCATAGAGTGTTTCCGCAGCCGAACTTCCGGTCAAGATATCGTTGCCGTCGCCGCCCCAGACTTCCTCGATGCCAGAGACCGTCGTTCCATTGACCCCGGTTCCGCTGACGGTGCCGGTCGCCAGATTGACCGTGACGCCGCCACTGGACCAGATATCCAGGACGTCATGACCATCACCGCCATCAAGCACGTCCGCGCCGGATTCGAGCCTGAGCGTGTCATTGCCGGCACCGCCATAGAGCCTGTCATCGCCCGCGCCACCGATCAGAAGGTCGCCTTGCGCGCCGCCATGGATCGTGTCGTTTCCAGCCCCACCATTCAGCGTATCCGGATCATCGGCGATTTCCAGCATGGTCACATTGTCGAAGAAGCCGCCATATAAATTGTTGTTGGTAGCGTCTTCACGGAACTCCAGCCGGTCCAGCCCTCCCGTCCCGGTTACGGTGAATGTCAGGGTTTCCCATGACGTGTTCGTCGGCACGATTGTCTCAATGAGCTGGCCAGCCCAATAGACATGGATCGTGTTCGTCTCTGCGCTATGACCTGAACGCCTGGCCACATCTAGACTGAGGATGTAGTCCGTGCCAGCCTGGGTCTGAACATCCTGATAAACCATGTCGACTGCGCTCTGGGCATCCATCTCCAGCCATTGGTTGCCATCGGATGCATTTATTCCGGCATGCCCGTCTCTTTTGATCTCGATGTCTCCAGTGGTCGTCGACCAGCCCGTGATGCTGGAAAAATTCTGTACCTCCCCACTGATGATGTCAGCCTCGAAGGACCCATTGACAATCAGATTGGATCCGGAGGTCGAAAACGACCCCAATCCGTATATGATGTCATCATTGGACGTGCCGGTAATGCTGTCGTTTTCGGTGGTGCCAAGCTGGATGCCAATTGTCTCGTTATAGGTGTTGCCCCCGCTGTCCGTAACCTGAACAGTGACCGTATCGCTCACAACCTGGCTTATGTCGGTGTTGGCAACGAGTGAAACCGCGCCGGTGGCGGAGTTGATCGTGAAGGCGCCGCCCGCATCATCCGTCAGTGCGTAGGTGAAGCTGTCGCCCGCATCCGGGTCAGCAACCGAGTCAATATTTGCGACGATCGTGCCCGCTGCAATCGTGTTTGAAACAGCCGAAACTGTCGCGCCGCTGAATGCTATGTCTGTCGGAGCCTCGTTGACATCGTTGACATTGATCGTGACGGCCTGCGAATAGGTGTTTCCGGCGCCGTCATTGACCTCCACCGTGACCGTGTGAGACGTGGCCGCCTCGAAATTTGTTTCCATGCCGGGCCTGACAATGATCTCGTCGCCCGATATCTCGAACAGGCCGCTGGGATCGCTGGTCAGCGTATAGGTGAAACTGTTGCTGGCATCGGCATCGGTGGTCGACAGGGTCCCCGCGATCTGCCTGATGTCCCATCCACCGCTCGGCGGCAGGAAACTTCTTGGAGCGTTGTTCCCGTAAACCGACGCCCACTCGCCATAGGTCCCACCGGCACCGGTGGCCTGATAACCAGGCACTGTAGTCTCGCCGACAGACACCTCCCGAATATAGAAATTCGTGTCATAGCCGTTCACCGGGTCATAGCTATCATTGAGCATGGTAAAGGAGATCGTGCCGGGATCGGTCACGCCGACCGGCAGGTCCAGGGTGAAGGTCTGCGCGATGGCCTCGAGATCGGACTCGCTGGCGTTGCCGTGGGCGCGGGTATCGTGGGCATCGGTCAGTTCGACGATGCCAAGCGAGACGCCATTGGCAAAGACCTCGATCAGCGGCGGGTCCAGGTCCTTTTCGCCTGCCAGCGTAAAGGTGATCTTGCCCGTACCCTCTTCGTTGATGCCGCTGCTGGCGAAGGAGATATTGGTCGGCGTCTCGTCATTGATGTCGTTGATGCCGATGTTGAAGCTCTGGGTCGATATCGAGCCGTCGGCGGACGTGGCGCGGACTGTGATCGCGTGGCTCGTCTGGCTCTCGAAGTCCAGGGCACCGGCCACGGTCACCACACCCGTGCTGCTGTCGATGGCAAACAGGCCGCCGGCATCATCGGTAAGCGAATAGGTAACGCCATTGGTTGTGGCGTCGCCGTCGGAAGCGAATGCGGTGATGCCGACCGTGGCGCCGATGGCGGCAGTCTCGTCGACCGAATTGGCCGCACCATTGCTGTCGCTGACCGGGGAGACATCGAACTCGTCGACGTCGTTGACGGTGACTGTCACCGGTTTCTGGAATGTGAAGCCGGCGCTGTCGGTCACCTGTACGATCAGGTCATGAGACGTGCTCGTCTCAGCGTCAAGGCTGGACCCCGTCTTCACCCGGATCTCGTTGCCGACGATCTCGAAGTTCGAATCCGTGAGCGGATTCCCGGTTCCATCCACCAGGGCATAGGCAAAGATCTCGCCGCTGTCGGCATCGGTGGCCGACAACGTGCCCACGACCTGTCCCGCCGTGGCATCCTCCGCCACGCCCGAGGACGTCAGCGCAAGGTCGGTCGGCGCGGAATTGAGCAGATCTGCTTCCGCCACGGTCATGTCGGCGAACTGGAAGTTTTCGACATTCAGAACCAGATCGCTTCCGTCGGGCGATCCGCTGCGCGTGTCGGTGATGCGGTAGCCACTGCCCTCTACAACAATGGTGTAATCTGAACGATTTCCAGAGAAGATCGCCGTATCAATGTCCGCACCGCCATCAATGGTGTCATTGCCGCCGCCACCGGTGAGCTGGTCTGCGCCATCTCCCCCCTCGACGAGATCATTGCCATCGCCACCGGTGAGACTGTCGTTGCCGCCATTGCCGCGCAGCGTGACCCGCACCGTCGAGCCGGTGGCATCGAAATGGTCATTGCCGGCATTGCCGACGGCGTTCTCGATCTCGGCGGTGGTCATGTCGAGCGTCACGCCGGCCGCAGTGTCAACCAACACCGTGTCCTCGCCCGCACCGCCACGGATCAGCGTGTCATCGGCATCGATATAGAAAAAATCATCGCCGCCACCGCCGAAAAGCTGGTCCGCACCGGCACCGCCATTGATCTCGTCATTCCCTTCGCCGCCGGTGAGTACATCGTCACCACCATTGCCGCGCAGGGTGACCCGCACCGTCGAGCCGGAGGCATCGAACTGGTCATTGCCCGCATTGCCGACCGCGTTCTCGATCTCGGCCGTGGTCATGTCGAGCGTCACGCCGGCCGCAGTGTCAACGATCACCGTGTCGGCCCCGGCACCGCCACGGATCAGCGTGTCATCGGCATCGATGTACATGAAATCATCACCGCCACCGCCGAAGAACTGGTCCGCGCCGGCACCGCCATTGATCTCGTCATTCCCTTCGCCGCCGGTGAGTACATCGTCGCCACCATTGCCGCGCAGCGTGACCCGCACCGTCGAGCCGGTGGCATCGAACTGGTCATTGCCCGCATTGCCGACCGCGTTCTCGATCTCGGACGTGGTCATGTCGAGCGTCACGCCGGCCGCAGTGTCAACGATCACCGTGTCAGCCCCGGCACCGCCACGGATCAGCGTGTCATCGGCATCGATATAGAAGACATCATTGCCGCCACCGCCGAAAAGCTGGTCCGCGCCGGCACCGCCATTGATCTCGTCATTCCCTTCGCCGCCGGTGAGTACATCGTCGCCACCATTGCCGCGCAGCGTGACCCGCACCGTCGAGCCGGTGGCGTCAAACTGGTCATTGCCCGCATTGCCGACCGCGTGCTCGATCTCGGCCGCTGGCATGTCGAGCGTCACACCGGCCGCTGTGTCCACGATCACCGTGTCGGCCCCGGCACCGCCATGGATCAGCGTGTCATCGGCGTCGACATAGAGATAATCATCGCCGCCGCCGGCGAAAATCTGATCCGCCCCGGCACCGCCGCTTATGGTGTCATTGCCGGCGCCACCGGTAAGAACATCCTCTTCAGACGTTCCAGTGATGTTCTGGCCAGCGTCGGAGGTGGTATAGCTCCCCTCGTAATCGGCAACGTTGATCGTAATCGTTTCCAAATAGGTCGCACCATTGGCATCGGTCACCTGGATCGTCACATCATGACTGGTGGCAGTCTCATAATCGATGTTCTGGCCCGATCTGACGCGCACCTCATTGCCGACGATTTCGAAGTGGCCGGACGGATCATTGGTAATTGCATAGGTGAAACTGTCTATTCCACCGTCAGCATCCGTGGTTGACAAGACCGCAACGGTGGCTCCCGAAGGGTTATAGCTGCTGTCAATGCTCCCGCCGGATGCTACGGTTTCATTGACCGTGCCGCCGGTAAAGGTAATGTCGGTTGGTGCCTCATCCACAACATTGGTGACATCAATCGTGAAGGTCTGGTTCGACGTCGATCCGTCGGCAGAGGTGGCGGTGACCACGATGTCGATGCTCTGCTCGGTCTCGAAGTCGAAGCTGGCGCCGGCGGCCACCCGCACGGTGCCGTCGGGATCAACGCTGAAGCGGGTGTCATCGACGCTGTAGGAGATGGCATTGGTGGTGGCGTCGGCATCGGAGGCAGAGGCAACCACGCCCACCGCAGTGCCCGCGCCCGCAGTCTCGGCCAGGGTGTTGGCGCCCGCATCCGTATCGATCACCGGGGAGACATCGAACTCGTCGACGTCGTTGAGGGCAATCGTGAAGCTCTGGGTCGAGGTCGAGCCGTCGCTCGAGGTTGCGGTGACCTCGATGGTGTGGCTTGCAGCACTCTCCCGGTCGAGCGCACCGGCAACGGTGACCACCCCGGTCGTGGCATCGATGGCAAACAGCCCGCCCGCGTCATTGGAGAGGCTGTAGCTGACGCTGTCGGTGCCGTCGCTGTCGCTGGCAAACGCGGTGATGCCGACATTGGTGCCGATGGCGGCATTCTCATTGACCGCATTGGCCGCGCCATTGCTGTCGGAGATCGCAGAGACCGCGGCCTCGTTGATGTCGGTGACCGCCAGGGTGAAGCTCTGGTTCGAACTTGAGCCGTCCGCAGAGGTCGCGGTGACCACGATGTCGATGCTCTGCTCGGTCTCGAAGTCGAAGCTTGCGCCGGCGGCCACCCGCACGGTGCCGTCGGGATCAACGCTGAAGCGGGTGTCATCGACGCTGTAGGAGATGGCATTGGTGGTGGCGTCGGCATCGGAGGCCGAGGCAACCACGCCCACCGCAGTGCCCGCGCCCGCAGTCTCGGCCAGGGTGTTGGCGCCCGCATCGGTGTCGATCACCGGGGAGACATCGAACTCGTCGACGTCGTTGAGGGCAATCGTGTAGCTCTGGGTCGAGGTCGAGCCGTCGCTCGAGGTTGCGGTGACCTCGATGGTGTGGCTTGCAGCACTCTCCCGGTCGAGCGCACCGGCAACGGTGACCACACCGGTCGTGGCATCGATGGCAAACAGCCCGCCGGCATCATTGGAGAGGCTGTAGCTGACGCTGTCGGTGCCGTCGCTGTCGCTGGCAAACGCGGTGATGCCGACATTGGTGCCGATGGCGGCATTCTCATTGACCGCATTGGCCGCGCCATTGCTGTCGGAGATCGCAGAGACCGCGGCCTCGTTGATGTCGGTGACCGCCAGGGTGAAGCTCTGGTTCGAACTTGAGCCGTCCGCAGAGGTCGCGGTGACCACGATGTCGATGCTCTGCTCGGTCTCGAAGTCGAAGCTTGCGCCGGCGGCCACCCGCACGGTGCCGTCGGGATCAACGCTGAAGCGGGTGTCATCGACGCTGTAGGAGATGGCATTGGTGGTGGCGTCGGCATCGGAGGCAGAGGCAACCACGCCCACCGCAGTGCCCGCGCCCGCAGTCTCGGCCAGGGTGTTGGCGCCCGCATCGGTGTCGATCACCGGGGAGACATCGAACTCGTCGACGTCGTTGAGGGCAATCGTGTAGCTCTGTGTCGAGGTCGAGCCGTCGCTCGAGGTTGCGGTGACCTCGATGGTGTGGCTTGCAGCACTCTCCCGGTCGAGCGCACCGGCAACGGTGACCACACCGGTCGTGGCATCGATGGCAAACAGCCCGCCGGCATCATTGGAGAGGCTGTAGCTGACGCTGTCGGTGCCGTCGCTGTCGCTGGCAAACGCGGTGATGCCCACATTGGTGCCGACCGCCACATTCTCATTGACCGCATTGGCCGCGCCATTGCTGTCGGAGATCGCCGAGACCGCGGCCTCGTTGATGTCGGTGACCGCCAGGGTGAAGCTCTGGTTCGAACTTGAGCCGTCCGCAGAGGTCGCGGTGACCACGATGTCGATGCTCTGCTCGGTCTCGAAGTCGAAGCTTGCGCCGGCGGCCACCCGCACGGTGCCGTCGGGATCAACGCTGAAGCGGGTGTCATCGACGCTGTAGGAGATGGCATTGGTGGTGGCGTCGGCATCGGAGGCAGAGGCAACCACGCCCACCGCAGTGCCCGCGCCCGCAGTCTCGGCCAGGGTGTTGGCGCCCGCATCCGTATCGATCACCGGGGAGACATCGAACTCGTCGACGTCGTTGAGGGCAATCGTGTAGCTCTGGGTCGAGGTCGAGCCGTCGCTCGAGGTTGCGGTGACCTCGATGGTGTGGCTTGCAGCACTCTCCCGGTCGAGCGCACCGGCAACGGTGACCACACCGGTCGTGGCATCGATGGCAAACAGCCCGCCGGCATCATTGGAGAGGCTGTAGCTGACGCTGTCGGTGCCGTCGCTGTCGCTGGCAAACGCGGTGATGCCCACATTGGTGCCGACCGCCACATTCTCATTGACCGCATTGGCCGCGCCATTGCTGTCGGAGATCGCAGAGACCGCGGCCTCGTTGATGTCGGTGACCGCCAGGGTGAAGGTCTGGTTCGAACTTGAGCCGTCGGCAGAGGTCGCGGTGACCACGATGTCGATGCTCTGCTCGGTCTCGAAGTCGAAGCTTGCGCCGGCGGCCACCCGCACGGTGCCGTCGGGATCAACGCTGAAGCGGGTGTCATCGACGCTGTAGGAGATGGCATTGGTGGTGGCGTCGGCATCGGAGGCCGAGGCAACCACGCCCACCGCAGTGCCCGCGCCCGCAGTCTCGGCCAGGGTGTTGGCGCCCGCATCCGTATCGATCACCGGGGAGACATCGAACTCGTCGACGTCGTTGAGGGCAATCGTGTAGCTCTGGGTCGAGGTCGAGCCGTCGCTCGAGGTTGCGGTGACCTCGATGGTGTGGCTTGCAGCACTCTCCCGGTCGAGCGCACCGGCAACGGTGACCACACCGGTCGTGGCATCGATGGCAAACAGCCCGCCGGCATCATTGGAGAGGCTGTAGCTGACGCTGTCGGTGCCGTCGCTGTCGCTGGCAAACGCGGTGATGCCCACATTGGTGCCGACCGCCACATTCTCATTGACCGCATTGGCCGCGCCATTGCTGTCGGAGATCGCAGAGACCGCGGCCTCGTTGATGTCGGTGACCGCCAGGGTGAAGGTCTGGTTCGAACTTGAGCCGTCGGCAGAGGTCGCGGTGACCACGATGTCGATGCTCTGCTCGGTCTCGAAGTCGAAGCTTGCGCCGGCGGCCACCCGCACGGTGCCGTCGGGATCAACGCTGAAGCGGGTGTCATCGACGCTGTAGGAGATGGCATTGGTGGTGGCGTCGGCATCGGAGGCAGAGGCAACCACGCCCACCGCAGTGCCCGCGCCCGCAGTCTCGGCCAGGGTGTTGGCGCCCGCATCCGTATCGATCACCGGGGAGACATCGAACTCGTCGACGTCGTTGAGGGCAATCGTGAATCTCTGGGTCGAGGTCGAGCCGTCGCTCGAGGTTGCGGTGACCTCGATGGTGTGGCTTGCAGCACTCTCCCGGTCGAGCGCACCGGCAACGGTGACCACACCGGTCGTGGCATCGATGGCAAACAGCCCGCCCGCGTCATCGGAGAGGCTGTAGCTGACGCTGTCGGTGCCGTCGCTGTCGCTGGCAAACGCGGTGATGCCCACATTGGTGCCGACCGCCACATTCTCATTGACCGCATTGGCCGCGCCATTGCTGTCGGAGATCGCCGAGACCGCGGCCTCGTTGATGTCGGTGACCGCCAGGGTGAAGCTCTGGTTCGAACTTGAGCCGTCCGCAGAGGTCGCGGTGACCACGATGTCGATGCTCTGCTCGGTCTCGAAGTCGAAGCTGGCGCCGGCGGCCACCCGCACGGTGCCGTCGGGATCAACGCTGAAGCGGGTGTCATCGACGCTGTAGGAGATGGCATTGGTGGTGGCGTCGGCATCGGAGGCAGAGGCAACCACGCCCACCGCAGTGCCCGCGCCCGCAGTCTCGGCCAGGGTGTTGGCGCCCGCATCGGTGTCGATCACCGGGGAGACATCGAACTCGTCGACGTCGTTGAGGGCAATCGTGTAGCTCTGGGTCGAGGTCGAGCCGTCGCTCGAGGTTGCGGTGACCTCGATGGTGTGGCTTGCAGCACTCTCCCGGTCGAGCGCACCGGCAACGGTGACCACACCGGTCGTGGCATCGATGGCAAACAGCCCGCCGGCATCATTGGAGAGGCTGTAGCTGACGCTGTCGGTGCCGTCGCTGTCGCTGGCAAACGCGGTGATGCCGACATTGGTGCCGATGGCGGCATTCTCATTGACCGCATTGGCCGCGCCATTGCTGTCGGAGATCGCAGAGACCGCGGCCTCGTTGATGTCGGTGACCGCCAGGGTGAAGCTCTGGTTCGAACTTGAGCCGTCCGCAGAGGTCGCGGTGACCACGATGTCGATGCTCTGCTCGGTCTCGAAGTCGAAGCTTGCGCCGGCGGCCACCCGCACGGTGCCGTCGGGATCAACGCTGAAGCGGGTGTCATCGACGCTGTAGGAGATGGCATTGGTGGTGGCGTCGGCATCGGAGGCAGAGGCAACCACGCCCACCGCAGTGCCCGCGCCCGCAGTCTCGGCCAGGGTGTTGGCGCCCGCATCGGTGTCGATCACCGGGGAGACATCGAACTCGTCGACGTCGTTGAGGGCAATCGTGTAGCTCTGTGTCGAGGTCGAGCCGTCGCTCGAGGTTGCGGTGACCTCGATGGTGTGGCTTGCAGCACTCTCCCGGTCGAGCGCACCGGCAACGGTGACCACACCGGTCGTGGCATCGATGGCAAACAGCCCGCCGGCATCATTGGAGAGGCTGTAGCTGACGCTGTCGGTGCCGTCGCTGTCGCTGGCAAACGCGGTGATGCCCACATTGGTGCCGACCGCCACATTCTCATTGACCGCATTGGCCGCGCCATTGCTGTCGGAGATCGCCGAGACCGCGGCCTCGTTGATGTCGGTGACCGCCAGGGTGAAGCTCTGGTTCGAACTTGAGCCGTCCGCAGAGGTCGCGGTGACCACGATGTCGATGCTCTGCTCGGTCTCGAAGTCGAAGCTTGCGCCGGCGGCCACCCGCACGGTGCCGTCGGGATCAACGCTGAAGCGGGTGTCATCGACGCTGTAGGAGATGGCATTGGTGGTGGCGTCGGCATCGGAGGCAGAGGCAACCACGCCCACCGCAGTGCCCGCGCCCGCAGTCTCGGCCAGGGTGTTGGCGCCCGCATCGGTGTCGATCACCGGGGAGACATCGAACTCGTCGACGTCGTTGAGGGCAATCGTGAAGCTCTGGGTCGAGGTCGAGCCGTCGCTCGAGGTTGCGGTGACCTCGATGGTGTGGCTTGCAGCACTCTCCCGGTCGAGCGCACCGGCAACGGTGACCACACCGGTCGTGGCATCGATGGCAAACAGCCCGCCGGCATCATTGGAGAGGCTGTAGCTGACGCTGTCGGTGCCGTCGCTGTCGCTGGCAAACGCGGTGATGCCCACATTGGTGCCGACCGCCACATTCTCATTGACCGCATTGGCCGCGCCATTGCTGTCGGAGATCGCCGAGACCGCGGCCTCGTTGATGTCGGTGACCTCAGGCTCAGGTGTCTGAACCGAACGAGGGTCTTCATCAGATTCGATGGTGGTCTCGGGCACAGGCAAGCTTCTTACGCCAGGCCCCGCATTCAGGGGCGATGCGGCTTCAGCGTCAGGTCGTACGGACGCGTCAATTGACAACGTAGACTTCTGGCTGCGGGATGGAGAAGAGGAGTTCGCGTCTGAATTGGTGGCGTCAGACGGCTGGGCCGAATATCTGGCCGCAAACAGTTCAGTGCTTGCGGGGGGCGTTCCCAGGTCAGCGTTGAGATCAAGGTTTTGCGGCACGTCGCCTGCTGCCGCAAGTATCGGAGTACTGCCTGCCTCGTTCTTTTGTTCGAGCCGTTCCTCGGCATTTGCTGAAATATCACTATGAGGAATTTCGAGCGCAGAACTTTTGTCAAAAGCGAAGAACAGCGATAATCCACTCGCTGCTGCGGCTACTCCACTTGCATTCGCATTGGAGCCGTCGGGATTGGGGTTGTTTGCAACTCGCGATGTTTGCCCAGAATTCTGGCTTTGCGCGCTTGTTTCACGTGCGGCTGCAGCCTGAGAAACATTTGGTTTTGGGGGCTTATTCATCACATATGACCTCGAGATCTTATGTGAGAATAGTCGCAAACACTTACATGAATGTTGTCGCGTATGCTTTACAAAAGGTTTAAAAACTTGTCAGCGGTATGCCTCGACCAGCGCGCCAAGAGATGCCAGCAGCTCATGGCTTCGCGTAGTCACCTGTGACTGCGCATCAACAACAGCAATCCTTGCATTTGTCAGCCGTTCATACGCGTCAAGAACCTGATCCAAGGACCGTGCTCCGATACGTTCACCGGTTAGCGTGCCTGATAGTGCATTGGCGTATTTTTTGACTCCGACATTTGCCAGCGCCTGCTGTTCCCTCGCGGGCATGACTCCTTGCCATTGTCCGACCACCTTGAACATGTGTCAAGTTTGCGGGCGCTGACCGTGTAGGTTTGCTCCCTGAGCTTGGATTTCTCGAGTGTCACTTCCGCAAGCCGCCGACCGCCGTCGAACAGAGGTATTCTCAGATCGAGCCGCACATTGGATTCGTTGCTGCGCGTGGAGCTGGTAGAAGCGTACCGATCGCTCGAGAGTGGAGCGTTGAAGGAAAGAGATACATCGGGAAAGAGTGTCTTGGTCGCCTTCGCTACGTTCTGGCTAGCGGACTGCTGCTCCCACTCTGCCTCGCGCAAAGCGGGGTTACGGTGCAAGGCGATGGCCACAGCCTCGTCTTCATTCCCGGGAATGAACCGTGCCAGATCGACGAGCTTGACCTCAGAAATGTCTTGCTCTCCGGCAAGCGAACGAAGCTTGGCTTCATTGGAGGTGATCTCCGAACCAAGTCGGACGATTTCACTTTCGACAAGCTTGATGCGCGCGCGAATGCTTTCCAGTTCTGATGCAGCCAATTCGCCCGCGGTGAAGCGTTTCTTCTGGCGACTTAAAAATGTCTTCAGTTCAGCCTTGAGCTCATTCCGGATGGCCGCGTGTTTGGTGGCCCGCTCGATTGCAACCTGGGCAAGCGCCAGTTCCAGAATGATCTGATCGACCGAGCCGCGCAATGCTTCCTTCTTCGCCAGGGTTGAAAAGCGGGCTGCCCGCGTGCCGCTTATCCCAGCAAAGGCTTTCGAAAGTGACAGGGACGCAGAGAGGTCGACATTTTGTTCGCTTGTTTCCGAAGTCGTGACGGTTGCGTCGTTTATATAGTCGGTTCGCGAGGCGGTAAGGTCGACTGCGGGAAAGAGGTCGGCGCGCGCAATCGTTTCCCGGGCACGAGCTTGCTCCACCCGTTCGTGGGCAACCAGCACATTGGGATTGCTTGCCACGAATTGTGGCGCGTCACCCAAACCGTCCGCCTCGGTCGACGGCCTGCTGGCACATGAAGACAACAAGCTAGCGCCAACCAGTCCGGCGACTAAAGATGCCCTCCGGAGAGTTTGCGACATAGCCCTGCACTCACACTTCCAACGACCACAACGGACGGAACACGATGGTAAAAGACATAGTCTGTTAACCTTAATGCACTGTTAATTAGGCAGAAAAACTGCACTTTTCCCATCCTGAGCGCCCCAAAAGGAAGTCCAAGTTGAGCCATCCCCCGAAACTTGGACAATGACATAGGCTGCGATTTGAAGTCTTCTGGTCTTCGGCAGGAAGGAGATCAGAGACGTCAAAACGCAAGCAGCACGCACTTGAGTTCAAGGCGAAGACCGCTATGGAGGCCCTGAAGGGTGAGGAAACTGATGCCGATCTACCCGAAGCCCAACACGAGCAGTCTGGCGAAAGGGCACACAACCTTTCCCGACCTGCTGAAAGGACTGCGTGGGGACCGTGCGAACTGTCCGGCATCAAAAGGGCCGTCACGTGGCGGACATGGCCTCAAGCCGTACAGTCAGTCACAAAATGCGCGGTAGCTATATTGGAGGTGTCCGACTGGACGCCACAACGCATCCGGGCCTTGGCCGCGCGTCTCGGGCCGAACGCACCTTCGCCTGATTGGCAAGGTCACGCAGGCTGGCCAAGGACTGGGAGAAATCCATCCAGAGTTCAACAGCATGACCCCTCATCGCCCATGTCCGCATTCTCATGCGGCGGCCGGCAAGGCATTGCAATCATGTTCTGATCGGTGCTCCATTTTTTCCTCCCCACTGCAGAACGGCGAACATCAGGGCAACAAGGATTGCCGCTGAATGCGACACACTGAGCGGTTCTTGGTATGCGGTCCCCTGTCACTGGATCGACCAAGGAAAGAATTGACACCCGGGACAAAACGGGATTATCGTTTGCATGCTAATGATAAGCAGCGCCGGAGTCTTCGAGATTGCCTTATTTTGCGCCTGAGACCACAACCGAGGCCCTGACATTCCTGCGTGCCAGCCAAGCCCGCATCGTGGCGGGCTGTACCGACTACTATCCGGGGCTTGCCACCGGCCAGATTGACGAGAATGTGCTCGATATCACCCGTCTTGCCGGGTGCCGCGGTGTGTCCGAGAGTTCGAACGGCTGGCGCATCGGCGCGGCGACCACCTGGACACAGATTGTCAAGACGGAGCTGCCGCCGGCCTTTGACGCGCTGAAGATCGCGGCGCGGCAGGTCGGCTCGATCCAGATCCAGAATCGCGGCACGATCGCCGGCAACATCTGCAACGCATCGCCTGCCGCTGACGGCGTGCCGCCGCTGCTGGTGCTCGATGCCGCCGTTGAGATTCTCTCTCATGATGGCGTTCGCACCGTTCCGCTCAAGGATTTCATCACCGGGGTTCGCAAGGTTGACCTGGCAGAGGGCGAATTTGTCTCCGCAATCCTGGTGCCGCCAGTCTCCCGGCGCGCCACAAGCGCTTTTCTCAAGCTCGGCAGCCGCACCCACATGGTGATCTCGATCGCGATGGTGGCATCAATCGTCGAAATTGACGCCGGGCGTATCGTCACCGCGCGGCTTGCTGTGGGCAGTTGCTCGCCGGTTGCCCAGCGTTTGACTGCGCTTGAGGACCAGCTTGCGGGCCTTTCGGCTGACGAGGTGCGGCAGACCGATTTTGCCGCCGATGGTGCGCTCGCGCCGCTCACCCCGATTTCGGATGTGCGTGGATCGCAGGAATACCGCATCGATGTGGCGGCCGAATTGTGCCGCCGCGTTGTGCTTTGCGCATTTGGAGAGGATTGAAATCATGCACGGAACGGTTTCAGGCTCCAAGCTCGCCTTCACCCTCAATGGTCAGGACGTTGTGCTCCAAACCGCACAAGGCCTGCGGCTGTCGCAGGTCCTGCGCGAGCAGCTTGGTGCGCGCGACATCAAGATCGGCTGCAACGCAGGTGATTGCGGCGCCTGCTCGGTGCTTCTCAATGGCGAGAATGTCTGCGCCTGTCTGGTTTCTGCCGAACAGGCAGACGGGCAGCGGGTGGAAACCGTGGCAGGCCTGGTGGAAACCGATGCCGATGCCCGGCGGCTTGCCGAGAGTTTCCAGAATCATGGCGCCGCACAGTGCGGCATCTGCACCCCGGGCATGATCGTCGCCGCGGTCGCTCTGCTGCGCGATATTCCCCAACCGGATGAAATCCAAATCCAGGAAGCGCTCGGCGGCGTGCTGTGCCGCTGCACCGGATACCGCAAGATCATCGACGCCGTGGCCGATGTTCCCGCAACGCTGAAGGGCGACGGGAATGTGGGAAGTTCGATTCGCAAACTCGACGGCTGGGCCAAGGTATCGGGACGCGAGGCCTTCGGCGACGATGTGGCCCCGCAGGGCACGCTGGAGATCGCCGTCATCCGCTCGCCGTTTGCGCGCGCGGCCTTCCGTTTTGACAACCTCGATGCCTGGCTTGCAGACCAGATTGGGATCGCAACCATCCTGACTGCGGCCGATGTTCCGGGAAAGAACTGTTTTGGCGTCATTCCCGCCTTTGCCGACCAGCCGGTCTTTGCAGAAACCGAGGCCCGCTTTCGCGGCGAGGCCGTGGCAGCAGTGGTTGGAACGCCGGAAGCGATCCGGGCCTTCAAACCGGAGAACTTTCCGGTCATCTGGACCGAACTCGAAAGCGTTGCTTCCGTGTCCGAGGCCCGCACCGCGGGAGCGCCGGAGCTGCATCCCGGCCGCGCCGGAAACCTGATGTGCGCAGGCCTGGTGAAAACGGGCGATGCCGCGGCGGCGCTGGCAGCTGCCGATGTCCATGTCGAAGGCAGTTTCCGCACCGGCTTCGTCGAACATGCTTACATCGAGCCCGAAGCGGGCTTTGCACAACTTGTCGATGGCAGGGTTGAAATCCATGCCTGCACCCAGGCGCCGGTCATGGACCGGGAGGCTATGGAGATCATCCTGGGGATGGACAGCAGCCGTATCCGGATCGTCCCAACCGGTGTCGGCGGCGGCTTTGGTGCCAAGCTCGACATCTCGGTGCAACCCTATCTGGCACTGGGTGCGCTCAAGACCGGCAAGCCAGTCCGCCTGACCTACAGCCGCAGCGAATCCATGCAGTCCTCCACCAAGCGTCATCCCGCGGAAATCACGCTGCGGATCGGCGCGAAATCCGATGGCCGGATCAGCGGGTTTGATTTCTTTGGCGCGTTCAACACCGGGGCCTATGCATCCTGGGGGCCGACGGTTGCCAACCGGGTTCCGGTTCATGCTTCCGGACCCTACCGGATCGAGGATTACCGCGCGGAATCCAACGGGGTGCACACCCATTGCCCGCCTTCGGGCGCCTTTCGCGGCTTCGGCGTGCCGCAATCCGCGATCGCCCAGGAAGCGCTGTTTGACGAGCTTGCCGCCAAGCTCGGGATCGACCCGCTTGAGTTCCGGATCCTCAATGCGCTTGAAGACAACATGCCGACCGTCTGCGGCCAGGTGTTCAAGCAGGGCGTCGGCATAAAGGCCTGCCTCGAGGCGCTCCGCCCGGCATGGCTGAAGGCGCGCGCCGAGGTTGAGGCATTCAATGCAGCGGCCACCGGCAGCATGCGCCGCGGCGTCGGGATCGCCGCCGGCTGGTATGGCTGCGGCAACACATCTCTGCCCAACCCCTCAACCATACGGGCCGGCGTCAAGGCTGATGGACGTGTTGTGCTGCACCAGGGCGCGATGGATATCGGACAGGGGGCCAATACGGTCATCTGCCAGATCTTCTCAAGCGCGCTCGGCCTGCCGGTCACCGCGATCGAGATCATCGGTGCCGACACCGACATCACGCCGGATGCCGGCAAGACGTCGGCGTCGCGGCAGACCTTCGTCTCCGGCAATGCAGCCAAGCTCTGCGGCGAGGCCTTGCGCGCGCTCATCCTCCGTCAAGCAAATGCTTCCCCGGAGTCCAGCCTGAAGCTGGACGCGGGTGCGGTGGTCGTCCACGACGGCGACCGCACCCATCGCATTGATCTCGGCAAATTGCCCGCCGGCGATCTCGGATATGTCTTCGATGTCGCGGAAACCTACGACCCGCCAACCAAGCCGCTCGACGAGAACGGACAGGGCGTGCCCTATGCACAGTTCGGCTATGCCGCACAGCTCGCCATCGTCGAGGTCGACACCGCATTGGGCACGGTCAAACCACTGAGTTTTGTCGCGGCCCATGATGTTGGCCGCGCCATCAATCCACTGCTTGTCGAAGGACAGGTGCATGGCGGGATTGCCCAAGGTCTCGGCATGGCGCTGATGGAGGAGTACCTGCCTGGCCGCAGCGAGAACCTGCATGACTACCTGATCCCGACAATCGGCGATGTGCCGCCAATCGAAACCCTGATCATCGAGGTGCCCGACGCCCATGGTCCATATGGAGCAAAGGGGCTTGGAGAACATGTTCTCATCCCAACCGCTCCAGCGCTTCTCAATGCCATTCGAGATGCGACCGGTGTCAGCATGCGCGAAGTCCCGGTGACGCCTTCGCGGCTGCGGGCGGCGATCAGGAAAGCCGCATCATGAGTGAGTCAACCGCTCTTCAACCTCAAAAGATCCGCTGCGACGCCTGTCCGGTGCTGTGTTACATCGCCGAAGGCCGTTCCGGCGCGTGTGATCGCTATGCCAATCATGACGGTGAGCTGATCCGGCTCGATCCGCTGACAATCATCGAGAATGCAGCTGAACGTGGCGCCAAGGCGGTTCCGTTTCTCAAGGACGGCAATGGTCAGGACTGGGACGGCGATCTGGTGTCGTCCAGCCGCCCCTTTGTCACCGCGGTCGGCGCCGGCACCACCTATCCCGATTACAAGCCCGCGCCCTTCATCGTCAGCCAGGCGGTCGCCGGGACCGATATGGTGACGGTCGTGACCGAGGGCATTTTCAGCTATTGCGGCGTCAAGGTGAAGATAGACACCGACCGCTTCCTCGGCCATGAGCGGGCCATCGTTCGCCATCAGGGTGAAGCGGTTGGCCATGTCATGACGTCCGAATACGGCTCGCGGATGCTGTCGCTCGGCGGCGTGGAACATCTGACGGGCGGCAGCAAGAAGGAAGGGCGGATCACCTGCGACGTCCTGCTCAAGCTTTGCAATTGCGAGGCGGTTGAACTGGCGATCGATGATGGGACAACTGTCGTCGTCCAAGCCGGCAAGCCGCCGATCGTTGACGGGGTCACTGAAGAACGCATGCGCGTGGGATGCGGATCGGCCACCATCGGCATGTTCGCCTCGCAATGGGTGGGCAAAGTCGACGAGGTCATCGTGGTCGATGATCACATCACCGGTGTTCTCTCCGAGCACCAGGCGGGCAAGCTTCTTGATATTGCGCCAACCGGAATCCGCATCAATGGCCGTCGCTCCACGCCGGGCCGCTATTTCCAGGTCGCAGATCCCGGAACCGGCTGGGGCGGTACCAATGTCGAAGACCCTCTGTCGATCCTGAAGCCCTCAGACGACAAGATTGCCTGGCCCGGCCTGCGATTGCTGATGGTGTCGACCACCGGCGAGCAATATGGCTATTTCGAACTGGATGATCAGCTCGTCCCGCAGCCCAGACCCCTGCCCGACAATTTGCAGATCTCCGTCGACCGGATTGCCGAAAACTGTGAGCCGGCACTCTGTTCGGTGCTGTTCATGGGCGGCGCAGGTGGATCGCTTCGTTCCGGGGTAACGGAAAACCCGGTCAAGCTCACGAACTCGGTCAAGGAGTCGCTGACCCATGTTTCATGCGGCGGCGCCAATGCCTATGTCTGGCCCGGTGGCGGGATCACGGTGATGGCCAATGTGCTGGACATGCCGTCGAATGCATTCGGCTATGTGCCGACGCCTGCGCTGGTCGCACCGATAGAGTTCACCATGCGGCTTGCCGATTATCTTGCCCTGGGTGGACATGCCGCAAGCGTGCGGCCAGTCGATGCGGTGATGACGCAAGAGGTCCGGCGGGTCGATCAAATCGATCCTGATTCCGATCCTATGGCGCGCCGGAACTTCCGCTGGACCTCGGGAGGCTGAATGCAAATGCAGGGGCCGGTGGCAGCATATCTTGACGACAGACTGCACCTGCAGCACGGGCCGATCGATCTGATCATTGGTGTTGATGGCGATGCACCGGATTGTCGTTCGACGGCCTTCGAGGCCGCTGCATTGCGGTTTGGGTCCGTTCTTGAAGAGCTCGTGAGCGAACTGCCACTATTGCGCCGAGCCCTATCTGCGACCCTCCCGCAGGAAGCCATCGCCCGGCGCATGCATGCTGCCGCGCGCGCCTTCGCCCAAGAAGACTTTGCCACGCCGATGATTGCGGTTGCGGGCTCTGTCGCTGACGAGATCCTGACGGCGATGCGCGATGCGGTGCCCTTGCGCCGGGCCTATGTCAACAATGGCGGCGATATCGCCGTGCATCTGGCCCCGGATGAGAGCTTTCGTGTTGCCATGGCGGGTGCCGATGGCGCGTCTTTGGGTGATCTGCAGTTTGATGGAACCAGCGCGATTGGCGGCATAGCCACCAGCGGTGTGCGGGGCCGCAGTTTCTCACTCGGCATCGCCGACAGTGTGTCCGTCGTGGCCCGGGATGCCGCGAGTGCCGATGCGGCAGCCACACTGATCGCAAACGCTGTGGATCTGCCTGGAAATTCATCCATTCGCCGGCAGCCGGCCGACCAGCTTCAGCCCGACAGTGATCTGGGCGAGAGGCTGGTTGTCACCCACGTGCCGCAGCTCTCCCTGCCCGATAAGCGCCGCGCGCTTGATGCGGGGCTGGCTCGGGCCGAGACTATGAGACAGGCCGGGCGGATTCTCGGCGCGGCATTGTTTTTGCAAGGACAATCGGCAACCACTGGCGCTGCCTTTGCCGAACACAGAATACTGGAGGACGTTCATGACTGAGTTGAAGATACGCAAGCGGGCCCTTGTGGTGGAGGAAATTTTCCATGAAGGCGGGCCGGCCCCTGACACGCCGTTGCTGCGCGGTGCCGCCATTGCCGTAATCACCAATCCCTTTGCCGGACGCTATGAGCCGGACATCCAGTGGTTCATGGACGATCTCCGGCCGCTCGGTCTCGACATGGCGAAAAAACTTGCCGAGGCACTTGGCGGTGCCGAGCGGGTTGAAGGCTATGGCAAGGCCTCGCTGGTTGGTTCGGCTGGAGAGCTTGAGCATGGCGCGCTCTGGCACGCACCAGGCGGATATGCCATGCGCGAGGTGCTGTCGGGCACCAAGGCCATCGTGCCGTCATCCAAGAAGATCGGTGGCATGGGCGCACGCCTCGATGTGCCGGTCACCCATGTCAACGCATCCTATGTGCGCAGCCACTTCGACTCGATGGAAATCGGGCTCAATGATGCCCCCCGAAGTGACGAGATGCTGGTGGCTCTGGTCATGACAACCGGGCCACGCATCCACTCGCGTTCCGGTGGACTGGATGCCTCTGCAATCAAGGGAGAGGACGGTCTGCGATGAGTGCCAGGATCAGAAAGATCGCCACCTTTGTTGAGGAAACTCATACGGAAATAGGCCGTGAGATCTCCCCACCAACGCGCAAGGCCGTGGCCGTTGCTGTCATCGAGAACCCCTTCGCGGGCCAGTATGTCGAGGATCTCACACCATTGATGGAGATCGGCGCCGAATTGGGCGGCATGCTGGGCGCGCGCGCCGTGGCAGCACTCGGGATCAAGCCGGAAGAGGCTGAAAGCTATGGCAAGGCGGCCATGGTGGGAGAGGATGGCGAACTCGAGCATGCCGCCGCGCTGCTGCACCCGAGCATGGGCGCGCCGCTGCGAAAGGCGGTGGAGAAAGGTGCCGCTCTTGTGCCCTCTTCCAAGAAGCGTGGCGGACCCGGGCAGGATCTGGACGTTCCACTTGGACACAAGGATGCAGCCTATGTGCGCTCGCATTTCGATGGCGTCGAAGTGCGCCTGAACGACGCCCCGCGCGCGCGGGAAATCATGGTTGCGGTCGCAGTCACGGACAGTGGCCGTCCACTGCCAAGGGTCGGCGGGCTGAAAGCCTCGGAGGCCGAAGGGAAGGACGGACTGCGCTGACAAGCGACATCAATACGGAGACCGCGATCAACGCGGCCCGCAAAAAAGGGGAATGAATGCAATGCAGGACACCATTGAAATCGGGGCATCGGACGCGCTCCTGATCATTGATGTACAGAATGACTTCTGTCCCGGCGGCAGCCTGGCTGTCGCCGGGGCGGACGGGATCATTCCGGCGATCAACCGGCTTCAGAAGCGGTTCTCCACCGTGGTTCTGACCCAAGACTGGCATCCGGCCGGGCACAAGTCTTTCGCGTCATCACATGCGGGCAAAGCGCCGTTTGACACAGTCGAACTGGCCTATGGGACGCAGGTCCTGTGGCCGGATCACTGCATTGCCGGGTCGCAGGGAGCGGCGTTTCATCCGGAGCTCGACACCAGCCAAGCCAGCATGATCATCCGCAAGGGCACGAATCTGGAGATCGATTCCTATTCCGCGTTCTTTGAGAATGACCGCAAAACCTCCACTGGCCTGACCGGGTATTTCCGTCAATTGGGCATCAAACGGCTGTTTCTGACTGGCATCGTTGAAGAGTTCTGTGTTGGCTTTTCCGGGCTCGACGCCCGTTCGGAAGGGTTTGATGTCGTGCTTTTGCCGGATGCGGTCGCGCGGTTCGGCGGTGAAGGTCATGATGATATGATTGCAGCTCTGACGGCGTCAGGTGCTCATCAGGCCGCAGCCGGCGAAATTGCTGCCTGACATGGCTGCCCGATCTGCGCGCGACACTCAAATGCTGCTGTCATCTGCGCCGTTGACGATGGGCATGGTGGGTTTTCGGGCGCCGGACGGAGCCTCCTTGCCGCCACCGGGGCCCTGCGCCCTAATCTATGGTGATGTTTGCGCTGGCCGCCACGGGACCGTTTTCATCCTCATAAGCCTGATGGGTGTTTGTGTTGAGCGACACTGTGAGGGTGTAGCTCCCAGGCGGCAATGCACCGATTTCCGTATGGGTCGAATAGACCCGCTGCAGCTTGAGCCCGTTGAGATAAAGATGCCCATGACCATGGCCCGGCACATGAACCGGGTTCGGGCTGTCCGGGTCAAAGGTGAGATTGCTGATATCGAGGTCCACCACGATGCCAGCATCAGCGACGGTCGCCGACAGTCCAAGCGCGGGCGGCATGTTGCCAGCCCCCTGCAGAGGCTCCATTGGCATATCCCCCATGGCCATCATGGCGTGCCCGGCATGCGGGTCGACAGGTTTTCCCACGCGCGCCATGGCCGTGGTGTCACCGGCTGGATCCAGTTTCAGAGAGATCGGGATAAGGCGCCCCTCGACCAATTCGCCCTCAATGCCCGACAACTCGATATAGACCCCGTCCGCCGAAAGGCTTGGCTTGCCGCCGGCGGGGAGCCCCAACGGCTCTGCCATCGCCATCCCGGCAAACCGCGCCTCGGCAGCCTCGGGGGAGCTGACCGACACAAGCCGGTTTGGCTGCGTTCCGTTTTCAATTGTCAGATACACATGCGCCGCACCGGGCTGATTGGGAAGCGGACTGGCTGTCACGCTGCTCAGGGTGACCGGTTCGGGCTGCTCGCCAAACCATCCGCCCGTCAGGGCTATGGTGACGCCTGCAATGACAATGACCAAGAGTATCGCAAGTTTGCGCATGGGATTTCCTTTTTCAGCAAATTCAATAGTACACTAACAAGATATCATCCCTTGGAAAGTGCAAAATGTTGAACCGGCGCGCATCTGGACTGATCACCGGTATGTTGCCAGTTTTGCTCGCGGTGCTGTTTCCAGCCCCGGCCATGGCGCATGTGTCGGAACAGGGCCTGGTGCTGCTGCTGCCGACCGGGCACTACATCACGTCCGGTGTGCTTTCGGTTGTGGCCTCCATCATCCTGATCTCCCTGACCCCGAAACATATTGTGCAGGGACTGTTCAAGCCGGGCACGCGGCATCTGCCGCAAGTGCCCGCAAATGTTTGCGATGCCGTGAGCCTGTTGTCCTTTCTGGCGCTGGCCATCATCATTTATGTCGGGGTTACGGGACCACGGGATCCGTTGACCAATCTGTTGCCGCTCACGATCTGGATCGGGTTCTGGGTCATGCTGGTTTCGCTGGCTGGGTTGCTGGGGAATTTTTGGCGTTGCCTCAATCCCTGGTCCGGACTCTACAGGCTGCTGATCGGACCTGAACAGCAGGGGCTTCTGCCCCTTCCCGAACGCTTGGGGGCAGTCCCCGGACTTTTGCTTTTCATCGCCTTTTCAGCATTCTACATCGTCGATCCGGCGCCGCAAGATCCAGACCGGCTGGCCGGATTCGTTATCACCTATTGGGCGCTGACCTTTGCATGCATGGTGATTTTCGGCGGGCCGGTATGGCTCGCCCGCGGCGAGGCATTTTCCATCCTGTTTGATCTGATCTCGCGGGTGTCTCCCTTCGGCAATGGACCACGCGCAGTTCCAGGATTCCCCGGCTGGGCGCTGGTTCCATCCACGCCCCTGCCCTTGAGCCTGGCGACGTTTTCTCTCGTTGTGCTCGCCATGGGCAGCTTCGACGGGCTCAAGGAGACCTTCTGGTGGCTTGCGAGGATTGGTGTCAATCCGCTCGAATTTCCAGGACGCTCGGCTGTGATCGGAACATCGTTGCTCGGCCTTGTACTGGCCATCATTGCGCTGTTCACGGTTCTGCTCCTGGCCGTCTGGGCTGGCCAGAAAATGGCGAACCTGAGCACGCAGCAGACGGAACAGCTAAGCCTGGAGCTGCTCTTCCGCAGCTTCGCGCCGACTGTCCTGCCGATCGCTCTGGGCTATCACATCTCTCATTTCATGATCTCCTTCCTGGTCGACGGCCAGTATCTGCTGGCGGTTCTGGGCGATCCGCTGGCAACTGGCGCCAACCTGTTCGGACTGGCCGATATCAGGGTGACAACGGGCTTCTTGAACACACCCGACAGTGTGAAAGTCATATGGCTTACCCAGGCCACAATTGTCGTCATCGGGCACATTCTGTCGGTGCTGATGTCCCATGCCGTGGCGATGAAGCTCTTTGCAACTGCGCGCCGCGCCGCCCTTAGCCAGATTCCGATCGGGGTCTTCATGGTGCTCTATACGCTTTTCGGACTCTGGCTTCTTGCCGCGCCGAGGGGGGCGTAAAAACGCTGGACATATCATTAGTAAGCTAACAATATAAACTGTACGTCAAAAACCAGAAGGGAGAGTTTGCATGACTGAGAAAGATCAATCCGCGACGACTTTCACCCGTCGCAAGGCGCTTGGCGCCCTGGGCGCAGCGGCAGGTGTTGCCGGCGCTGGAATGCTGATGCCCGGCATTGCCAGGATGGCTCATGCGCAAAGCAGCGGCCCCATCAAACTCGGCTTTCAGGTGCACCGTACCGGCATCGGATCTGCCTATGGCCGCTGGTATGAGCGGGTCGCCACCGCCGCCATATCCCGCATCAACGACATGGGCGGCATCAACGGTCGCGAAGTCGAAATGATCGCCGAAGACGACGGAACCGATCCCCGCCGCGGCGCCGAAGTTCTTGAGCGTTTCGCATCACTCCACAATTGCGATGCCGTGTTCGGCCCTCTCTTCAGCCATGTCGTCATCGGCTCCGCGCCGCGCGCGGGCGAGTTGAAGATGCCCTATTTCGTGGTCTCGGAAGGCCACCATGTCGCCAGCGGCGCTCTCAATCGCTACACCCTGCAGCCCGGTATCACCGATGTGAAGAGCCAGGTGATTTCGATGGCCCCGTTCGTGTCCGAGAACCTGGGCAAGAAGGTCACCATGATCTACCCGGATTTTGCCTTCGGTCATGATCACCGTGACTTCTTCACCGCCGCCATTGCCGCACAGGGCGGCGAAGTGATCCAGCAGATCGCGGTTCCGCCAACAGAAACATCCTTCACCCGCTATTTCCCAAGCATTCCCCGCGACACCGATGTGGTTTACCACGTCATGGTGGGCCCAGCCGTTCTGACCTTTGTGCGTGAAATGGGCGAATTCTTCGGCGGCCGCGGCCCGCAGCTGTTCGGATTCATCGACAGCCTTGAGGCAGTTGACATCACCAGCCCGGGCCTCGAATTCCTCGAGGGATCCTATTTCTGGGAAGGCATGTGCCGCTACGCTCAGCCGGACCAGACCTCCCATGAGGCAGCCTATCGTGCCGCCGTCGGCGTCGATGCCAACGGGGCTTCGTTGGACGACGCCCGCGATGTCTCGACCTATGCCCATATGTTTGGCGTCTGGGAAACCCTGGCGGTCATCAAGGCGGGTATGGAGGCCTCGGGATATCAGGGATCGAACGACCGTTCCGGTCTGATCGAAGCCGTCGAGGCCATGACCGACATGCCGCTGTCGGATGACCATCCGCAGGGTGACAAGGTGTTCAACGGAAAGACCCACCAGGTCTTCGGCAAGCAGAACATCTCGCGTGTCGAAAGCGGCAAGCTGGTGCGGGTCCACCAGACCTCGATTGAGGACACGCTCTATGCCGATGAGGTCGATTACACGACCCAGTCCTTCTGAGCACCGGCTGAAAACCTGAAACGGACACTCTGATGAGTGCGTTCCATCGAGCGAGGTAAAGCGCATGGAATTTGGACCCCACTTGCTCCTCGCAACACTCGAAGGGGCGGTCACGGCTGCAATTCTGGCTTTGACCGCCATCGGCCTCAGCATCGTGTTTGGTGTCATGCGCGTCGTGAATGTCGCGCATGGCGAGTTCTTCATGCTCGGCGCGGTGTTTGCCTGGTCCATTGCCTCGTTCTTTGGAAGCCATCCGGCCGTTGGATTTGTGGCGGCAATTCTGCTGGCGCCCCTGATCGTGGGGGCGCTGGCCGCCGGGGCCGACCGGTTGATCCTGCAACGGATCGATTACAATCCCGAACGAACCATCGTCGCCACCATCGGTCTTCTCTACATCATCCAGCAGGCCACACTGATGACCTTCGGCCCGGACGCGCGGCCTGTGGAGCCTCCGTTCAACAGTGTGATCGCCCTGCCCTGGCTGGAACACACAGAGGCCGGCTGGCAGGTGTACTGGCCCTGGGGGCTCAGTGTGACCAGCTACAAGCTTTTCATCATTTTCGCCGCAGTGGCCGTCTTGTCAGGGATCTGGCTGTTGATGACACGCACGCGCTTCGGCCTGATCATGCGCGCAACACAGCAGGACCGCGAGATGGCGCAAGCCTTTGGCGTGCCGGTGGACCGTGTCTTTGCCTATGTTTTCGGCCTGGGTGCCGGTCTTGCGGCCGTTGGCGCGGTGCTGGTCGTGCCGGTGCAGCAGGCGCATTACCTGATGGGGCATGATCCGCTCTTGCTGTCCTTCGTCGTGGTAATCATCGGCGGGTTGGGCAGCCTGCCGGGCACCGTGATCGCTGCCGTGCTGATCGGCCTGACCGACGGCATCATCTCGGTCTTCTTCTCGCCAACACTGGCCAAGATCATCGCCACACTGGCCGTCGGCATGGTGCTGGTGTTCCGGCCCCGCGGACTGATGGGGAAGTGACATCATGACCGATATTCAGAAATCCTACGTCCTGCATATTGCGATCATTGCGGCACTTGCAGCGTCCTTTTTTGTGCTTCCAGATTACCATGTGGGCGTCCTGGCACGCGTCATGGTTCTGGCCGTCTACGCTATCGGCTACAACATGCTGTTTGGCTACACCGGGCTGTTGAGCCTCGGCCATGCGCTGTTCTTCTCCGCCGGCATGTACGGTTTTGCGCTTGCGGTAAATCATGGCGGGCTGCCCACCGGGCTGGCGCTGCTGCTCGGAGCCTTGGCGGCCTTTCTCACCTCGCTGATCATCGGCTTCCTGGCGCTGCGCACCAAGGAAGTGGCGTTCATGATTGTCACGCTGATGTTTGCTCAGGCGGGCTATCTCACCGTGCTCTACTTCGGAGCAGTCACACGCGGAGATGAAGGCTTTGTGCTGAGCACGGCGCAACGCACCCTCGCAGGCATCGACCTGTCCGGAGAGGCAACCCGGTTCTGGGCCGCATTGATCCTGTTTTCCCTGTGCCTGCTGGGAACGGCCGCGCTGGTGAAATCCCGCCTCGGCCGCGCCATGATCGCGGTGCGCGAGAATGAAGAGCGCGCCCGGATGCTCGGCTACGACACCCATCGCCTCAAACTGATTGCAATCCTGGTGTCCGGCACCCTGTCGGGCATCGGTGGTGCAGCCTATGCGCTGCTGTTTGGTTATGTCGGGGCAACCTTTGCAACGGTGCAATATTCCATCTTCCCGCTCTTGTGGGTGCTGCTTGGCGGTGCGGGCACAACCATCGGCCCGCTGATCGGAGTGCTGTTCATGTTCTATCTGATCGACCTCTCAAGCTCGGTGACCGACGCCTACATGTTGATTGCCGGTCTGGCGCTTGTGCTCCTGTGCCTGTTTGCGCCGCAAGGCCTGGTCGGGGAAATCCGAAGGAGGGGGCTGAAATGGCTGCCGTAACCATCCTCGAAACCAAGGGACTCACCAAGGTCTTCGGTGGCATACATGCCAATACCGATATCGATTTCCAGCTTCCCGAAGGCCAGGTCATGGCTCTTATCGGCCCCAACGGAGCCGGCAAGTCCACATTCGTCGGCATGCTGTGCGGACGCATTCCGGCAACTGCCGGTCAGGTCATCTTCAAGGGAGAGGACATCAGCGCCTTGCCGGCCCACAAGCGCATTGCCATGGGCATCGCCTACACCTTTCAGATCACCTCAGTTTTTGCCAACCTTCCAGCCCGCGAAAACGTGGCGCTGGCAGCACGGCGCAAGCACAGGCTCGACGAGGCCGGTATTCTTGCAAAGGTCGATGCGGTGCTTGCCCGAATCGGCCTCGCCGACCGGGCCGATCAGATTGCCGGTGATCTCAGCTACGGCCACCAGCGGCTTCTGGAAATCGCCATGGGCCTGGTTCAGGAGCCGGAACTGTTCATCCTCGATGAACCGACACAGGGACTGGCGGATTCGGAAATCACCGAGTTCGTCGATCTGATCAACGGCTTGAAGGGGAGCACCACGATTCTTCTCATTGAGCACAACATGGACGTGGTCATGCGAACGGCACAAGCCATCACCGTGTTGAACTTCGGCGAGATTCTGGCCAGCGGCTCTCCGAGCGAGATCAAAGCCAATGCCGAGGTTCAGGCCGCGTATCTGGGGACCGTTCATGCTGAAGATTGAAGACATCCATGTGAGCTATGGAAAGGTGAAGGTTCTTTTCGGCGTCGATCTCGAGGCCAAGCCTGGCGAGATCCTCTGCCTGCTCGGCCGCAATGGTGCGGGCAAGACCACGGCCATGAAGGCGATCATGGGGCTGCTGCCCTTGTCTCAGGGGAAGATTTTGCTCGATGGACGCGAGATCAGCACGCTGCCGGCTCATGAAGTCCCCAAACAGCGTATCGGCTACGTGCCTCAGGGGCGCCGCCTGTTTGCTGAGCTTTCCGTCGCCGAAAACATCGAAATGGGATTGATGGCTTGCGGCTCAGGCGCCGAGACGCGCGAATGGGTGCTGGAGCTCTTTCCAAGGCTGCGCGAACGGTTGGCACAGCAGGCCAGCACTTTGTCGGGTGGCGAACAGCAGATGCTCGCCACCGCGCGCGCGCTGTGCCTCAAACCCAAGGTGCTGTTGCTTGATGAGCCGACAGAGGGGCTGCAGCCTTCCATGATCGAATTGATCCGCAACGTGATTGTTCAGATGAAACGCGAGGGCCTTGCCGTCGTGCTGGTCGAACAGCGTGTGGATGCGGTGCTTTCAGTCGCCGATCAGGTGGCCTTCATCGAGCATGGACGCAGCGTGGAAACGCTTGCGGCGGATGAGCTCAAGGAAGATCCCGACAAGATCCACAAATATCTCGGCGTGTGATGCGCTGGCCCAACGGCACGGCTCTGGACGGGCAATCACCATGCAAGGTGATTTTTCGGCTGACACCTTCAAAGACTGTTGCCAATCCGACTGTTTGATGGTTTGGACGTGCCGCACAAATTAGCCTTGACCAGAGATTGGTTGGTAATTATCGTTAGTATACAAATGATATTTCTATTGGCTGCCGATGCCAGAGGTGTTGGTCCCCAAGAAACGAAAAGAATTCAGGCATCACGATCATGAACCAAATTGTCCGTCCCACCTCCAATGCAGGCAGCTACGAGATTCCCGCTGGCGTGTTTGCCGAAACCGTCACCTCTGTCCAGCATTACACCGACAGGCTGTTCAAGATCCGCATTACCCGGCCGGCCAGTTTCAGGTTCCGCTCCGGCGAGTTTGTGATGATTGGTCTGCCAAATGCGGAGAAGCCGGTGTTTCGGGCCTACTCCATTGCCAGCCCGTCCTGGGATGAGGAAATCGAGTTCTATTCGATCAAGGTCCCGGGTGGTCCGTTGACCGAACACCTGCAAAAAATCGTGCCCGGTGACACGCTGCTGATGCGCAAGAAGCCGACCGGCACTCTGGTGCTGGATGCGCTGGTGCCCGGCAAACGTTTGTACATGTTTTCCACCGGGACAGGGATCGCGCCCTTTGCGTCGCTTGTCCGTGACCCCGAGACCTATGACAAGTTCGAGGAAGTGATCCTGACCCACACCTGCCGCGATGCGGACGAGCTGCAATACGGCATGGATCTGGTTCGCGAATGCCGCGAAGATCCGTTGGTGGGGGAATTCGCAGGCGACCGCCTGAAGCATTACGCCACCTGCACCCGCGAGACCTATCCCTTCATGGGCCGGATAACCGACCTGATGGCGTCCGGAAAGCTGTTTACGGATCTGGGTCTGCCACCGCTCTCGCCGGAAACCGACCGCGGCATGATCTGCGGCTCGATGGAGATGCTGAAGGACACACGGGCGGCGCTGGAAGGGTTCGGCCTTGAGGAAGGTGCCAACAACCGCCCCTCAACCTTTGTCGTCGAACGGGCTTTTGTCGGCTGACCCCGTAACCAGGGATCACCAGCCGCCCGGCTGGGATCATGATGAAACCGGCAAGAACGGTGCTTGGCTGCGGCGGCCTTGAGAACAGCTGTGAAGGCTTCAGGCGACGCTGATTTTGGCGAGCAGCTGCAAAAGCGTCTTGCGCTCCGCAGGGGTCAGCGGTGCAAGCGTCGCCTCGGAAATGGCATGGCCTGTCTTCAGAAGCGCCGGCAGTGAAGGTGCAAAATCCGGCGACAGCGAAAGTGTGCTGCGCCGCTTGTCGTCAGGATCAGCGGCAGCCGTTACGAAGCCCTTGGCGCGCAAACGGTCCACGACTCCCTTGATTGTCGCCACATCCATGGCCGTGCGCCGGCCGAGTTCATTTTGTGAGCAGTCGCCGAATTCCGCCAGCCGCGCCAGCGTCGCAAATTGTGTCGGGGTGAGATCATCAGGCGCCATGTCCTGAAAGATCGCCGTATGGCGTTGTCCTGCCAGGCGCAACAGAAACCCGATCTGCTCATCAAGCCGATAGGGTTTGTCCAGTGATGCATCAAGTGCTTCTGCCAAGATCGCCTCCCGTTCATAATGCAGGGCATTGCATAGCCCGTCCCATGCGCTTCGGGGCCGGTCTGCAGATTTGCCGGGGCGCAAGGCAGGGAATCATCTGAATAGATATGGGCTTCTAAACCGACGCCTACCCCAAGCACAAGGCTTGCAAGCCCTGTTAATATCGTTAGCATGCTAACGCAAATAGGAGGTGGCGATGTCTGACCCGAAACAAAAACTGGTTATCAGGAACATTGGCCTGCTGCTCACCGGAAAGATCGAGGCGCCAATTGCTGATGGCGATTGCGTGGTTGCGATTGACGGGCGTGTGGCAGCGTTTGGCTATGAAAAGGATCTCGACACCGAAGATGCCACAACCCTGGTCGATGCCAAGGGGGTGACCCTGGCGCCGGGATTGATCGACAGCCATGTCCATCCTGTGGTGGGTGACTATACCCCACGGCAGCAGCAACTGCACTGGATCGATTCGACATTGCATGGCGGCGTCACCACCATGATATCTGCCGGCGAGGTGCATATGCCTGGCCGCCCCAAGGACATTGTCGGCCTCAAGGCCATGGCGATTGCCGCACAGCGCTGGTACGAGAATTTCCGCCCCTCCGGCGTCAAGGTTCTCGCCGGTGCACCGGTGATCGAGCACGGCATGGAAGAACATGATTTCAAGGAGCTGGCCGATGCCGGGGTGAAATTCCTCGGCGAGGTCGGACTGGGCACGGTCAAGGACGGCAAGACCGCCCACCAGATGGTCAACTGGGCCCGCAAATACGGCATCCAGTCGACGATCCACACCGGCGGCCCCTCGATACCGGGCTCGGGCCTGATCGATGCGGACATGGTGCTGGAAACCGGGACCGATGTGGTAGGTCACATCAACGGGGGGCACTCGGCTCTGCCGGACGATCAGATCGTCTGCCTGTGCGAGAACTGCAGCAAGGGCCTCGAGATCGTCCACAATGGCAATGAGCGCGCCGCTCTGCTGACGCTCAACACCGCGCGTGAACTCGGCAAGCTAGACCAGCTTATTCTGGGCACCGACGGCCCGGCGGGGTCCGGAGTGCAGCCGCTTGGTATCCTCAGGATGGTGGCCATGCTCTCGAGCCTCGGCAATGTCGATGCAGCGACCGCCTTCTGCTTCGCCAATGGCAACACGTCCCGGCAGCGTGAGCTGGATGTGGGGCTGCTTGAGGTTGGCTACTCCGCAGATTTCGTGCTGATGGATCAGGCTCAGCATGCGCCGGGCAAGACCATGCTGGAATCGGTCCAGCTGGGCAATCTGCCCGGTGTCGGCATGACCATTATCGACGGCAAAATCTGCTCGCTGAGGAGCCGCAACACGCCGCCCGCCACGCGATTGCCCGAAGTGGTCAGCGGGCCCTGACTGGCCGAAAATGAACCGCGCTGGCCAGAGGTACCTGTGATCGCCGATGACGTTGCGGGCCAGGTTGAGCCCAACGCCGTGAACATCGCGCCGATTTCCACGGGGCACCACACTGGAATCCGTTTGTCCGCACGTGCGGCGAAGCATTGTTGAAAGTTGCTGGACCGCTCCCGAAGGGAAATTACCCCTTCAAAACACCGCCCAAAGCGAGGGTGAGCGACTGGTCAATATGGTGCGACAGCGCCTTGGTGGCAGCCTCGGTGTGGCCTTCCCGCAAGGGTTCCAGGAACTCGAGGTGCTCCTTGATGACCCGGGTCGCGTTCTCCCGCGTGACACGGACCCGTGATTGGGCCGACATGCGAATCTTGATGGCGGTCACACGGTAAACATTGGAAATCAGGCTGTTGCCCATCGCATTGACCATGCTTGCGTGCATGTCCCAATCATAGAGCTGGAAGTCGCGCAGAAAGTCCGTCAGGTCGGAATTGCCATCGCTGACAAGCCTGTCACGCGCATCCAGATGCCACTGGATCCAGTCCTCAATGATCGCGCGATCGAGCTGGCCAAGCAGGTCCGGCACTGTGGCGAGCTCGATGATGCGGCGCATCTGATAGGCTTCGCGAATGAAGACCACATCAAGGCTTGGAACCATCAACCCCCTCTGCGGCAGGGTTTGCAGAAGGCCTTCGGCTTCAAACCTGGGAATGGCTTCGCGTACCGCACTCAATGTGACCTCTGTCATGTCCACCAGCTCTCTTTGGGAGATGACTTGACCGGGGCGGACCTTCCCCCAATTCAACAGATCCTCGATGCGCTGGTAGGCCACCTGCTTGAGCGAGTTTTCGCCGCTGCTTGGGGCGGATGTCCTCTGCGCTCGTTGACGGCTTTTGATGTGATCGGACATGTTCGCTTCCGCTGCGCTGTTGCTAACACGACACTAACATGTTAGTGCGATGACAGTAAGCACAAAGTGATGATCCTGACCGTGCCGGAACCCGGATGGAGGAACATGGCACGGTCGATGAAATGCATTGGTTTGCTGCTACTATCACCTAGTTTGGGAGGAAGAAACGACATGACGAAACAATTCACGCGCCGGATCATGCTGGCATCGACGGGCATGCTGGCATTGCTTGCCGCATCCATGCCGCTCAATTCCGCAACGGCTCAGGACAAGCCGGTTATCCGCATGTCCACCCCTGCTTCCGACACCGATCAGCGTTCGGTGGCGCTTGCGACGGTGTTTGGTCCGGCGATCAGCGAGTTCGCCACATACCAACCCCACTACAATGCATCCCTGGTTCCGCAGGGATCGGAGCTTGAATCCATTGCCACCGGCGATCTCGAAATGTCGATCACTTCGGCACAGGAACTTGCCAATTTTCTGCCTGAATTCTCCATCTTTGCCACAGGCTACGTTCACCAGAGCGCGGAGCATCAGGTCAAGGTGTTCAATGACCCCTTGATGGATCCGTTCAAGCAAAAGGTGGAAGATGAGCTGGGCATTAAGCTGCTCGCCGTCATGTATCTGGGCAAACGCCATGTGAACCTGCGCTTTCCGCAGGCTGAGAAGAATGTGATGAAGCCGGCTGACCTGGCGGGCGTCAATCTGCGCATGCCGGGAAGCGATGCCTGGCAGTTTCTCGGACGCGCGCTCGGCGCCAACCCAACGCCGATGGCCTTCACCGAGATCTACACCGCACTGCAGACCGGCTCGGTCGACGGACAGGACAATCCACTGCCAACAGTCGTGGACGCAAAATTCTACGAAGTGACCAAGCAGATCAGCCTCACCGCACATCTGGTGGATCTCAACTACATCGCCTTTTCGAAGTCGGTATGGGACGGATTGGATGCCGAACAGCAGGCAGTTGTTCAGAAGGCCGCAGAAGAGGCAGCCGAATCCGGTCGCCAGGCACAGCTGAAGAAAGAGGAAGACCTGGTCTCGTTCCTGAAGGAACAGGGTCTCGATGTCTATGAGCCGGATCTGACGGCGTTCCGGACTCACGTGCAGGCGCAGTATGTCGGCTCCGATTTCACAAAGTCCTGGCCCGAGGGCGTTCTCGATAAGATCAACGCTCTGGGCAACTAAGCCGTCATGACAATGTGGCCGGGGCACGCTCCGGCCACCACCCAGCAGAGACCACATCCCAGTGTGGCTTGTCCGAGGTCAAGACTTGTCCCGCATTCTCAAGATACTGCGCACCTCGTCCGAGGCATTTGCCGCGGCATTGATGGCGGCCATGTTCGCGACCTTCATCCTGCAGGTTGCCATACGCTACACGGCCCGCATGCCCTGGGTGTCGGAGCACTTGCCCTGGCTGGAGCCATCCAATTTCGGATGGACCCTTGAATTCTGCCTCGCGACCTGGGTCTGGCTGATTTTCTGGGGCAACGCCTTTGTG
This sequence comes from Hoeflea phototrophica DFL-43, assembly GCF_000154705.2. NCBI lineage: Bacteria > Pseudomonadati > Pseudomonadota > Alphaproteobacteria > Hyphomicrobiales > Rhizobiaceae > Parahoeflea > Parahoeflea phototrophica. Next base: position 1,238,854 of record NZ_CM002917.1, on the reverse strand, counting down.
GTGCAGAACCGTGACCATGTGACATTCGATGTTCTCTATGTCGCCGCCCCACCACACATCAGACGTGTGTTCGCCATCATCACGGGCCTGGCCATCGCCGTTGCCGTCTTTGTCTCGATTTTTCCGACTTGGGACCGTTTCGTGATCTTGCGGCTGAAACGAACAGCCACCCTTGGTGAACTGTTTGGCGATTGGGTCCGGATGCGGGACATCTACATCATCTACATCATTTTCCTCGTCTCCATCAGCGCCCGCTATTTCTGGCAGGTCTGGCGCGCTTACCGTTACGGAGTCGAGGAACCGGACCTTGTCGATACCCCGCGGTCAAAATCATGAGTTTCGAGTTCCTTTTATGCCTGACCATCCTGATGGGGCTTGCCGCGATCGGGACGCCGATTGCCTATGCGATCCTTGTCGCCTCCTTTGCCTATCTGGCAGCCTCCGGGCAAAGCATCGGGATCAGCGGCAAGATCCTCATGGACGGGCTTTATCAGAGCTTCATCCTGCTCGCCGTGCCGCTTTTCATCGTGGCCGCCAACATCATGAATGCCGGCACTGTGTCAGACCGTCTGCTGCAGTTCTGCATCGCCCTTGTCGGCCGCTTTCGCGGAGGGCTGGGCCACGTCAACATACTGTCTTCGCTGGTGTTCTCGGGCATGTCCGGCTCGGCCATCGCAGATGCGGCAGGCATCGGCAAACTGATCATCGAGATGATGGTGAAATCCGGCCACTACACCCGTGGCTATGCGGCTGCGATCACCGCAGCATCGGCCACGATCGGACCGATCATTCCACCCTCGATCCCGATGGTGCTCTACGCATTGGTGTCCAACACCTCGATCGGATTTCTGTTCCTGGCGGGGATCGTGCCGGGGCTGCTGATGGGTGGCGTGTTGATGGTCATGAACGCCTGGGTCTCGCACAAGCGGGGATTTGCAAAGAATGAGCCGGTCCCGTTGCGCGAGTTCCCGCGGCTGACCCTGAACGCCGGCCCCGCACTTCTGATGCCCGCCATTCTGCTCTATGGAATTTATGGCGGTGTTACGACCCCGACCGAGGCGGCAGCCGTCGCGGCTCTCTACGCGCTCATCCTGGCTGCGGTCTTTTACCGGTCCCTCTCGCTCGCCCATTTCTACGACATCCTCGTCGCCAGCGCCCGATCCTCAGCAGCCGTCGGCCTGATCATCGGTGGAGCGCTGATCCTGAACTATATAGTAGCCTCGGAGAACATCCCCGATGTCGTGGCACAAGCACTGGTTGGCATCGATATGCATCCGCTGGTGTTTCTGCTCAGTGTCAATGTGCTGCTGCTGGTTCTGGGCTGTTTCCTCGATGCTTCGACCATCATCCTGGTGATCCTGCCGCTTTTCATTCCGGCATGCCGGGAACTGGGGATCGACCTTGTGCATTTCGGGGTCGTCGCGATCGTCAACTGCATGATCGGATTGATCACGCCGCCCTACGGAATCCTGCTGTTCGTCATCAATGCTGTCACGCGTATTCCGCTGACCGAAATCATCCGCGAGATTTGGCTTTTCCTGGGTGTCCTGATTGCTGCCCTTCTGGCCCTGGTTCTGTTTCCCGACCTGACTCTGATGCTCCCGCGTGCCTTCGGGTACGGCAGTTGACCCCCTTTGTTTCCCTTCTCTTTGAGGACCAGTTTCATGCCCCATGCGATGCAAGGTGTTTTCCCGGTTATGATCACACCGTTTCGGCCGGACAACACGGTTGACTGGGAAGGCTACGCGCGTCTGATCGAATGGTATCTCGACAACGGCTCCCATGGTCTGTTTGCGGTATGCCAGTCATCCGAAATGCAGTTTCTCTCCCTAGAGGAACGCCGCGAACTGGCGCGCTTTACTGTTGAGCAGGTCGCCGGCCGGGTGCCGGTCGTTGCTTCCGGCCACATCTCGGATTCGATTTCAGATCAGAAGGAAGAGCTGCTGACGATTGCCGGTACGGGCGTCGATGCCGTGGTTCTGGTAACGAACCGCCTGGCCGCCGCGAATGAGGACAGTTCCGCATTCCAAAGCCGGATGGATGCGCTCCTCGAAGCGCTGCCCGCAGACCTGATGCTCGGACTCTATGAATGCCCGGCCCCCTATCGCCGTCTGTTGACCGATGAGGAGGTGAGCTGGTGTGCGCATAGCGGCCGTTTCGCCTTCCTCAAGGATGTGACGTGCAACCTTGAACATCTCAAGCGGCGCCTCGCCCTGGTCGCCGGCACTCCCCTGGCGATCAACAATGCCAATGCGGCCATTGCCTGGCCTGCCATCCAGGCCGGCGGCCACGGGTTTTCGGGGGTCATGAACAACTTTCACCCCGACCTCTACCGGTGGCTGATCGATCACGGACAGGCTCATCCCGAGTTCGCCGCTGAACTCGATACGTTCCTGGTGCTTGCCGCAATGTCCGAGAGTCTCGGTTATCCGAAACTTGCCAAACACTTTCACCGCCGCATCGGAACCTTTGCCAGTGTCCACAGCCGCAGCGTGAACTATGATATTGATGAACGGCATTGGGCGGCGGACGTTGTGCTGGATCAGATCCTCGAGGGTGCAGATCGTTTGCGCAACCGTATCAGAAGCCTGTAACTGCTGGTTACGTGCGTTGGATGGTTCTGCCTGATGTCCGGGCAGGCCGATCCGCGGATCTCTGAAAGAAGGACGCATGGCAAGCAACACGATCCGCCTTGGCCTGATTGGGGACAACATCGCCCAATCACAGGCACCGCGCCTGCACAGGCTGGCTGGCCTGCAAAACGATCGAGCTGTCACCTATGACCGTCTTGTGCCTCATGAACAGGGCAAAGCCTTTGATCCTCTCTTCAATGAAGTTGCAAATGCAGGGTATCGCGGCGTCAACGTCACCTATCCCTACAAGGAGCGCGCCAGCACCAAGGTGATCATCGAAGATGAGCTGGTACGGGCTATGGGAGCGGTCAACACTGTCGTTTTCGATGAAGGCGGCCCCCACGGCTTCAACACCGATTATTCGGGGTTCATCCGGGCCTATCGCCGGATACGGGGCGCTGCCAAGCCTGAAACCGTGTTGTTGATCGGCGCCGGTGGAGCCGGCAAGGCAGTCGCCTTCGGGCTGATTGCGCTTGGGGTGCGGCAATTGCGCATCGCAGATCTCGACACGCCCAAGGCAGAGGCCCTGGCGGCAGCTCTGCGCCTTGCCAGCCCGCAGCTGCATGTCGATGTCGGCAGTGACGCAGGAGGCCTTTCACAGGGCGTAAACGGGATCATCAACTGCACCCCGATCGGCATGGATGGCTATCCTGGCACGCCACTTGACCAGCGGTTCATCGCAGGCGCCAGCTGGGCTTTTGATGCCGTCTATACCCCACTCAACACATTGTTTCTTAGGGACGCTCGCAAACACGGCCTTCAGACAATCTCAGGCTACGAGCTGTTTATCGGACAGGGCCTGGACGCCTGGCGGATCTTTACCGAATTGCCACTTGATGAGGAGCGGTTGCGTGCCGACCTGCTTCAGAGTGACTAGCGACAAGTGTTCTATCGCAAACCAGAGGTTTCTCGATGCCAGCCTCCAGTTTCAATGCGCATCATTTGGCCCAGCTACGACGTTTTGGAAGTCCAGACATCGAGCAGGGAAACCGCCATTTGGTTGGCGGTGTCGGCATAGATCGCCACATCCAGCGGTTCCTTGCCGAACCGGTTGGCAAGCGAGATCATCTGCCCGCTTTCGATCTCGCGATAGGCCATGCTGAACGGCAGCCAGCCGACCCCGATCCCCTTGAGAACCAGTTCCTTGATGCCGCTGGAGAACGCTGTTTCACACACCGGGTTTACGCTGTGGCCCTGCGTGGAAAACGGGCGTTGGGCCTTGTTCAAGACCTCACCGAAATAGCTGTTGTCAGGATACACAATGGCCGGAGTGTCAGCGGCGATATCCTTGTTTTCCTTGACAGTGTAGCGCAGTGCACCACCCACGACGGGGATCAGGTAATCAATCCCCCACAGGGCGCGCCGCACGCTCGGAGCGAAGGGCAAGGGCCCTGCGGCCTCTGACTCGTAGCAGAGCAAAAGGCTGGTTTCACCGCGCAGAAACATCGTGACGCAATCGCGCAAATTGCCGGCCCGCAACCGGATCTTGAGCGCCGGCCAGTGGTGTTTGGCCCTGAGCGCCATGTCCGGGAAGGTCGACACAATCGGTGCATGTTGAGCGGCGATGGATATGGTGGAGCTGGCCGGGTCGAAATGGACGATCCTGGTGCGCAGATCACGGATGCGATTGACCAGGGCGCGGATCTCCGCCTCGTTGGTCACCAGCGCTGAACTGATCTCGACACGGTTGGTGCCGCGTTCGAGAACAGTGACCCCAAGCCAGTCCTCAAAGCTGCGAATACGCCTTGAGAAGGCTGGTTGCGTGATGTTCCGCCGCGCGGCTGCCCGGGTCAGGTTGCCCTCTTCCAACAGCACCAGAACGTCGTCGAGCCACTGCATGTCCATGATACATATCCTTTGCCCAAAGCATATGTATGGGCAGCCCAACAAAAAAGCATTATTTTTTTGATTAACCATTGGTGATGGTTTGTCTCGACATATGGAGAGGAACCTCAGGCGTGACTGAAGCAAAGCAGATGATTGAACCCGGGACACGGGTCTCGCCGGAAATGACGATGAGCCTGTGCAAGGATTTGTCGATCTCATTGGCCCGGTTTCCAAGGGTACAGCTTGGTCATTTTCCAACCCCCTTGGAGCCCATGGACCGGTTGAGCGAAATGCTGGGAGGACCGCGGCTTTGGGTGAAGCGTGATGACTGCACCGGGCTTTCGTCCGGCGGCAACAAGACCCGCAAGCTGGAATATCTGATGGCGGATGCGCTGGACCAAGGCGCCGATACGATCATCACCCAGGGCGCCACGCAGTCCAACCACGCCCGCCAGACCGCCGCGGCGGCGGCAAAACTGGGTATGGCCTGCCACATCCTGCTGGAGGACCGGACCGGTTCCAGTGAGTCCAACTACACCTTGAATGGCAACGTCTTGCTGGACCGGCTGCATGGCGCATCGGTTTCCAAGCGCCCGGGCGGCGCGGATATGAATGCCGAGATGGAGGCTCTGGCCGAAAAGCTGCTGGCGCAAGGCATGAATCCCTACATCATACCCGGCGGCGGATCCAATCCCATCGGAGCTTTGGGCTACGTCAATTGTGCACGAGAGCTGGCTGAACAGGCCGCAAGCACCGGCTTGCATATTGATGCGCTGGTGCACGCAACGGGCAGTTCGGGCACACAGGCCGGGCTCGTCGCCGGACTGGCCGCGATCCAGAGTGACATGCATCTGCTTGGAATTGGCGTTCGCGCGCCACAGCCAAAACAGGAGCAGATGGTTTTTGATCTGGCCCAGCGGACCGCGGATCACATGGGCACCGGCCTCACAATCCAGCGCGGCGATGTCCGCGCCAATTGTGACTATGTCGGGCCGGGTTACGGCCTGCCAACGGACGGCATGATCAAGGCGCTGAAACTGCTGGCCGAGACCGAAGGGCTTCTGTTTGACCCGGTCTATTCGGGCAAGGGCCTTGATGGGCTGATCGATCAGATCCGCAAGGGATATTTCGACGGCATGAACAATGTTGTGTTTCTGCACACCGGCGGAAGTGCGGCGCTGTTTGGCTATCCCGATATTTTCGGGCTGCCGGGCTATTCAGACTAACAAACCACCCCCAACAAGGAGACTGCCAAAATGTCACTAAAAGCCACCTTGCTGACCGCAACGCTGCTCAGCGTAATCAGCGCTCCAGCTCTCGCCGAAAGCGTCAAGATCGGCGTCCCCTCATGGACCGGAGCGCAAGCCATTGCCCATATCCTGGGAACCGTAGTCGAAAACCGCATTGGCGGTGAAGTCGAGTATGTTCCAGGCAACAACGCGACCATCTTTCAGGCGATGGACCAGGGCAAAGGCGATATCGATGTCCATCCGGACGTCTGGCTGCCAAACCAGGAAAGCTTCACCAAGCAATATGTGGATGAAGCCGGAACGGTGACGCTGTCGTCCAACCCTTACCAGGGCAATCAGGGTTTCTGCGTCTCCAAGGATTTTGCTGCAGCCAACAACATCACCGATATCGCGGATCTGGGACGCCCGGATGTTGCAGCCCTGATGGACAGCGACGGCAACGGCAAGGGCGAGATGTGGATTGGCGCTCCCGGCTGGGCCTCTGCCAATGTCAACGAAGTCAAGGTCCGCGACTACGGCCTGCTCGACTTCGTCGAGCCGATCCGCGCCGAGGAAAGCGTCAAGACCGCGCGCATCAAGGATTCAATCGCCAAGGGCGAAGGCTATGCGTTCTATTGCTACGAGCCCCATGCGGTCTGGTACATGTTCGATGTGGTGATGCTCAGCGAGCCGACCTATGACCCGGCAAAATATGTGATGATCCAGCCGTCCGATGATGCCGATTGGTACGAAAAGTCCACTGTTGCCACCAAGGATGATCTGAAGAAAGTCCAGATCGCCTGGTCGAACTCGCTGCCAGAGCGCTCGCCTGCAATCGCGGAGTTCTTCCAGCGATTTTCCCTCTCCGCCGATGATGTGAGCAACTTCGCTTATGAGATCAGCGGCAAGGGCCGCGATCCTGCGGAAGTCGCAAAGGAATGGATGGAAGCAAATCCTGATCGCGTGGATGCATGGCTGGGCCTCTAGCATCGCGCTAGAGTGAACACATCGATGGTCCCGGCCCGGGTCGGGACCATCTCTTGCGGTCGGACCACCAGGTAACGGAACAGCCTTGCCATGAGCGATGAAACCGTCATTGAGATTTCCAATGTGTGGAAGATTTTCGGCGCCAATCACAAGGAGGCACTGCGCGCGATCCGTGAGGAGGGATTGGACAAGGCGCAGGTTCTGGCCAAGTATAACGCGGCCGTGGGGGTGGCCGATGTCAGCTTGTCGGTGAACCGGGGCGAGATCTTTTGCATCATGGGGCTTTCCGGCAGCGGCAAGTCAACGCTGGTGCGCCACTTCAACCGCCTGCTGGAACCCACGGATGGCAAGATCCTGATTGAAGGCACGGATGTGATGGGCCTTGGCCCGAAGGACCTGCAAACATTCCGCAACCGCAAAATCGGCATGGTGTTTCAGAATTTTGCGCTGATGCCACACCGCTCCGTGCTGGACAATGTGGCAATGCCGCTGGAAATCCGGCAGGTCAGCAAGAACGACCGAATGCGCCAGGCCGCGGCAATCCTGGACATCGTCGAGCTCAGGCCATGGGGCGCGAAATTCGCTCATGAACTCTCAGGCGGCATGCAGCAGCGCGTCGGTTTGGCCCGTGCCCTGGCCGCCAACCCGGATGTGCTGTTGATGGACGAGCCGTTCAGCGCGCTCGATCCGCTGATCCGGCGTCAGTTGCAGGATGAATTCATCCGGCTGTCGAAGATCCTCAAGAAGACCACCGTGTTCATCACGCACGATCTCGACGAGGCTGTGCGCATAGGCGACCGTATCGCCATCATGCGCGACGGGCGGTTGGTGCAGACCGGCACTGCCGAAGAGATCGTGATGAACCCCGCTGATGATTATGTTGCAGATTTCGTTGCCGGCATATCCAGGCTCAAGGTCGTCCATGCCCATGCGGTGATGCAGCCGCTCGACGCCTATATCAGCGCCAATGGACCGCCCGGCTCCGACGCCCCGCGTGTGCAGGAGGATGAGACACTGAGCACGCTGATCAATCTGGCGATCGACCATGAAAACGCGATTCTGGTGACCAGCCAAGGGCGCGACATCGGGGTCATTTCCCGCAGCGATATTCTGCGCACTGTTGTTGAAGGGACCGAAATGTCATGAGCGACACCTTGCAAAATCCTCTGGAAGCCACTGACACCGAAGCCGCCCTTGCCTATGCCGAGGAGCGGCGTGACAACATCCGCCGTTTTGTCCGCACCAGTCCCGATTACTACATCGCCCAGTTCGACAAGATCGGGGAGAGCGCAAAGTTCACGCCGACATTCAACCTGATGGCAGGCCTGTTCGGCCCGGTCTGGTTTGGCGCGCGCGGACTGTGGTCCTGGGCGCTGCCGTTCCTGATCATCGAAACGCTGGCTCTGGTGCAGATGGCACGGGGCATGTTTGGCGATCTGGCGGCAGATGCCTTCGCCCGGATCACCTCGATCGAGGGAACACTTGATCTGCGCCGCCAGCAACTGGCAGCCGCGATTGAAAGCGGATCGGACAAGGTCGATGTCTATCGGCGCACCGTTGAATCCCTGGAGGCCGCCATCGGCGGCATCAGGGACGAGGCCGCGGCGCTGTCCGAGCAAGGCGTCACCATTGCGCTGGGTGGGCTTGTGCTCCTGATCGCGGCCAAGGCCGTGCAGGCAACAGTCGCCAACTGGGCGCTCGAGGCCCGGTTTTCCGAGTGGTTATCCAACCCCGACATCCGGTCCGGACTGCCTTTGAGCAATATCGTCTCGAGCGCGGTTTTCATGGCGCTGATCGCGATTGCCGCCATGGTGCATTACAGCTTCCCGGAGCGGTTCAGCCTCCTCACTGAATTCCCGACCGATCCTGACTACCGGCTGTTCAGTATCGAGTGGGTCGAAGCCTTTTTCGCATTCTGCGTGGCCAATGGAGAGGTGCTGTTCGATTTCATCACCTACTGCATCCGCATGGTCCTCGATGCGCTGGAGCTGGTGTTTGTCAGCACGCCCTGGATCGTCATCGCCTCTCTGATTGTTCTGCTGACGTGGCTGACGGCGGGAATACGCACGGCGATCTGGTCGGCGGCGTTCCTGTCCTACATGGGCCTCTTGGGATTCTGGGACAAGGCGATGACGACGCTGGCGCTGCTGGGCACCGCGGCCTGTCTGTCGATCCTGATCGGCATTCCGCTGGGCATGTTCTGCGCGCGGCGTCCCAGGTTCTATTCCTTCATCCAGCCAATCATGGATTTCATGCAGACCATGCCCGCCTTTGTGTTCATGATCCCGGTGATCGCCTTCTTTGGCACCGGCAAACCGGCAGCTGTGGTGACAACCATGATCTTTGGCGGCACCCCGGTTGTGCGTCTGACCGTCCTCGGCCTGCGCGGCGTGCCCGACAGCGTGCGCGAGGCGGCAATCTCGTTCGGCGCGAACAAATGGTATCTGCTGACCCGGGTTGATCTGCCGCTGGCCAGTCCGTCGATCCGGGCCGGGATCAACCAGACGATCATGCTGTCGCTGGCGATGGTTGTTGTGGCATCCCTGATCGGGGCCAAGGGGCTGGGAGAGGATGTGCTCGAAGCGCTGCAGTATGCCAATGTGGGCCAGGGCATTCTGGCTGGCTTCGCAATCCTGTTCTGCGCCATGATCCTTGACCGGATCGTGCAGGGTCAGCGCAAGTGACACCGCTGGTTCTGGTCCATGGATTCATGGGAGGAAGCGCGCAGTGGGAGGCTCAGATCCAGGCCTTCTCCGGCACGTACGACGTCATCGCCGTTGATCTGCCCGGGTTTGGCGCAAACAATCATCTGCCTGCGCTTCATTCAATCAGCGCCTTTGCCGAATGGGTCATTGCCGAACTCAGGCGAAAGGGTGTTGAGCGATACCATCTTCTGGGTCACTCGATGGGCGGCATGATCGTGCAGGAGATGGCCCGTACGGATCAGAGTCACGTAGAACGGCTTGTGCTCTATGGCACCGGCGCGACCGGTGTCTTGCCGGGTCGCTTCGAAACAATCGAAGAGAGCAAAGCCCGCGCCAAAGCCGACGGTGCGAAGGCAACGGCGCGGCGCATTTCGGCCACCTGGTTTCTGGCTCGGGACCGCGCGCCTGCCTTTGAAGCCTGCGCGGCGATTGCCGAACAAGCATCGCCTGAAGCAATCCAGGCAGGCCTGGATGCGATGCAGGGCTGGCACGGGGCCGATCGCCTTAAACAGATCGCAGCGGAAACCCTGGTGATCTGGGGCGATGGCGACCGAAGCTATCCCTGGCAGCAAATCGAGCTGCTCTGGAATGCCATCCCCCAGGCAAGACTTGCTGTTGTGCCGGGTTGTGCCCATGCCGTTCATCTTGAAAATCCGGATGTTTTCAATCTGCTGGTTGGCGGTTTTCTCTCCAGGTAATCCCGCTGCCTTTCCTGCTCAGACAGCGGTTTCCCGGGGGATGACATCCCCGGAAAATGCACCTGTGAGGGTTCAGCGGCTCAGATCGGATAGTGCGGGATTCCATCCTGGATGGTGACCCATCTGAGTTCGGTAAACTCGGCGATACCCCAGTTGCCCCCAAACCGGCCATATCCTGATGACTTGACGCCGCCGAACGGCATTTGCGCTTCATCGTGAACGGTCGGGCCGTTGATGTGGCAGATGCCGCTTTCAATGCGCTTGGCGACAGCCATGGCTTTCATCACATCCCTGGAGAACACGGCCGAAGACAGGCCCAGATCGCTGTCGTTGGCGATCCGCACCGCTTCATCGACCGATCCGGCGCGGATGATGCTGACCACAGGGCCAAAACTCTCTTCGGTGTAAAGCCGCATGTCAGGTGTGACATGGTCCAGCGCCGCCGCGTTGAGAATGGTGCCCTCGCCGCCGCCGGCAATCAGCTTTGCGCCCTTGGACACGCCATCCTCGATAAGATCGCGGATGCGGTCGGCTGCGGAGAGATCGACAAGTGAACCCAGCGGTGACGATCCCTCGCGCGGGTCGCTCGCGGTCAGTTGCTCCACTTTCTTGGCAAAGGCTTCGACGAACTTGTCGCCGATCGAACCGACGGCAATGATTCGCTCGGTCGACATGCAGATCTGGCCCTGGTTCATGTAGGAGCCGAAACCAGCCGCCGCCACCGCCGCGTCAATGTCCGCATCCTCGAGCAGGATCATCGGCGCCTTGCCGCCAAGCTCCAGCAGCGCTGGCTTGAGATAACGGCCCGCCAGTTCCCCGATGACCTTGCCGACGCGCCTCGAGCCGGTGAAGTTGACACATCGAACGGCAGGATTTGCGATCATCGCTTCAACCAGCGCCGGCGCATCTTCGGGCGCATTGGAGATTGCGTTGAGCACGCCGTCGGGGCAAAGCCCGGGCCGGTATCGCCATGTGCTGCGTCACAGGCGGGATCAGGGCGATCTGACCTATGCGGCCTGGCCGTGAAACTGTGCGGCCCGAAGCGCACCTGCGCCCAATATCACCCGCACGGGCTGGCGCACTGGGTTCGCCCGTTTGAAGAACGCCTTATCGGTTGACTTGAGGCCTCCTGGTGCCTCAGATCCATTTCCTGTCTCCCAAAGCCTTCCAAAATGGCGTACTCGGGGGCAAGAGACATGTGCAACATGTCTGTTCTGACCAAATTGTTGAGAAACCGGAGCCTTCACGCAATGAGCAACACCCCACTGGCAGCAAAGCTGAAAAACCCCGACCTTCTGGTGACCGAGGCGCTGGTTGGCGAAACCTGGGTGTCAGCGGCACAAGCCGGCAAGAGCTTCGATGTGCTCAACCCGTCGACCGGCGAAGTTATCGCCTCCCTGCCCGACCTTGGCGTCGAGGAAACCCGGACTGCGATCGATGCCGCCTATATCGCGCAGAAGGACTGGGCGAAGAAGACCGGCAAGGAACGCTCTGCAATCATGCGCAAGTTCCATGACCTGATGGTCGCCAATGTTGATGATCTGGGCGCCATTCTGACCGCCGAAATGGGCAAGCCGCTGGCCGAGGGCAAGGGCGAGATCCTGTATGGCGCGGGCTTCATCGAGTGGTTCGCGGAAGAGGCCAAGCGGGTCTATGGCGACACCATTCCCGGCCATCAGGCTGACAAGCGCATCGTGGTGATCAAGCAGCCGGTCGGCGTTGTTGCCTCGATCACACCGTGGAACTTCCCCAATGCGATGATCGCGCGCAAGCTCGGCCCTGCCCTGGCTGTCGGCTGCGCCTTCGTTGCCAAGCCCGCGGCCGAAACCCCGCTGTCGGCACTGGTCATGGCAAAGCTTGCCGAAGAGGCCGGCGTGCCCAAGGGCCTGTTCAGCGTCATCACCTCGAAATCCAGCGCCGCAATCGGCCAGGAATTCTGCTCCAACGACAAGGTGCGCAAGCTCACCTTCACCGGCTCGACCGAAGTCGGCCGCATCCTGATGCGGCAGTCGGCCGACCAGATCAAGAAAACCTCGATGGAGCTTGGCGGCAACGCGCCGTTCATCGTGTTTGACGATGCCGATCTCGACGCCGCGGTCGAGGGCGCGATGATCTCCAAATACCGCAACAACGGTCAGACCTGCGTGTGCGCCAACCGGATCTATGTGCAAGCTGGAGTTTATGATGCCTTCGCCGAAAAGCTCGCCATTGCTGTGGGCAAAATGAAGATCGGCGACGGTTTTGAAGAAGGCGTGACCACCGGTCCGCTGATCAGCGACGCGGCCGTCGACAAGGTGATCGAGCATATCGAGGACGCCAAAACGAAGGGCGCCAAGGTGCTCACCGGCGGCACCCGCCACGATCTCGGCGGCACCTTTTTCCAGCCGACCATCCTGACCGGTGTCACCCGCGACATGCAGGTGGCCCATGACGAGACCTTTGGCCCGGTGGCGCCGCTGTTCAAGTTCGACACGGTGGAAGACGTCATCGAACAGGCCAATGACACGATCTTCGGCCTCGCCTCCTATTTCTACGCCAACGACCTCACCCGCGTCTGGCGCGTGGCCGAGGCGCTCGAATACGGCATGGTCGGCGTCAACACCGGCCTGATCTCCACCGAAGTCGCCCCCTTCGGCGGCGTCAAGCAATCCGGCCAGGGCCGCGAGGGCTCGAAATATGGCTGCGACGATTATCTCGAGATCAAATACATCTGCATGGGCGGAATTTGATCTGAAGAGCGCGATGTCTTTCTCCCCCTTGGTGGGGGAGAAAGCAAAATCTACGACTTAGCCGAAGGCTAACCGTTGGATTTTGCAAGAGAGGTGGACGTTTTCAGCCTTGTGCACGCCCCCCCTAAAACAGCAGTCTTGGCAGCCAGGTGGAGATTGCCGGCCAGAACCAGACCACGGTCATGCCGAGGATCTGCAGGCCGATGAAGGGGATCACGCCGGCGTAGATCTGGCCGGTGGAGATTTCCTTGGGTGCCGCGCCGCGCAGGTAGAACAGCGAGAAGCCGAAGGGCGGGGTCAGGAAGCTGGTCTGCAGGTTGATCGCGAGCAGCACGCCGAGCCAGATCGGGTCGTGGCCCATCAGGATCAGCGGCGGGGCGATCAGCGGCAGCACGATCACCGAGATCTCGACGAAATCGAGGAAGAAGCCGAGCACGAAGACCAGCGCCATGCAGAACAACAGCGCGCCGGTGGCGCCGCCGGGCATTTCGCTGAGGATTTCCGCCACCCGCTCCTCGCCGCCAAGCCCGATGAAGACCAGCGAGAAAATGCCTGCGGCCAGAATGGTGGCGAAGATCATTGCGGTCATGGTCAGCGTTGAATTGACCGCCGCATGGATCACTTTCTCGCGGAAAGCGGCCCTGAGAGCATAGAAGATGGCAACCGCGCCGATGATGGTGAGCACCACATAGATGCCGCCGGCTGCCTGCGAGAACAGACTGAGGTCGCTGCGCTGCAGCCGCACCGGAAACAGGCCTGCAAGCACGCCCAGCAGCACCAGCGCACCGGCGCCCACGAGAATGATCTTCGGGTTCAAGCCAATGCGCCGTCCGGCCATCAGCAGCGCGCCGATGGCGCCGACGGAGGCTGCTTCGGTGGGCGTGGCGACGCCGCCGAGGATGGCGCCCAGAACGGCGATGATCAGCAGCACCGGCGGCACGATGGCTGCGAGCACTTCGCTGCGACCGGGTTTGGGCAGGTCAAGGGCTGCGGGCGGCATGTCCTGCGGCCGGACCACGCCACGCAGCAGGATGTAGATCAGATAGAGCAACACCAGCATGAAGCCGGGCAGGATGGCGGCGGCGAAGAACTGGCCGACCGAGAGCGCTTCGACCGCGAATTTGCCCTGCTCGTATTGCGCCTGCTGATAGGCGTTCGACATTACGTCGGCGAGAATGATCAGCAGCGTCGAGGGCGGAATGATCTGGCCCAGCGTTCCCGCGGTGCAGACGATGCCGGAGGCCACGCGCGGGTCATAACCGGCGCGCAGCATGGTGGGCAGCGCGATCATGCCCATGGCAACCACGGTTGCGCCGACAATGCCGGTGGAGGCGGCAAGCAGCGCGCCGACCAGCACCACCGAGATCCCCAAACCGCCGCGCAGCTGGCCGAACAGGCGGCCCATGGTGTCCAGCAGTTCCTCGGCGATGCGGCTTTTTTCCAGCACCGCGCCCATCAGCACGAAGAGCGGGATCGCGATCAGCACCTGGTTGGACAGAAGGCCAAAGACGCGCTGTCCGGTGGCACCCATCAGCGAGATGTCCATCACACCAAGCGCCCAGCCGAGATAGGCGAAGATGATCGCCACACCGGCGATCGAGAACGAGACCGGGAAGCCCAGCAGAATGGCGCCGATCAGCGCCACGAACATGAACAGATCGAGATAGGCACTCATGCCGCGGCCTTTTCAGAGGAGGTGACCGGTAGCATCAGCCTGATCAGCAGCGACAGCGATTGCAGCAGCACAAGCACGCAGAAGGCAGGGATCAGCGATTTCATCAGGAACACCGCCTCGATGCCGCCGACGGAAATCGGGCCTTCGAGGATCTTCCAGGAATTGCGCACCGAGGGCCAGGACCAGTAAGCCAGCGCCAGCATTGAGGGAATGAGCAAAATGAGATGGCCGAAAACATCGATGCGACGGCGGGTGGCGTCACTTGCCTTGGCGTAGAAGACGTCAACACGGACATGCTTGTCAACCAGCAGCGTGTAGCCCGCGCCAAGCATGAACAGCGCCGCATGCATGTAGAGCACGCTCTCCTGGGCGGCGATGGAATTGACGCCGAAGACATAACGTCCGACGACAATGGCGAATTGGACCAGCACCATCACAAGCGCAAGCCAACGCACGATGCTGGCGGTGACGCGGGCGATGCCATCGAGAAAATCGGCCAGTCGCTGCATGGGATCCCCTTCGCCCGAAACGGGACGCCGGCGCGAAACCTTCAAGGCTCGCGCCGGCGGTTGATGATCAGTAGCCCATGATCGCTGCGCGGGCGTTCATCTGGCCATTGTCGGCATAGGTCATGTAACCACCGACCAGATCGCGATAGGCGATGAAGCTCTCGGTGATGCGCTTGACCAATTCATCATCGTTCTGGCGAAGTTCGTCAATGACCTCCGCGCCCGCTGCACCCATGGCGGTGATGACATCATCGGGCAGCTTGCGGACCATGACGCCATGCTCGGACACAAGCGTCTTGAGCGCCTGAGCGTGCTTGGTGGTGTATTCGGTCCAGACCGGGTTGTAGAGGCTTTCGCAGGCCAGCGTGACGACCTGCTGCAGGTCTTCCGGCAGCTCTGCAAAGGCTGCTGCGTTGACGCCGCATTCCTCAGCCGATGAAGGCTCACCGACGCCGGGCCAGTAGTAGTTCTTGGCAACCTGGTAGAAGCCGAGTGCGGAATCGGTCCAGGGGCCGATGAACTCACCGGCATCGAGCGCGCCGGTCTGCAGCGCCTGGAACATTGGCGGTCCGCCCATGGCTTCAGCAGCCATGCCCATCTTGGTGGCCATCTCGGAGGCGAGACCGGTGGTGCGGAACTTGAGACCCTTCAAATCCTCGACCGAGTTGATCTCGGTGCGGAACCAGCCGGCCCACTGCGGTCCGGAGTTGCCGCACAGGAACGGCTTGATGCCGAAGCGGCCGTACATCTCGTCATAGAGGGCCTGGCCGCCGCCATGCTGCATCCAGCCGAACTGCTCGTCGGCGCGCAGGCCGAAGGGCTGGGAGCCGAACAGCAGGATGCCCTTGGACTTCGAACCCCAATAGGCGGGAACGGCATGGTAGAGCTCGGCGGTGCCTTCGGAGACAGCGTCAAAGACGCCGCGGCCCGGCACGATTTCACCAGCGGCGAAGAGCTTGACCTCGATGCGGCCGCCCGAAAGCGTGGTGATCCGGTCAGCCAAAAGCTGGGCGGCAACGCCCGGGCCCGGCAGGTTCTTCGGCCAGGCAGTGACCATCTTCCATTCGCGCTTGTCCTGCGCAATGGCTGGCGTGGCGAGTGTCGCGGCGGCCGCACCGGCAACGCCGGCTTTCAGAAATTTACGTCTTTGCATGTCAGTTCCTCTCTGTTTTGAGTTTGGCTTGTCGTTTTCACCCCAGTATGCCGGGCAGATTGAGCCCGTTTTCGCGCGCGCAATCGAGCGCGATTTCGTAGCCGGCATCGGCATGACGCCAGACGCCGGAAGCCGGATCGTTCCACAGCACCCGCTCAAGCCGTCTGGCCGACGCCTCGGTGCCGTCGGCGACGACGACCATGCCCGAATGCTGCGAGAAGCCCATGCCGACGCCGCCGCCATGGTGCAGGCTGACCCATGTTGCGCCCGACGCGGTGTTGACCAGCGCGTTCAGGAGCGGCCAGTCGCTGACGGCGTCAGACCCATCCTTCATGGCTTCGGTCTCGCGGTTGGGCGAGGCGACGGAGCCCGAATCAAGGTGGTCGCGGCCAATGACGATCGGCGCTCTCAGTTCGCCTGAGGCCACCATCTCGTTGAAGGCCAGACCGGCGCGGTGGCGGTCGCCAAGGCCAATCCAGCAAATGCGCGCCGGCAGGCCCTGGAAGGCGATGCGTTCGCGGGCCATGTCGAGCCAGTTGTGCAGATGCGTGTTCTCGGGGAACAGCTCCTTCATCTTGGCGTCGGTCTTGTAGATGTCTTCGGGATCGCCCGAGAGCGCGCACCAGCGGAACGGACCGATGCCGCGGCAAAACAGCGGGCGGATATAGGCGGGCACAAAGCCGGGGAACGCGAAGGCATTCTCGAGACCCTCGTCCTGCGCCACCTGGCGGATGTTGTTGCCGTAATCGAGTGTCGGTACCCCGGCGTTCCAGAAATCCACCATTGCGGCGACATGGGCTTTCATCGAGGCGCGGGCTGCGGTCTCGACGGCTTTCGGATCGCTCTCCTGCTTCTCGCGCCATTCCGCCACGCTCCAGCCCTGCGGCAGGTAGCCGTGCAGCGGGTCATGCGCGGAGGTCTGGTCGGTAACGATGTCGGGGCGTGGACCGCCAGCTTTCATGCGCGCGGCAAGCTCGATGAAGACATCGGCCGCATTGCCCAGAAGGCCGACGGACTTGGCTTCACCGGCCTTCGTCCACTCGTCGATCATGGCCAGCGCTTCATCAAGCGAATGGGCCTTGGCGTCGACATAGCGGGTGCGCAGGCGGAAATCGATGCGGGTCTCGTCGCATTCAACGGCCAGGCAGCAGGCCCCGGCCATGACGGCGGCGAGCGGCTGCGCGCCGCCCATGCCACCGAGACCGCCGGTCAGGATCCATTTGCCCTTGAGGTCGCCGCCATAGTGCTGGCGGCCGGCTTCCACGAAGGTCTCGTAGGTGCCCTGAACGATGCCTTGCGTACCGATATAGATCCAGGACCCCGCGGTCATCTGGCCGTACATGGCCAACCCGCGCTTGTCGAGATCGTTGAAATGATCCCAGTTGGCCCAATGGGGAACCAGGTTCGAGTTCGCGATCAGCACCCGGGGCGCATCGACATGGGTGCGCACAACGGCGACCGGCTTGCCCGACTGCACCACAAGCGTCTCGTCCTCGTTGAGGTCCTTGAGGCTCGCGACAATCTGGTCAAAATCCTTCCAGGTGCGCGCGGCGCGGCCGATGCCGCCATAGACCACCAGCTCATGCGGATTCTCCGCCACATCGGGATGCAGATTGTTCATCAGCATGCGCATCGGGGCTTCGGTGAGCCAGCTCTTGGCGGTGATCTCGGTGCCGGTGGGCGGATAGACATCGCGCTGGTTGTGTCTCGGATTGGTCATGATCGGCCTCCCAATGATGCTGCAAGGTCAGCAACTGAATTCAGAATTGTCTTGAGGTGCACGCGCAGCCGCTCCGCCTTGGCCCCGTCATAGGAGAAGGGAGGCTCCTCGTTGGCAAGATGCGTACTCTGCGCAAGTTCCATCTGGATGGCGTGCATGTTCTCGCCCGGCCGGCCGTAATGGCGCGTGGTCCAGCCACCCTTGAAGCGGCCGTTGACCACGCTTGAATAGCCTTCCGCACCAGCGCAGATTCCGGCCACCACCGCCTCGATGATCGGTGTGCAAGTCTCGCCATTGTTGGTGCCGATGTTGAAATCCGGCAAAGTGCCATCGAACAGGAAAGGAACGCGCGAGCGGATCGAGTGGCAATCATAGAGCACCGCCACACCGTGGATCCCTTTGACACGCTCAAGCTCGGCTTCGAGTGCTGCATGATAGGGCGTGTGCCAGGCCAGGCGGCGCGCTTCGATCTCATCGGCATCAGGCTCTTCAATCCAGAGCGGTTCACCGTCGAAATTGGTCATCGGCACCAGCCCGGTGGTGTTCTGGCCGGGATAGAGGCTCGCACCTGAGGGATCGCGGTTGGCGTCGATAACATAACGGTGAAAAGTGGCTTGCACGGTGGTGACATCGTCCAGCAGCCCGTCATAGAGCCGGTCGACATGCCAGTCGGTGTCGCCAAGCGTCTGGCCGAGCGGTGTCAGCCGGGCAAAGATCTCGGAGGGCACATGGGTGCCGCTGTGCGGCAATCCGAGCACTAGTGGTGAGTTCCCGCGTCTGATCTCGACAGGGATCATGCCGCCACCCCTTCGAGCAGGTTCGCCACTTTGCATTGCGCCTGCACCCTACCCTCGGCGACGATTGCGGCGGCACTGGCAATGTCGCCCGCCATAAAGCGGTCGTCGGTCAATGTGGCGATTTCCGAGCGGATCAGATCGATTGCGGATTGAAGTACCGGGCTCGTCGCCAGCGGTGCGCGGAATTCAACGCCCTGGGCCGCGCAGAGCAGTTCGACGCCGATGATCACGTTGAGATTGTCATTCATCCGCTTGAGACGCCGCGCGCCGTGCGCTGCCATGGAGACATGGTCTTCCTGGTTGGCTGATGTCGGGGTGGAATCGGTCGAGCAGGGATTGGCCAGATGCTTGTTCTCGCTCATCAGCGCTGCGGTGGTGACTTCGGCGATCATCAGGCCGGAATTCAACCCCGGTTCCGGCGTCAGGAACGGCGGCAGATCGAAGGACAGTGTGGGGTCGACCATCAAGGCCACACGGCGCTGGGCGATGGCCCCGATTTCGGCGATGGCAATTGCGACCTGGTCAGCCGCGAAGGCCACCGGCTCAGCGTGAAAATTGCCACCCGAGACGATCTTGCCCTCGGCGACCAGCACCAGCGGGTTGTCGGAAACCGCATTGGCCTCGATCTCCAGTGTCTGGCCGGCAAACCGGAGAAGATCGAGTGCCGCGCCGGCCACCTGGGGCTGGCAGCGGATGCAGTAGGGATCCTGAACGCGGGTGTCGCCGTCGCGATGGCTCTCGCGAATTTCCGAGCCCGCCATCACCGCGCGCATGGCGGTGGCGACATTGATCTGGCCGCGATGGCCGCGGAAGGCGTGAATTCCGGCTTCAAGCGGAGCAGTCGATCCCATGATCGCGTCGGTCGAGAGGCAGGACGAGACCACACTGGCCTCAAGGTTGCGGATCGCGCCGAAGTAACCCACCAGCGCACAGGCGGTTGAAAACTGCGTGCCGTTGATCAGGCCGAGTCCTTCCTTGGGCGCAAGCACGGCGGGCTTGATGCCAGCCCTTGAGAGCGCTTCACCGGCAGGCATGCGCGCGCCGCCATAGACTGACTCGCCCTCACCTATCATCGCTGCCGCCATATGGGCGAGCGGGGCAAGATCGCCCGACGCACCGACCGAGCCCTGGCTCGGGATCACCGGCGTGACGCCTTTGGCGAGCATTTCCTGTATTACGGAAAGTGTTTTCCAGGTGATACCCGACGCGCCGCGCCCGGCGGACAGCAACTTGAGCACCATCATCAGCCGTGTGGTGGCGACATCCAGCGGCTCGCCGACGCCGCAGCAATGCGACAGGATCAGGTTGCGCTGCAGCTGCGCCGTGTCGCCGGGCTTGATGCGCACGCTGGCCAGCTTGCCGAAACCGGTGTTGACGCCATAGACCGCCTCATCGCCTTCCGCCGCCTTGCGAACCAGCGCCGCGGCTGCTTCGATCCCCGGCATGGCGCTATGATCAAGAACCACGGCAACGCCGGTGCGCCAGATCTGTTCGAGCTGACCAAGCGTCGCCTGACCGGGGAGAAGCGTAAGCGTCACAAGGCGCCTCCAAAAATCCGCTTGAAGAGCGGGTTGAAACCAATGCGGTAGGAAAGTTCTGCGGGATGTTCGACATCCCAGATCGCGAGGTCGGCGCGCAGGCCGGGCGCGATCATGCCCGTGTCATCAAGACCGAGTGCGCGGGCGGCGTTGCGGGTCACACCGGCGAGCGCCTCTTCAGGTGTCATCCGGAACAGGGTGCATGCCATGTTCATCGCCAGCAGCAGCGAGGCCATCGGCGAAGAGCCCGGATTGCAATCGGTGGCAACCGCCATCGCAACACCATGCCTGCGAAATGCATCGATCGGCGGCGCTACGGTTTCGCGCAAAGTGTAGAAAGCGCCGGGCAGAATGACTGCAACAGTGCCGGATGCGGCCATGGCCTTGGCGTCATCTTCATCGGCGTATTCAAGATGATCCGCCGACAGGGCACCATAGCTTGCCGCGAGCCGGGTGCCGCCGAGATTGGAGAGCTGCTCGGCATGGAGCTTGAGCGGAATGCCAAGCGCCTTGGCGCGGTCGAACACGCGGGCAATCTGTTCGGGGGAAAAGGCGATGCCCTCGCAGAACCCGTCGACCGCATCCACCAGCCCCTCGGCATGCGCGGCCTCAAGACCGGGGATGCAGACGTCTTCTATATAGGCGTCGGCGCGGCCCTTGTATTCCGCAGACACCGCATGTGCTGCCAGATAGCTGGTCTTGATCCGAACGTTTCGGTTTGCCGCAACGTCGCGCGCCGCACGCAGCATTTTCAGTTCGGTTTCGATGTCGAGCCCGTATCCGGACTTGATCTCGATGGTGGAGATGCCCTCGGCGATCAGCGCATCGACGCGCTTGAGCGCACCGGCAAGCAGGTCAGCCCGGGATGTGGTCCGCGTGGCCGACACGGTGGAGACAATCCCTCCGCCGGCGCGCGCCACCTCTTCATAGGACGCGCCCTCAAGCCGCATCTCGAATTCGCGCGCCCGGTTGCCGCCGTGCACGACGTGAGTATGACAATCAATCAGCGCCGGGGTGACCAGGCGGCCTTCAAGATCCAATGATTCCAGATCACGCAAACTGGCGGGCAGATCCTGCTCGAATCCGGCCCAGGCAATTCGCCCGTCCTCAACCGCAACCGCCGCCTTTTCCACCAACCCATAGGTTGACTTGCCATCCATTGCGGCCAGGGTTGCGTTGGTCAGGAGCATGATTTTGCCGTTGTTATGTCCGTGTATTTTGACTATAAGTATATACATAAAAACCTGTCAAGAGGCGTGAGACGATGGCGGTCATTTGGGCTGAAAAGGCGTTACTGGAGAGCGGATGGGCCGAGAATGTGCGGGTCGACATCACTGCGGCGGGCACCATCGGATCAGTCCAAACCGGGCAACCAGAAGAAGGTCACAGGGTCGGAATCCTGCTGCCCTCGCCCGCCAATTGCCACAGCCATGCATTTCAACGCGCCATGGCAGGCTTGACCGAAAAGCGCGGACCCAATCCATCCGATTCCTTCTGGACCTGGCGGCAGTTGATGTTCCGCTTTCTCGACCGGCTGACGCCGGATCATGTCCAGGCGATCGCGGCTTTCGTGCAGATGGAAATGCTCGAGGCCGGGTATTCCGCCAATGTTGAGTTCCACTATTTGCACCATCAGCCCGGCGGCGTGCCCTATGCCAATATCGCCGAGATGGCCGAACGGATCGCGGCTGCCAGTGCACTGACCGGCATCGGGCTGACCTTGCTTCCCGTGCATTATCAATATGGCGGCTGCGACCGGCGCGCGCTTGGACCCGGTCAGATCCGATTCGGCAACACGCTCGATGCCTATGCGGAGCTGCATGCGAAATCAGCAGAGGTGATGGCACGGCTTACCGGTGACAGCCGCATCGGCGTTGCGCCACACAGCCTGCGTGCCGTTGCTGCCGAGGACCTTCATCATCATGCGGTGCTGGCGGGAACCAATCCGCTGCACATGCATCTGGCAGAGCAGATCGCCGAGGTTGAGGAAATTGCCGCAGCCCACGGCAAGCGCCCGGTGGAACTGGTGCTCGACACGATGGATCTTGATGCGCGGCACTGCTTCATCCATTGCACCCAGATGCTGCCGCATGAAACCGAGGGTCTGGCCAGGAGCGGTGCTGTGGCGGGGCTGTGCCCGATTACCGAGTCCAGCCTCGGCGACGGCATTTTCGATGGCGTGCGCTGGTTCGATGCGGGTGGGCCGATTGCGGTGGGATCAGATTCCAACATCCGCATTTCGCTGTCAGAAGAACTCCGCACGCTGGATCATTCGCAGCGGTTGCGCGATCATTCCCGCGCGGCGCTGGCGAGCGTGGACAAATCCACAGGACGACGGCTGTTCGATGCGATCAATGCCGGCGGCGCTTCGGTATCGGCGCGCGACAATGGTTCTATCGCCACCGGCAAGCTGGCCGATCTGATGGCGCTGAATGCAGATGCTGTGGATCTGATCGGCAGAAGCGGCGACACCATTCTCGATTGTTATATATTCGCCGGCGACGACCGCATGGTAGGAGATGTCTGGTCGGCGGGGCGTCACATGGTGACGGGCGGCAAACATGTGAAGCGGGAGGCCATCGTCTCGGCCTATGCGTGGACGATGAAGGAGCTTGGAGAGGCCATTTGAGCGGGGGAGAATTCAACAGCTGGCAATCGGTGCAGGCGGAGGTGCTGCGCCGGATCAATGCGCGCGAATGGAAGCCGGGAGATTTCATTCCGAACGAGGCGGAACTGGCGATCGAATTCGGTTGCGCCCGGGCCACGGTCAACCGGGCGCTGCGCGCACTTGCCGAATCCGGGTTGCTGGATCGCCGCCGCAAGGCAGGCACGCGGGTGGCGCTCAACCCGGTGCGCAAGGCAACTCTGGACATTCCGGTGATCCGCCACGAGATCGAAGGCAAGGGTCAGACCTACCGCCACACGGTCCTCACCCAGGAACGCGCGGTACCGCCCTCGGGTATCCGGGCGCGGATGCAGGTCGAACAGGGCATCACGCTGATCCACCTGGTGACGCTGCATCTGGCTGACGGCAAGCCTTATGTGTTTGGTGATCGCTGGATCAATCCGGAAGCCGTGCCCGGCATCGAAGCTGCCGATCTCACAGTGAAGAGCGCCAATGAATGGCTGGTGGCCAATGTGCCCTTCGAGGGCGGGGATTTTTCCTTTTCGGCGATGACCGCAGGGCCGCGCGAGGCAGAAATCCTCGGCTGCAAGGAAGGCGAAGGCCTGTTCGTCATTGATCGCAGCACCTGGAACGAGGGGCTGGTGATCACCTCGGTGCGGCTGACCTTTGCACCGGGCTACCAGATGCACACCAAGATTTAAGCCGCATCGCCCGCTCTATTTGCCCTTCCAGACCGGGTCGCGTTTTTCAGAAAAGGCGCGGAAACCTTCGAGATTGTCCTCGGAGCCATAGAGCGTGTCAACGGTCCTGAGCTGGCGTTTGGTGACCTTGTTCATGGTGTCCTGGAATTTCTCGCCCTCGGCTTCGCGCACCACTTCCTTGATCGCGGCGAAGACCAGCGGCGGACCGGAGGCCAGTAGTTCCGCCATTTTCCAGGCTTCCACCATCAACCGGTCGGCGGAATGGATGTGGTTGACGAAGCCCCAGCGGTGCGCCTCCTCAGCGTCAAGCCAGCGGCCGGTGAACAGCATCTCCATGGCTATGTGGTAGGGAATGCGCTTGGGCAGCTTGATCGAGGCGGCGTCGGCCACCGTGCCGGAGCGGATTTCCGGCAAGGCAAAGGTGGCGTGTTCTGCCGCCAGAATGATGTCACAGGAAAGCGCGATTTCGAGCCCTCCGCCAAAGCAGATGCCGTTGACTGCGCAAATCACCGGCTTGTTCATATGCGGCAGTTCCTGCAACCCGCCGAAACCGCCAACGCCGTAATCGCCATCGACCGCGTCGCCATCATTGGCGGCCTTGAGATCCCAGCCGGGGCAGAAGAATTTCTCACCGGCACCGGTGAGAATGGCCACGCGCAGATCCGGGTTGTCGCGGAAGTCGCGGAACACCTCGCCGAGGATCCGGCTGGTCGCCAGATCGACAGCATTGGCCTTGGGCCGGTCGAGCGTGACTTCCAGCACGTGGCCGACGATTCTGGTTGTGACAGGTCCGGTCATGGATGGGTTCCTTGGTTTGCTTTTAAGTCAAATTCCATCCAGGCCTCGCTGACAAGCCGGCCATTTTCAACCCGGCAGGTCAAGTGCACCTGTGCTGTGCCCGCGCCCGGATCCAGACCAGATATCCGGCCATCATAGACCAGCCTGTCGCCGGGCCAGCAGATATTGCGAAACCGCACCTTGAAGCCGCGGACAGCCTCCGGCGCCAGCCAGTAGGCTGCATAGGCCGCCATCAGGCTGGCCTGGTGGGTTCCGAGTGCAAAGGGCCCGGGATATCCGTTCTGCCTGGCCCAGGCCGCATCATGATGGAGCGGATCATCTTCGCCGACAACACCCTGAAACCTGACGATATCCTGCATCAACAACGGCCCGGCGCTCACCGGGCCGGGCCCCGTGTCGAGACGAAGCTCGGACAAGGCCTGGCGCTCGATGCCGCTGAAGGGACTGCTGCGCTCAAGCATATCATAGGCGGGCTCATAGGGCGGCAATTCCGCCGCCCATCCGTCGCCGTCGCCCGGCGCATGTTGCGTTGTCACGCTGGTCGAGCGCTGTTCGGCGCGAAGCGTTCCGTCCGCCGTTTTATACTCGGTCAACATGGTGAGGAATGTCATGCTGCCGCCCTGAACCCCGGTTTTTGTCCAGCTCTTTTCAAGGCTTGGCCTGGCTGTCAAACGATCTCCCGCGCGCAGGCCCGGTCCAAAAAAGGCAAAGCTTTCCTCAGCATGCAGCGATACCGTAAAATCATGGTCGATCTCGCCAAACACCGTGCCGCGCGGACGCTCAAGCGTGTATCCCCATGTATAGGGTGCGCAGACCAGGAAGGTGGCGGGAACAACGGGGAATTGACCCGACACGAAATCCGGCAAGGGTGCGGCCATGGCGCGGGCGAATTCACGGATTTTGCCCCGCTCGATATCGACCTCATAGTCCGGACCCGCAAGTCCGATATAGTGTGACAGATCCATCCCCGTCATCCTGCCACCTTCCCGCCGAGCACGATCAGCGCATCGGCTGCAATGGCCTGGCCATCTGTTGTGATGAGCAGCGGATTGACATCCAGGGTCACCAGCTCTGCCGCATTGGACAAGGCGTAGTTGGCAACGGCATGGGCCGCAGCCAGGACGGCCTCATGATTGCGATATCCGAGCCGGTGCAAGGCGCGATCAAGCTCCGGCCCGTCGATTGGCAGCAATACCGT
This sequence comes from Hoeflea phototrophica DFL-43, assembly GCF_000154705.2. Taxonomy (NCBI): domain Bacteria; kingdom Pseudomonadati; phylum Pseudomonadota; class Alphaproteobacteria; order Hyphomicrobiales; family Rhizobiaceae; genus Parahoeflea; species Parahoeflea phototrophica. The sequence goes on along the minus strand of NZ_CM002917.1, from coordinate 1,213,331 downwards.
TTCGAACACGGCAAGGTCTTCGGCGTGAACGCCGCCCTTGCCGATCATCAAGGCCAGACCCATCGACGGATGGCGCTTGATGCCAAGGATCAGTTCCGCCTCTGCGCCGGCAATCATGGATTCGACCAGTACATGGGTGACCGCATGGCCGCCTTCCGCCCGGGAGACGGTTTCGGTCATCGAAACAACGGCTGCGGTGACCATGGCGCTGTCGCCGAGATTGAGGTGCACGCCGCCGATGCGGGCTTTGTGGGCGATGGTGTCGCTGTGCACTTTCACCGTAACCGGAAAGCCGAGACTGGACGCCGCGTTCGCCGCATCTTCGATCGGGACGACAATATGGTGCGGGGTGGTGAGGCCAAAGGCTTTCAAGGCCGCCTTGGAAACGGCCTCATTGTGCATCATCGCTCCTTGCGGCTCCCCACCGGCGATCAATGGCTCGGGCCGGTTCTGCTTGAGGATCCTGGCCCTGTTGGCGGCAATCCTGGCGCTGACAGCCAGCGCCTCCATCGTGTCGGAATATCCCAGCAGGGCGGCGACGCCGTTGGTCTGCATGTGCTTTCTGAAATCCGTGGCAAGCCCTTCCGGCAGGATCCCGGCAACCGAGACCGGGATGCCGAGGCGGTTGCGGACCTCGATCAGGGCTTCCATGGAATCGCACCAAACCCGGTCGAGATTGCCGGCGCCGGGACGCGGGACATCAATGAAAAAGACGATCTGGTCGGACACGTCTTCGGCGAAGGCGGCAATCGCATCGGCAACGCCCTTGGTGTCGCGCATCGAGATGCTGCCATCGCTGGCGCTGAAGGGTATGTTGAGATCGAGCGGATTGCTGAGCGTGACCGTTTCAGGCAGCAGATCGCGTATGAACGCGCCATTGGCTTGAGTGGGCATGGGCAGTTTCAGCCCGAGACTGCCGCACCGGGTGGCGGCAAGGCCGTTCAGGCCGCCGGAGTAGGACACGATGGAGAGCCGGTTGCCCTTTGGCAGGCCGCCAACGGTGAGCAGCTTCAAGGTTTCGACCAGCGCCTTGGGCGAGGAAACCTCGACGATGCCGAACCGGGTGCAAAAGGATTCCCAGAGATCGCGCTCGACCACCATGGATGCCGTATGGCTGAGGGAGATCTTCGAGCCGTCAGCACCGTCGCCGCCCTTGAGCGCGATCACCGGTACCCCCTTGATCAACGCCGCGCGACATGCCTGGCCGAAGGCTTCGCCGTCGTTGATGCCCTCGACATACAATCCGATGGCGCGGATGCGATCATCTTCGAGAAGCGCATGAATGAGTTCGGGCGTCCCGGTGACGGCCTGATTGCCCAGGCTGATGGCAAAGCCGAGAGGAAATGCCTGCTCGACATTGGTGATGCCGATCAGCAGCGCGCCGCTTTGCGAAATGATCGCTGCCGCAGGCCCGTGCTGGCGTTCGATGTGGTTGTCATCGCCCCAGACCGCAGCCCCTGAGAACTGATTGATCAGCCCCATGCAATTGGGTCCCAGCAAGGCCATTTCGCCCGCGGCGGCGACAAGCCGTTGCTGAAGATCGCGTCCGGCATCGGTGCCCAGTTCGAGAAAACCCGACGACATCACCACCGCGCCGCCTGCTCCGGCCTGCCTGAGCTCACCAACCGCCTTGATCGAGCGCTCCGGCGACAGGCCGACGACGGCGGCGTCAGGCGGCGACGGCAAATCGGCAATCGCTGCATAGCAGGCGATCCCCTCGATCTCGTCGCGAACCGGATTGACGACCCAGATCTCGCCGTCATAGCCGGCGCGCCGGGCAGCGCGTATGGGGCCGGCAATTTGCGAGCCGCCAATATAGACCACCGATTTCGGGCGCAGTAATCGCGTCAGTGTGCCGCTCATGTGGTTTCAGGCTCCAAACGGGCGCAGCAGCGCCCTGGAGATGATATGGCGCTGAATCTCGGATGTGCCTTCCCAGATGCGTTCGATGCGGGCATCGCGCCAGATGCGTTCGAGCGGCAGCTCGTCCATCAGCCCCATGCCGCCATGGATCTGGATCGCCTCGTCGGCGACCATGGCGAGCATTTCGGTGGCCTTGAGCTTGGCCATGGCCATGTCGGCATCGGACACAGTGCCCTGATCGAACTTCCAGCCGGCCTCCATGATCATCAGTTCGGCCGCCTTCATCTCCATCGCCATGTCGGCGAGCTTGAAGGAGACGCCCTGGAACTTGCCGATCGGCTGGCCGAACTGCTCGCGGGTCGCCGCCCATTCAACCGAGTGCCGGAAGGCGCGGTCGGCACGGCCGAGGCAGGTGGCGCCGACCTGCAGCCTGGTGGCGCCGAGCCAGGTGTTGGCGACCTCGAAGCCCTTGTGGACTTCGCCGAGTACGTTTTCTGCCGGGATCCGGCAATTGTCGAATTCAAGGACGGCATTGGTGTAGCCCCGGTGCGAGACATTGCGATAGCCGTCGCGGACGACGTAACCGGGCGTGCCCTTGTCGACGAAGAAGGCGGTGATCAGTTTCTTTTTGCCACGCGGCGTGTCTTCTTCACCCGTAGCCATGAAGGCAATGGTGAAGTCGGCGATGTCGGCGTGAGAAATGAAATGCTTGGTGCCGTTCAAGACCCAGTCTGACCCGTCCTGCTTCGCGCTGGCCTTCATGCCGCGCAGGTCGGAGCCCGCGCCGGGCTCGGTCATGGCCAGGCAATCCCATTTCTCGCCGGCCACGCAGGGCTCGAGATAGCGGGCGCGCTGCTCGGGCGTGCCGGCGCAGAGAATGTTGGAGGGGCGCGCGACGCAGGTCCAGTGCAGCGCGTAATTGGCGCGGCCCAGTTCCTTCTCGTAGAGCAGCCATGTCGGCGTATCGAGACCGGCGCCGCCGAATTCTTCCGGGATGTTGGCCGCATAAAGCCCGGCGGCAATCGCCTTACCCTGGATTTCGCGCACCAGATCCATGTCGAGATGGCCGGTTCGCTCGACTTGTGCCTCGTGCGGGTAGAGCTCGTTCTCGACGAAGGACCTCGTCGTCTCGACGATCATGTCCTGTTCCTGGGTCAGTCCGAAATCCATTATCTCACACCTTCGGGTCGGGGTTTTCGGTATGGCCATCGACGGCGATCACCTGGCCGGAGACCAGCCGCGCGCCCTCGGAAGCCAGGAACACCGCCATGTTGGCCACGTCCTGCGCGGTGACGAAGGAGCGCATCGACACACCCGCCTCATAGCCTGCGCGGATGATTTCCGGCGTTGTGCCCTTGGCCTTGGCCTCGCGGGCAATCACGCCATCAATCCGTGGGCCTTCGACGCAGCCTGGGGCGATCGCATTGGCGCGGATGCCATAGGGGCCAAGCTCCATGGCCAGCGTCTTCATCAGGCCGATCTCCGCCCATTTCGCCGCCGCATAGGGTGCGCGGTTGGGGAAGCCATTGAGACCGGCATTGGAAGACGTGATGACGATCACCCCGGATTTCTGCGCCTTCATCATCGGCGCTGCGTATTTGGCGGCCAGAAACGCACCTTCGAGATTGACGGCGAGGCAGCGGCGAAAATCCTCCGGCTCGATATCCTCGACCAGTGCGGTGGGACCGGCAATGCCCGCATTGGCGCAGAGCACATCAAGGCTGCCCCATTCGCCGGCAATGCGCGCAAACACTTCACGCATATGCTCGGGAGAGCTGGCGTCGCCCGCCATTTTCAGCCAGCTGTCCGGGCATTCGGCGAGCACATCTTGGTTGACGTCGGTGATGAAGACCCGCGCGCCTTCGGCTGCAAAGGTCTCGGCCATCGCCTTGCCAATGCCCGATCCTCCGCCGGTAATGAGAACACGCTTGCTCATCGCCTAGTCCCGCATGCTGGCTGGTTTGGGCAGCTTCGACTGGGCTTCCCCGAGCGCCGTGATCTTCGCCAGAACCTCGCCTTCGGGCTCGCAGGTGCGGCGGGTTTCGAGTGACACATGCAGAAGCAGCTGATTGCAGGTTGCCAGCAGCTCGTCATCCCCGGTG